>CANJOT010000026.1 GCA_947475815.1 Burkholderiales bacterium | reverse complement strand
TAACCGCGCTTCATGGCCATGAGGATACGGTCTGAGCCCGACTGCACCGGCAGGTGCAGATGGGGCATGACTTTGGGCAGACGGCCCCAGGCATCAATGAGGCGCTGGTTGAATTCTTTCGGATGCGAAGTGGTAAAGCGCACCCGCTCGATGCCAGGAATTTCACTGACGTATTCAAGCAGGCTGGCAAAGTCGGTCAGTTCGCCATCGGCGTTTTTGCCGAGGTAGGCGTTGACGTTCTGGCCCAGCAGCGTGACTTCACGTACGCCCTGGTCGGCCAGGCCGGCGATCTCGACGAGCACGTCTTCGAAATTGCGCGACACCTCCTCCCCGCGGGTATAAGGCACGACGCAGAAGCTGCAGTATTTTGAGCAGCCCTCCATGATCGACACAAATGCGCTGGCGGCCTCAACACGCGCCGGTGGCAGGTGGTCGAACTTCTCGATTTCCGGAAAGCTGATGTCCACCTGCGCGCGGCCGGTACTGCGGCGCGCTTCGATCATGGCCGGCAGGCGATGCAGGGTTTGCGGGCCAAACACCAGATCGACATAGGGCGCGCGCTTGATGATGGCGGCACCTTCCTGGCTGGCCACACAGCCGCCAACGCCGATCACCAGATCGGGCCGCAGGCGTTTGAGGTCGCGGACCCGGCCGAGGTCGGAAAACACCTTCTCCTGGGCCTTTTCACGTACCGAGCAGGTGTTGAACAAAATGACGTCGGCATCTTCCGGCCTGTCGGTTTTGACCAGTCCGTCCGAGAGGCCGAGGACATCGGCCATCTTGTCGGAGTCGTACTCGTTCATCTGACAGCCGAAGGTCTTGATATAAAGCTTCTTGCTCATGGGGCGTTGCTGCTCGTGGCGGTGGCGTTGGTGGCGTTGGCTGCGTTAGTTGTGGCGCTTGCCTTGACACCGGCGCCGGCGCGCTCACGCTGGCGCGTCAGCTGCTTGTTGTCAGGGTTGGCGTCAATTTCGTCGGCGGCGAGGATCCAGATGCGCTGCACCTGCGCGGTGCGGTCGAGCAGCAGGCGTACCGTGACTTCGGTGGGCAGGCGGCCGCGTGTGACGGTGCGGTTTTCTTCGTTGTAGATGCGCACGCTGTTGGAGACTTGCAGTGTCACACCATCGTCAACGAGCATCATGCCGTTGGCCAGGGCGTGCAGTTTTACCTGCACGCTGTCCCCCGGGAAGGCGCGCGGGCCACCCGCGCTGGCGCTTGCCGAAGCCAGCAGCAACAGGAGCGGGAGCAGCGACAGCGCCGCGCGGTGCAAAAAACGAGAGTCGGTCATGGTAGCTGAAAGGGTAACGCAAATCGGCAGGTTTGGCGCGCCGTGGTGACGCCGCCCGGCGGCCTGTGTTGGGTGCGCGCGTGAAGATCGCGGAAAAACTTCAAGAATTTCAAAAAATTCTTTGAATTCAGCGAGTTGAATTTCAATTTCGGGCCGATTTTAGCACTGAAGGGCGCGTGCCGCCAGTCAGGCGGATTGCGCAGACCGCGGGCCAGAGCGCGCGCCGTCGCTGTGCGGGTTCAGCCCCCGCTCGTGCTGCGCGCCGTGACATTGCGGCGCTGCCGGCCGAGCAGCAACGGGACGAAGCCGATCAATAGCCCGCCGAGTCCCATCAGGTTGGTAATGGTATCGAAGGTCGGCACGCTATACAGGGCAACAAACACCATGAACAGCGCCGCGAGCAGCGGCCAGAGCACATACGAGATGGCGTCGTAAGCACTGCCGCCAATTTTTGCGCGGTAGTGCCAGGCACAGGCGAAGCCGGCCAGACTCATGTAAAAACAGATCTGGAAACCGATGGCCAGAATAGAACTCTCGAGGATTTTTTTCACCGACGGCATATAGGACGAGCAGAACAGCAGCAACATGCCCAGACCCCAGATGACGAGGGTGGCAATCCAGGGCGTCTGCCATTCGTGGTGCACCCTGGCATAGCGCGGGTGCAGCATGTCGTCGCGCGCCATGGCGAACATGCTGCGCGAAAACTGCAGGATCTGCGTTTCGATCGTGCCGATGGTGCTCAGGATGGTCGACAATACCGCCAGGTAGTTCCAGGGCGCGGGAAAGAGCTTGTTGGCAATCGCATACAGCACGTTGGTGTTAGCCGTGGCGATTTCTTCATCGGTCAGCACGATCAGCACGACCACCATCATGATGATGAAAAACAGAATCAGGTTGACCATCGCCCAGAACGCGCCGCGGCTGGCCGGATGGGTTTTGCCGTTTTCGCCGCTGCGCGTTTCCTCGCTCAGGTTCATGGTGACGTCCCAGCCCCAGTAAAAAAAGATGGCCGTCAGTGCACCCGTGGCGAACAGTTGTGGCGTGAACGAAAACGGCGAAAACCAGATGATCGACGGCGTGTGTGCCGGCTTGCCGCCATACTGGATGAAGGCACCAATGATCAGGGCCAGCACCACCACCGTTTCAATGCCGGTGAGGATCATTTGGGTGACGCTGGCGTGCTTGATGCCCTTGGTGACGACGATGGTCACCAGCGTCAGCCAGATTGCCGCCGTGCAGGTCACCCAGCCGGGGCTTTCGACCAGATCGGGCGCGATCAGCACCAGTGTCGAGGTGGCAGCCGGAATGGTGGCCGAGACCATGAAAAAAATCGACGCCACCAGCAAACCCCAGCCCGCGAAAAATCCCCAGGTCGGGCCGAACACGTGACCTACCCATGCGTAGGCCGCGCCGGCATGCGGCGTGATTTTGCTCAGGTGAAAAAATGCCAGCATGATGCCGAACATGATCAGGCCGCAGTAGAGGATGCTGCCCACCGACAACACCCCGACCGAGGCGACGATGGCCGCCGTCGTGACGGCGACGCTGAAGGCCGGCGCGGTGCCGGCAATGCCCATGACGGCCGATTCAAATGCGCCCAGCGCGCCGCTGGCAAGTTCTGCCGGTTTTGACACGACCTTCCCTTTCAATCCGTGGTGATCGGAAGTTGATCATGATAGCCGCAGAGGGAACTCCGTCACAGTTCGCCAATGCTGTTTTTTTCCAACGCCGGGCCAGATCGCGCGCTTCTTCGAGTGCAGCCGGTGTGCCACGGTCATCCAGCCTTGGCCCGGCAGCGTCAGCGGCCAGCGTGCCGATTCCCGATTCCCGATCCGAGTGCCGCGTGCCGTGTTCAGGAATTTGTTGCGATCAGCACAAAAGGGGGGACTTTTTTATTGGCGAATTCCCGAGGAGAAATCAACATTGGCGTGATTTGATGGGATCGCCCGCCTCCTTTCGAAGAGAGCGCAGGGTAAAGTGCCCATCTCGGCAACACACACCGGCCTGCCGGTTTTTGATGAACACCTTCACGCACCACGTCTCTCTGGCCCTGCCGCTGTTCTTGCTGATCCTGTTCGGTTATGCCCTGATGCGCCTGTCGCGCTGGCCAAAGTCAGTGTCCGACAGCCTGACCACCTTTGTGTTCAGCGTCGCCTTGCCGGCCTTGCTGTTTCGCCTGATGAGCAACTTCTCCGCGCTGCCGCCTGTGGATGGGCGCTTGTTGTTCGCCTTTTTCGGCAGTTGTTTCCTGGTGTTTCTGTTCGGCAGACTGCTGGCCTGGAAGGCATTCCGGCTCGATGGCGTGAGCCAATCGGTGTTTGCGCTCGGTGGCGTGTTTTCCAACAACGTGATGCTCGGCCTGCCCCTCGCCAAGGTCGCCCTCGGCGACGCCGCCCTGCCTTCGGTGGCGCTCGTGCTGGTCTTCAACACCCTGATCCTGTGGACGATGGTGACGGTGTCCGTGGAATGGGCACGTCACGGCAGCTTTTCGCTCGCCGGCTGCGTCAAGACATTGACCGCCGTGATCAAACACCCGGTGGTGATCGGCATTCTTTCAGGACTGCTGTTCGGACTCACCGGCCTGCCCCTGCCCGAGATCCTTGATGTCCCGCTCAAGTTTGTTGCAGACACGGCAGCGCCGTTGGCATTGATCGCGGTAGGGATGGGGCTTGCGGGTTACGGTATCCGCGAGGGATGGCGAATCAGTCTGGCGATGACCGGCGTGAAACTGCTGGTGCACCCGATCGTGGTCTGGCTGCTGGCCTGGGCAATCGGACTGCCGCTCATGGAAACGCAGGTTGTGGTGCTGCTGGCCTCGATCGCTGTAGGCACCAATGTTTATCTTGTGTCGCGGCAGTTTGGGGTGCTGGGTGGCCCAGTGGCGGGAGGACTGGTGTTGTCGACGATATTTTCCGCGCTAACCACGCCGCTGGCTTTGACGTTGACGCACAGCCTGGCTATCCGTTGAGAGCACCTGCACCTGGGGTCACACCTGGGGTCAGATACCGTCTTTTGCGTTCCCCGCCATTTTTCACGCAAAACGCAAGACCCCGAGCGCAGGAAAAAGGCATTGACATGACCTGCGGGTCAACCTAAAATTTATCATATATGCGTACCTTTGTTCGTATATATGAACATTATGATAAGAATTACGGAGGCATGCATGGCTCAGGACACCCCATCATTCGTTCACACATCGGCAGCAGCTGGCGCGATGCGGAGAAGCTTGACGATGTCTTCGGCCTCAGCCGTAGCGCATGATGCAGCCTGACATGAACAAGCCCGCAAAAGAAAGCCTGCTTATCCAGCCTGCATCATCCAGCCTGCATAAGCCAGCCGCAGTCGAGCCGAAAAAGGCCCACTCTGCTCTATCAAAAGAAAGCTCACATGACCGCTGCCGCTCACGCCATTGAAACAAGACCTGCGCTACCCGATCTCGTCATCGATCTGGCGCATTTCGCCTCGGCGATTAAGACCACAGATCTCGATATCGCTGTCGTCAACGCGGTCAAGAACAATATTCTCGATACGCTGTCTTGCGCGCTGGCAGGGTCGTCCGCGCAGGCCATTGCCGAAGTCTCGGGCCTGGTCCAGGAATGGGCTGGTGTCGGCCAGGCCGACATGTTCGTATTTGGCGGCAAATATCCCGCTCATCATGCGGCTTGGGTGAATGGCGGCATGTCGCATGCCCGTGACTATGACGATACGCATGACGGCGCGATCTTGCATGCGGGGGTGACCAGCGTGCCGGCAGCGATCGCGGCGGGACAATTGCGCGGCAAGATATCCGGCGCTGACCTCATCGCCGCCGTCGCCGCGGGTCTCGAAGTGACCTGCCGTCTGGGCGTGGCCATCAAGGTCGATATCATCGAGAGCGGCTTTATCTACACATCGCTGCTCGGCTACTTCGGCGCCACCGCTGCTGCCGGACGGGCGTTGGGCCTGACCCCAGAGGAAATGGTGAACGCCTTTGGCATCGTCTACAGTTCGGTGGCGGGCAATCATCAGGTGACGCGCGATGCCTCGCTGATGAAGCGGCTCCAGCCGGGACTGGCAGCGCAGGCCGCCGTGGTCGCCGTGCAACTTGCCAAACGCGGCATCCGCGGCGCGCAGGGGGTGTTTGACGGGGCTGATGGTTTCTTTCGCGTCTATCTGGGCGATCGTGTCGATCGCGAAGTGGCGCGCGCCGACCTCGGCAAGCGCTTTGAACTGATGAACCTCAGCTATAAACCGTATCCGTGTTGCCGCGACGTTCACGCCGCGGTCGATGCGGTCCTGCAATTACGAAATCAGGCGCCACGACCGGCGCAAGACATTGAATCGATCCGCGTTGGCGTCACCGCGCCGGGCTACCAAATGGTATGCGTGCCCGAGCATATCCGGCTGGCGCCACGCACCATCGTCGAGGCGCAGTTCAGCATTCCCTACACGGTCGCCGCAGCCTGGGTCGACGGCAAGCTCGGCATGGGTCATTTCTCCGACGAAGGCCTGCAGCGTTCCGATATACTTGAGCTCGCCAAGCGCGTGCAGCCTTATGTCGATGCCGATATCGAGCGCGACTGGAGCCGATTCGTGACCCCGGCCAAGGTCGTCATCCAGTTTCGCGACGGCACCACGATGGAGACGCGCATCGACTACCCGAAAGGTCACCCAAAAAACGCCATGACCGAAGCGGAATTTGCAGCCAAGACCACGGACTGTGCCACCTTCGCCGCCAGGCCCATGGCCGCGGATACGGCCGCGCGCCTGATCTCCACGGTTGGCAAGCTCGAATCAATGACGGATATTTCGGAGCTCATGCGGGTCATGACTCCACTTTGAACGAATCAAAACCAGGCGCGCTCGGGACCATGTTCCGGGTGTCCCGCACCTTAGCCAGTCTTTTTGCGGATGACGAGAAAAATGCGTAAATTAAAATTCATGAGCGGCTTCATTCCCGCAGCACTGCTGTTCGCTGGTGCTGCATTCCTGCTGCCCACTGCGAGCATTGCACAATCCAGTTGGCCCAATCGTCCCATCAAGCTCATCGTCCCTTTTCCACCCGGCGGCAGTAATGACATCATCTCGCGGCTCATGGCGGAGAGACTGAGCACCCGGCTCGGCCAGCCCGTCATCGTCGACAATAAAGGCGGTGCGGGCGGCACGATGGGAACCGACGCTGCGGCCAAGTCTGCCCCGGACGGCTACACCCTGCTTTTTGTTTCCACTTCGATTACCACCAATGTTGCCGCGGGCAAGAAGCTGCCCTACGACCTCGTGAAAGATCTCGAGCCCATCGGTCAAGTGGCCGCCGGGCCCTTCGCTGTGGTCGTCTCCAATGCGCTCAAGATTTCGAGCCTGCGCGAATTCATCGACCTCGCACGCGCCAAACCAAAGACGATCAACTACGGTTCCGCCGGCATTGGCGGATTGAATCATCTGGGCACCGAACTTCTCGCCGCAGCGGCAAAAGTGCAACTGGTGCACGTGCCGTACAAAGGCATGGGGCCGGCGTTCACGGATCTGATGGGCGGAACCCTGCAAATGGCGCTGCCCAGTCTGGCGTCGATGACCCCGTTTCTTGGTACCGGCAAGATGACGGCGCTGGCCATGACGGGCACGAAGCGATCTCCAATTGCCCCCGACTTGCCTACTGTGGCCGAGGCCGGACTACCCGGGTTTGAGCTTGAGGTATGGTGGGGAATACTGGGCCCGGCTCGGCTGCCGGCTCCGATCGTGAAGCGGCTCAACGAGGAACTCAATGCGGTTCTCGCACTGCCCGATGTGGCAGCCATCCTGGCACGGGAGGGAGGGGCTCCACGACCCGGCAGCGCGGAGGAGTTCCGCAATGTCATCCGCTCGGAAATAGGGCGCTGGTCGCAACTGATCAAGGACCGAAACATTCAGATGGATTGACCGCGCGGCGCCCCTTCACTGCCTTGGAGCGAGGGGGCGCTGGTCAGCAGCCTTCTACCGGCGCTTTCCAGATGCAGTTGTATCGATATACCGGTGCCTTGCCGGCATTCGTTTGCGCTTGCGCGCCGCCGATCATCGGCACACGGGTCAGTGGTTTTTGAAGAACGACACCACATGCTCGACGGCCTTGGGCAGAAGCGTCGAGTCCTGACTTGAGAAGCCCACGAAGGTGGTGCATGTCCGAATGGCGTCTTCACGGGTTGTTGGCTGCCCGTTCAGGTGCAGCCAGGTGCGACCCTCGACAATCACCGCGTTGTCAGTACAACCGTTGAGCGACTGGCTCGGCCCTGAACGAGTCGCGCCGATGCCGAAGTTGTGATCGGCCCCCTCGAGAACCACGGCCCGCGCATCTGAGCCGGCGTCCTGAAGGGCCTTTTGGAGATACAGGCAGGGCTTGGGTGGATAGTGACTGCGATCGCCAAGGACGAAAAGCACTGGGTAGGGCAGCCGTCGTCCGGACGGCTGGAATTGGCACCCGGCTTCCACAGGGGCAATGGCCCGGAATGATTCTGTGGGGCGTGAGATGACCCCCAACACGGAAGCGCCGCCATAGCTGAATCCCGTGTAGTAGATTCGGCTCTGATCGAAACGGGCATCACTGCGTAGAATTCGGCGCAGATGCAAGGCATAGTTTGTGGCATTGGGGAACTGGGTTTTGTCCCGGTTGCTGACCCCCAGTT
Organism: Burkholderiales bacterium; assembly: GCA_947475815.1. Classification (GTDB taxonomy): domain Bacteria; phylum Pseudomonadota; class Gammaproteobacteria; order Burkholderiales; family Burkholderiaceae_D; genus CANJOT01. The sequence goes on along the minus strand of CANJOT010000026.1, from coordinate 17,508 downwards.
CGGAAAATGCATCGATCACTGCCACGGCGAATCCGGCTTGCAGGGCTTGCGCCACCAGTTCTTTTGAAAAGACATCGGTCTTGACGCAATCCTTGTTCGAGCCCAACCAAGGGCAAGTACCAAATGATTCGGTCGGACTGCTGCCATGCTGCACCAGTATCAGCGGCAGCGGTGTGTCACGCTGCGCAGGGAGCACCATGGCGACCCGGTAGCGCTCGGCGCCCGTGACGTGATGGGCCACGGTAACCGAGTCGGCTGACAAGGAAGGTGCTCCTGTCACCGGCGCAGCCACTGCAGCCAGCATGAGCCCCAGAGGCAGGGTGTGAAGACAAGCCGACACCAAGCGAGCGGTGGCGGCACGGCAACCCCGGAGGGCAATAAAAATAGGTGAGCGGGACAACTCCACGTTCAATCTTTCTGGAAAATTTACCATTTAGCAAATAAATCGTAGAGCGCACCCATGTAATTCTCCTCTGAAGAAATAACAACCATAATTTTTTTCTTCTTTGGGTTCACTGCAATTCTTTGTCCTCGGTAGCCAAGCATGTAAAAAGCGTCTGATGGGCCTCCGACCGGGTTGGTCCAAAACTGGTAGCCATAACCAGAAAATGCTCTGCCTACCCAATATTCGTCACCGAGCTCTTCGCCGCGATTTTGAATTTGCTGGCGGGTGGCCTCTTTCAGATACGTCGTAAAACAGTCATCCTGCTGATTGGTCACCAATACATTTTGAAGATAGAGCGCAACATGCCCCCAATCTTTAAGCGTTGCATGGAAGCTGGCCGGGGAATGCACGATCCCATTGTTGTCATGGATCCAGTAGCCGTCATTTTCAGCACCAATGGATTGCCAGATATTTTTTTCAAAATAATTCTGAAAGCTCATCTCGCCTTCTTTTTTAAATAAAAGAGCCAGCGTTTGAGTGTCAAGATTCTTATAGTTGAATTCTTCGCCAGGCTTCAGAAATTCACCCGCCTTATTTTTTTCATATCGGCCAAACGCCTTCAGCTGATTTTGGACTTCCCAATACAATTTCTGGTAAGCAGGATTGCCAAGTCCTGCATTCTTGGGATTACCACCGTCTTTCAAAGTGCCGCGAATTGACCCGCTGGACATCATCAACAATTCTTTGATCGTGGCGTCACCATAAGACAGCCCGTCCAATGACGGGTTAATTTTTTTTGCCTGCGTATTGATGGGGCCAAACACGCCAGAACACATGGCACTTCCTACATTCATACTGGTAAGACTCTTGCTCATCGAGTAACCCAGCAAGGGTGTTTTTTCGTTGACTCTCGGGTCATATCTCTCGAAAATTATTTCACCATTCTCAATCAGCAACATCGCTACTGCAGGATTGCGCTCAAAAATTAAATTGGCCCTGCTTGCTATGGATTTGTCACTCCAGCTTAAGCTTTCCCGCTTGGGAATCACTTGCGGCAGATTGCTCTTTTTAATGGTGTAAATATTTTTGAATTTCCCTAAAGAGTCAACGCAATCGATTGCTGTGCAGTAGCGCTGTAATCCATGGGGCTGAATTCCGGTAGCAGGAATATCCAGCGCATAAACATTTTGTGCAATCAGAGCCAGCAGCGGCAGTAATATTTTCATGTTGAGCTTGTTCCTAATGGTCATTCTCTTTTTTTAGCACTGATCCGCTCGGCTAAAGTGGATGCCGTCTTGGAGCGCGCCTGCACACCCGCATCTGGGGTCTTTCTTTTGCGGTTCCCGCCATTTTTCACGCAAAACTCAAGACCTGAACCCGAACATGCGAACATGCGAACATGCGGACCCCGAACATGCGAACATGCTCCCGGCAACAAAAAACCCGCGTTCTCTCAGTGGGAGATACGCGGGTTTGTGGACTCCGGTGGTGGACTTCTTTGGACTTCCTGAAACGTAATTTTGGTGGTGATAGGTGGACTTGAACCACCGACCCCAGCATTATGAGTGCTGTGCTCTAACCAACTGAGCTATATCACCGTCACCACAGCCGATGCAAATTTCAACGCGGCGGGACCAAGATTATGGCGAAAACGCGCTCTGCCGTCAAACGATCCCGCGCACTTCAGGCTGAAAACAACACGGCAAGAACGGCAGGATGAAAAAAAGCCCCGCTTTCGCGGGGCTTGAGGGAGGTACTGCTAACTACGCTTGCTCTTGCGAGGGCAATCAGTCGGCCGCCAGAATATCGACGTCCTTGGTTTCCTTGACGAACAGCATGCCGATGACAAAGGTCATGAGCGCGATGACGATCGGATACCACAATCCGTAGTAGATGTCGCCGGTGGCCGCCACCATGGCGAAGGCGGTGGTCGGCAGGAAGCCGCCGAACCAGCCATTGCCGATGTGGTATGGCAGCGACATCGAGGTGTAACGAATGCGCGTCGGGAACAGTTCAACCAGCATCGCGGCAATCGGGCCGTAGACCATGGTGACGTAGATCACCAGGATGGTCAGCATCACGAGCACCATGACGATGTTGATCTGTGCGCTGTCCGCCTTGGCCGGATAGCCAGCCGTCTTGATGGCATCACCCATGGTCTTGTTGAACTCGGCGGTCTTGGTCTTGAAGTCGGCCGGGCTCAGGCCCGCGCCTTCAAAACTTTCGATTGTTTTGTCGCCGATCTTGATTTGCGCGACGGTGCCGGCTGCGGCATTTTCGTTCGAGTAATTGACCGAGGCACGTGCCAGGAAACCCTTGGCGATATCACACGAACTGGTGAACTGCGTCGTGCCGACCGGGTTGAACTGGAACGAGCAGGTCTCCGCATTGGCCACCACCTTCACCGGGCTCTTTTGCTGCGCCGATTCGAGCTGCGGATTGGCGTAGTGGGTCAGGGCCGAGAAGATCGGGAAGTAGGTCAGCGCGGCAATCAGGCAGCCTGCCATGATGATGGGCTTACGGCCGATTTTGTCGGAGAGTATGCCAAACACCACGAAGAAGGGCGTGCCGATCAACAAGGAACCAGCGATCAGCAAGTTGGCCGTTGCGTTGTCGACCTTGAGCGTCTGGGTCATGAAGAACAACGCGTAGAACTGACCGGTGTACCACACCACGGCCTGGCCGGCGGTCAGGCCGAACAGGGCGAGGATGACGACCTTCATGTTCTTCCACTGACCAAACGATTCGGTAAGGGGGGCTTTCGAACCCTTGCCTTCAGCCTTCATTTTTTTGAATACCGGTGACTCGTTGAGTGACAGGCGAATCCAGACCGACACCGCCAGCAGCAGCACCGACACCAGGAACGGCACGCGCCAGCCCCAGGCGGCAAACTCGGCTTCGCCGATGGCAGTACGCACGCCCAGAATGACCAGCAGGGAGAGGAACAGGCCAAGTGTCGCTGTGGTCTGGATCCATGACGTGTAAAAACCACGCCTGCCATGTGGCGCGTGTTCGGCCACGTAGGTTGCCGCACCACCGTATTCACCGCCTAGCGCCAGACCCTGCAACAGGCGCAAGCCGATCAGGATGATTGGTGCAGTGACGCCGATCGAGGCGTAGCTCGGCAAAAGACCGACCACGAAGGTCGACAGACCCATGATCAGGATGGTGATCAGAAAGGTGTACTTGCGACCGACCATATCACCCAGGCGACCAAACAGCAGAGCGCCAAACGGACGCACCGCAAAACCGGCGGCGAAGGCCATCAGGGCAAAGATGAAGGCGGCAGTTTCGTTGACGCCGGAAAAGAACTGGCGCGAGATGATGGCGGCGAGCGAGCCGTACAGGTAAAAGTCGTACCACTCGAATACGGTGCCCAGCGAAGAGGCAAAGATGACCTTGCGTTCTTCGGCGGTCATCGGCGGGGGTGTGGGATGGGTAGTTGTTGCCATGTCTCCTCCTTGCGTGGAAGTATTGAGGTTGCTTCGATGGGTCCAGGACGCGCCGGCCAGAGTTTCTGGCGTGAAGTGAATTGTGGTGGGGCAAACTTACGGAGCGCTGACGTGAAGCTGACATGAAACTGACAGATAAAAATTGCTGTGCCACGCTGCGTTGCAGCATTGTTGGCAGGCATTGCACTGCAACATGCGTCGCAAGATTTGAGCCCGGCAGGTTCAGTCGGTGTGCTCGTTCGTTTGCTGCGCCGGGAAGCGCACGCGCACCAGTGTTCCTGGCAGTGCTCCGCGCGCATGCGGGTTGTACGCGAGCGCAATGATGGCATCGTGCTGTTGCGCAATTTCGCGCACGATGGCCAGCCCCAGGCCGCTGCCATCGGCATGGTTGCCGAGCACGCGGTAGAAGCGTTCAAAGACCAGACCACGTTCGGCGGCCGGGATGCCAGGGCCGGTATCCTCGACATCAAGCAGGACTTGATGGGTGTCGTCATCGACGCTGATGCGCACGGTCACGCTGCCACCGGCGGGCGTGTAGTGAATGGCATTGTCGATGAGGTTTTTGATGAGTTCGGAGAGCAGCACGGGATGGCCGGCCAGACGCGTCGGGCCCGAGGCGCCCTCAAAGCCCAGATCGATGCCTTTTTCAAGTGCGATCGGCACCCAGTCGTGCATGACGTCGCGAGCCAGCGAGTCCAGATCGAGCGATTCGAGCACCGGCCGCACACCACTGCGGTTTTCAGCGCGCGCCATGGTCAGCAACTGGTTGATCAGACGCGTGGCGCGTGCGCTGCCGGTGGCCAGTTGTTGCAGACTGCGCTGGATTTCGGCCGGATCGGTCTGACGCATGGCCAGCTCGGCCTGCGTGCGCAGGCCGGCCAGCGGCGTGCGCATCTGGTGGGCGGCGTCGGCGATGAAACGCTTTCGGTCTTCAATGTTGTGTTCGAGGCGCGCCAGCAATTGATTGAACGAGTTGACCAGCGGACCCACTTCCTCGGGCGCTTCAAGCAGGTTGATCGGGCTCATGTCATCGAGCTTGCGTAACTGGATTCTTTGCTGCAGACGGTAGAGCGGACGGATGCCGCGCGAGAGGCCAAACCACACCAGAATCACGGCAATGGGCAGGATGACGAACTGCGGCAGGATGACGCCCTTGATGATTTCGTTGGCCAGCTGGGCGCGCTTGCCGCGTGTTTCGGCAACCTGCACCAGTGGTGCCTGGGCGCCTGGCAGGGCGCGCAGTTCGACATGCACATAGGCCACGCGGATGCCTTCGCCACGCATGTTGTCGTCACGAAAACGTACTACGCCGGCGACATCGCCTTCTTCCTCAGGCGGCAGCGGCAGTTCGATATCGCCGCCGATGAATTCGCCGCGGCTGCCGAGCACCTGGTAATACACGCGGTCGGTTTCGTCGGCGCGCAGGATATCGTTGGCGGGCAGGGGTAGCACGAGGCGCGCCTTGTTGTCGACCAGTTTGATCTGTTGCGCCAGCACCATAGCGCTTTCTTCAAGGCCACGGTCAAATGGCGCATTGGCAATCGAGGCCGCCACCAGATAGGTGATGGCGATGCTCATTGGCCAGATGAGCAGCAGCGGGGCCAGCATCCAGTCGAGGATTTCGCCGAACAGGGAGTGGGCCTGAGGGGCCTCGTCCGGTGTGGCCGGGTCCGCGGGATCGGTCGCTGCGGTGGCGGTGGGCGCGGCGGGGGGGGCGGACAGGCTGGCGGACATCAGGGGCTGGTGACGTATTTCTGCAGGCAATACCCGAGGCCGCGAACTGTGGCGATGCGGATGCCGCCGCCCTCGATTTTTTTGCGCAGACGGTGCACGTAGACTTCAATGGCGTTGTTGCTGACTTCTTCACCCCATTCGCACAGGTGGCCCACCAGTTGGTCTTTGCTGACCAGACGGCCGCTGCGCTGCAGCAGGATTTCCAGCAGGCCCAGTTCGCGCGCCGACAGTTCCAGGGTTTCATCGTGCAGATAGGCGGTTCGGCCGATCTGGTCGTAGCTCAGCGGGCCGTGTTTCATGACGGTGGGGCCGCCACCGGCACCGCGGCGCACGAGGGCGCGCACGCGCGCCTCGAGTTCGGACAGGGCGAAGGGCTTGGCCATGAAATCGTCGGCGCCCAGATCGAGCGCGGTGACGCGCTGTTCGACCGAGTCGGCTGCCGTCAGGATGAGCACCGGCACGCGTGAATTGCGCAGGCGCAGGCGCCGCAACACCTCCAGCCCGGCCATGCGTGGCAGGCCGAGGTCGAGGATCAGCAGGTCGTAATCTTCGCTCGAAAGGGCATTGTCGGCGTCATGGCCATTGACCACGCCATCGACGGCAAATCCAGCCAGGCGCAGCGAGCGCGATAGGCCATCGGCCAGCACGTTGTCATCTTCAGCGATCAGGATTCTCATCGGGGCGTCCTGGTTTGGCTTGCGGTGGGTCGGATGGCGAGGGCCAGATCCTTGTTCTGGCGTTGATTCTATTCGGAGTTTGTCAGCTTGTGTCGATCTGTTGCCCTTGTTCACCCAAGCGAGGGTGTGATGCGGTATATTTGGCGCACTGTCCGGGCGCTTGCAACCCGTCCATCTGGCTGGTCCTCCGTATTACCCGATCAATCTGGCATCACCCCGTCCGTCATCGACTCAGGAATCCCTCAATGGAAGATACAAAAGCAAAGTCCAATGGCGCTGCCGACAAGGCCAGCGCTGAAAAGAGCAAGGCGCTGGCCGCCGCGCTGGCGCAAATCGAAAAGCAGTTCGGCAAGGGTTCGGTCATGCGCCTGGGCGAAAACGAGGTCGTCGCCGACATCCAGGTCGTCTCGACGGGCTCACTCGGACTCGACATCGCGCTGGGCGTGGGTGGCTTGCCGCGCGGCCGTGTGGTTGAAATCTACGGTCCGGAATCGTCGGGCAAAACCACGCTCACCCTGCAGGTGATCGCCGAAATGCAAAAACTGGGCGGCACCTGCGCCTTCATCGACGCCGAACACGCACTCGACCCGCAATATGCGCAAAAGCTGGGCGTGAGCCTGCAGGAACTGCTTATTTCCCAGCCGGACACCGGTGAACAGGCGCTCGAGATCGCCGACGCCCTGGTGCGTTCCGGCTCGGTCGACCTGATCGTCATCGACTCGGTCGCGGCGCTCACGCCCAAGGCTGAAATCGAAGGCGAAATGGGCGATTCCCTGCCCGGCCTGCAGGCCCGCCTGATGTCACAGGCGCTGCGCAAGCTGACCGGCTCGATCAAGCGCACCAATACTCTGGTGATTTTCATCAACCAGATCCGCATGAAGATCGGTGTCATGTTCGGCAACCCCGAAACCACAACGGGGGGCAATGCGCTCAAGTTCTACGCCTCGGTCCGTCTGGACATCCGCCGCACCGGCTCGATCAAGAAGGGTGACGAGGTGATCGGTTCGGAAACCAAGGTCAAGGTGGTCAAGAACAAGGTTGCGCCTCCCTTCAAGGTGGCGCAGTTCGACATTCTGTATGGCGAGGGCATTTCGCGGGAGGGCGAGATTCTCGATCTTGGCTCCGAGGCTGACATCGTCAACAAGTCGGGCGCCTGGTATGCCTACAAGGGCGAAAAGATCGGTCAGGGCAAGGACAATGCGCGCGAATTCCTCAAGGAACACCGCGACATGGCCATCGAAATTGAAAACCTGGTGCGCGAGCGCCTTGGTGTCAATCCGCGCGCACCGGAGTCCGGGGAAGACTGAAGTCGTGGGCTTCGGCCCGGCCCTGACGCTGCGCCAGCGGGCCATCGCCGCGCTGGCGCGGCGTGAGCACAGCCGCAGTGAGCTGGCGCGCAAGCTGGCGCCTCACGCTGAAAGTGCCGATGAACTCGCAAGCCTGCTTGACGAGCTCGAGCGCGCCAGGCTGCTCTCGAATACCCGCTTTGCCGACAGCCTCGTGCGCCGGCGCATGGAGCGTTATGGCCGCTTGCGCATCGCTCAGGAACTGGGCCAGCACGGCCTTGCGCCGGAGCTGGTGTCGGGCAAACTCGCCGACCTGAAGGACAGCGAGTGCGCGCGCTGCAAGGCGGTCTGGGCGCGCCGATATTCGGCGCCACCGGCCGATCTGGCCGAGCGTGCGCGCCAGACCCGCTTTCTGGCAGCACGCGGGTTTGATAACCATGTCATTAACATGGTATTGAAGGCGGCGGCGCATCCTGAGCCGGAATGATGCCGGCGTAGCGAGTGTCAGTCCGAACTCAGTCCGAACTCAGCCCGGAGTCAGCCCGGAGTCAGCGTGACGTAAGGTGGCCTATGGTATCCTTCGAGACTTGACTGTATTTCGCCATTGCGAAGTTCCTGGCGCTCTGTTGGTGGCCTGATTCGGAAGTCTGACTCGGTAGCCAGTTTCGATGACCCGGAAACCTCGCCCGACGAGTCCTACCCAGTTCGAATCACCCCCCCGATCGACCCGATCTATGCCGCTCCCCGCGCCTACCGTTGCCCGGAAACCCAAGCATGTCCGCCGGATGGTCTTTGAGGCCTTCGAACGCGAAGACGGACTGTGGGATCTGGAAGGTCACCTGCGCGACCACAAACCGGTTGATGTACAGATGCTGCACGGCATACGCCCGGCCGGTGAGCCGGTGCATGACATGTATCTGCGGCTGACCATTGATCGCGCGTTCAATGTACTCGAAGCGGCCGGATATATGGATGCCGCGCCCTATCCCGGCACCTGCGAGACGGTTGCGCCCGATTATGGCCGCCTGGTGGGCCTGAACCTGATGCACCGCTTTCGCGCCGAGTCCTCCACACGTCTGGGCCGCACCGAACGCTGTACCCATCTGAGTGAACTGGTCAACCACATGCCAACGCTGGCGGTGCAATCCATGTTTCGCGAAATCATCAAAACCGATACCAGCAAAAAACCCCTGCAGATTGATCAATGTCATGCGCAACGCAGTGATAGCGAAGTGGTGCGCATGGTGTTTCCCAAGTGGTACACCGGTCCGCATGCGGTGGCGGACCAAACAGAATCTGAGTGAGGAATTGAAATGAAGATCCATGAGTATCAGGGCAAGGAAATCCTGAAAAAATATGGTGTTGCGGTGCCTCGCAGCGTGCCGTGTTTTTCAGTCGACGAGGCAGTCAAGGCGGCCGAACAGCTCGGCGGCCCGGTCTGGGTGGTGAAGGCCCAGATCCATGCTGGTGGCCGTGGCAAGGGTGGTGGCGTCAAGCTGGCCCGCTCGATCGACGAAGTGAAAACCATTGCCGGCCAGATTCTCGGCATGCAGCTCAAGACCCACCAGACCAGTCCGGAAGGCCAGAAGGTGCGCCGTCTGCTGATTGAAGAAGGCGCCGACATCAAGCAGGAGCTCTACCTTGGCATGGTGGTGGACCGCGTCAGCCAGCGCGTCGCTGTGATGGCTTCCAGCGAAGGCGGCATGGACATTGAGGAAGTGGCCGCCCATCACCCTGAGAAAATCCACCAGCTGGCGATTGATCCGCAGACTGGCCTGCTCGACGCCGATGCCGACATGCTGGCCAGCAAGATTGGCGTGCCGGCGGGCGCCGTGCCGGCCGCGCGCCAGATTCTGCAGGCGCTCTACAAGGCTTTCTGGGAAACCGATGCCGCTCTGGCCGAAATCAACCCGCTCATCGTGACCGGTGATGGCAAGGTGATCGCGCTCGACTGCAAACTCAATTTTGATTCGAACGCGCTGTTCCGTCATCCTGAAATCGTCGCGCTGCGCGACCTGGACGAGGAAGACCCGGCCGAAATCGAAGCCTCGAATTTTGGCCTGTCCTACATCTCCCTGGATGGCAACATCGGCTGTCTGGTCAATGGCGCCGGTCTGGCCATGGCGACCATGGACACCATCAAGCTGTTTGGCGGCGAACCGGCCAACTTCCTCGACGTTGGCGGCGGTGCCACCACCGAGAAGGTGACCGAAGCCTTCAAGATCATGCTCAAAAATCCCGGTCTCAAGGCGATTCTGGTCAATATCTTTGGCGGCATCATGAAGTGCGACACCATCGCCGAGGGTGTGATTGCCGCCGTGCGTGAGGTCAATCTGCATGTTCCGCTGGTGGTGCGCATGAAGGGCACCAACGAAGATCTGGGCAAGAAGCTGCTGGCCGAATCGGGCCTGCCGATCATCACGGCCAATGACATGACCGAAGCCGGGCAAAAAGTTGTTGCCGCCGCCAATGGCGCGGCCAGCCTGTAAAAGGAAGGAAACAAATGTCCATACTGATCAACCGCAACAGCAAGGTCATCACGCAGGGAATTACCGGCAAGACCGGTCAGTTCCACACGCGTGGCTGCCGCGATTATGCCAATGGCATCAACGCTTACGTGGCCGGCGTCAATCCGCGCCGTGCAGGCGAGAACTTCGAGGGTATCCCGATCTTCGCCAATGTCGCCGAAGCCAAGAAGCAGACCGGTGCCAACGTCTCGGTGATTTATGTGCCGCCTGAAGGCGCCGCCGCCGCCATCTGGGAAGCCTGCGAAGCCGACCTGGATCTGGTTGTCTGCATTACCGAAGGCATCCCGGTGCGCGACATGATCGAAGTGCGTGATCGTATGCGCCGCATGGGCAAGAAAACGCTGCTGCTCGGGCCTAACTGCCCCGGTGTGATCACGCCCGATGAACTCAAGATTGGCATCATGCCCGGCCACATTCACCTCAAGGGTCGTATCGGCGTTGTGTCGCGCTCGGGGACGCTGACCTATGAAGCGGTCGGTCAACTGACCGAGCTGGGTCTGGGGCAGTCCAGCGCCGTGGGGATAGGCGGCGACCCCGTCAACGGCCTCAAGCATATTGATGTGCTGCGCCTGTTCAATGACGATCCGGATACCGATGCGGTGGTCATGATCGGCGAAATTGGCGGATCGGACGAAGAAGAAGCCGCCTTGTGGGCCAGGGACAACATGAAAAAGCCAATTGTTGGCTTCATTGCCGGGGTTACTGCACCGGAAGGCAAGCGCATGGGGCACGCAGGGGCTATTATCTCGGGGGGCAAGGGTACTGCTCAGGAAAAACTGGCGGTCATGGAAGCTTGCGGCATCCGTACAACCAAAAATCCGGCTGAGATGGGTAAATTGCTGAAATCCGTGCTCTGAGTTTTTTTGGAGCAGGTTGTTGGCAAACCACGTCGGCAAACGGCGTCGACAAACGGCGTCGACAAACGGCACCCTTCCGGGTGCCGTTGTTGTATGGCTCGATTAGTGCAAAATCTACAGATGTATTCAAGCATCGAACAGGAGAGGGAGTGTTATGGAATCAATCGTTACTGCAATTTTCTGGATCGCCTTGGCCAAGATTATCTGGGTCAACATCCTGCTGTCAGGCGATAACGCCGTTGTCATCGCGCTGGCGTCGCGCAATCTGCCGGCGCAGCAACAGCGCAAGGCCATCATTTTCGGCAGTGTGCTCGCCATCGTCCTGCGCGTTGTCCTGACGATTTTTGCGGTACAACTGCTGCAGTACCCCTACCTGAAGGTCGTCGGTGGCCTGTTGCTGCTGTGGATCGGCATCCAGTTGCTCATCGGCGACGACGAAGACCCTGAGTTGCTCGGTGCTGACAATCTGTTTGTGGCCATCCGCACCATCGTGGTTGCCGACCTGGTCATGAGCCTGGACAACGTCATTGGCGTGGCCGCCGCGGCTGAAAGCGGTCCGCCGGAAGCGCGCGTCGCCTTGCTCATCATTGGTCTGGCGATCAGTATTCCGCTCATTATTTTTGGCAGCAAGATCGTGCTGACCATGATGCAGCGGTTCCCGGTCATTATTACCTTCGGCGCGGCGCTGCTCGGTTTTGTCGCTGGCGAAATGCTGATGACTGATGCCGCCGTGGTTGGGTTTCTGGGCGGTGAGAATAAAGTGCTCATGTATGTGGTGGCTGCGATCGGTGCGATCTTTGTCGTCGGCGTTGGCAAATGGCTTGATTCCCGCCGCCTTGGCAAGAAATCGGCGGACGCCGAGTAAGTTGATGCCTGGCCGGTGCGCACAACGCACCGGTCTATGGTTGACGGGTACTCCCCAAGGCTGTAACAATGTCCCATGGTTTATTTAAGTTAACGACCGATGGGGCCGTGTGCTGACCGCCGCGTCGAAGGGGGAGTGTCCTTGGTGGCGGCTTGGTTTGACTGGTGGGAAGTCGTTGTGCTTCCTCCCCGGAATCGGGGTTTGCCGCATTGCCGTCGCGCGAATTTTGCCGGCGGATCTGGTGCGACGTCTGGCCTCGCTGGTTGTCGCCGCGCCTCGCGTGCTTGCTGAGAACGGGCATGACGGCTGGTCTTGAGCTTGAAATGGCCCGGCGTACCCACCCGGGCATGGTCCGTCCCCACAATGAAGACTCGGTGCGCATTGCCCCCCCCATCGGGCTGGCTGTTCTGGCGGATGGACTGGGTGGGTATCAGGCGGGCGAGGTGGCCAGTGAGATGGCCACTTCCATGTTGCACGAGTTGCTTGTGGGGGATCTGGGTGTGTCACGGAGCCCGGGGCGTGATACCAGCACCCATAAACTCCTGCGCCTGCGCATTACCGAGGTCAATCGCGCAATTTTTCATGCCGCGCAGCGTCGCACCGAGTGTTACCGCATGGCGACAACGCTGGTGCTGGCGTTGTTTGCTGGCAACACTGTCACGGTTGCCCATGTTGGTGATTCACGCCTTTACCGGCTGCGTGGCGACAGCCTCACGCGCATCACGCGTGACCATTCACGCCTGCAGGACAAGATCGATGCCGGCATCGTCACGGCCGATGAAGCGCGGTATTCGCGCGACAAGAATCTCGTTACTCGCGCTTTGGGCGTCAGCGGTGAGGTGGTCATCGACATTGCCAGGCACGAGGTGTTGTCCGGTGACATTTACCTGCTGTGCTCGGACGGACTGACCGACATGGTCGCCGACAGCGAGATCCGCGAACTGTTGCTACCGCCTGCTATCAATCTGGATGAGGCCGCAGACGGGCTGGTGAGAAAAGCCAATGAAAATGGTGGACGTGATAATGTCTCCGTCATCCTGATTCGCGTCAGGCTGGGTGCTGCCGCCAGGGGTAATCGATTGGCCCGGTTCATGCGGCGCTTGATAACGGGGGGCGGGGCGTGGCAAAACTGATACTGTCGATGGACGGGCTGGTTTTGAATGAAATCAGGCTCACGCAGGAGCGTACTACCATCGGACGTCGTCCGAGCAACAATGTGGTCATCGACAATCTCGCGGTGAGCAGCGAGCATGCCGTGATTGTCACCATCCTCAATGACTCTTTTCTTGAGGACCTGGACAGCACCAACGGCACCCTGATCAACGGTCAGCCGGTCACCAAACACTTTCTGCAGGACAACGACGTGATCGAACTGGGCAAGTACAAGCTCAAGTATCTGTCTGAAAAAGGCAAATACAACGCCTACGCCGACTATGAGAAAGACGCCATGCCGCGGCCCGATCAGGTACCCGGTGCGGCACCGGTCAAGGGGGATGGTCTGGCAGGAGCAGAACCGGCACCAGCCGCGCCGGTCTTTGAAAATCTCCCGGCAATCGGGCCGGCCAGCATCCAGATTCTCAACGGGCCCAATGCCGGGCGCGAGTTGCCGCTGACCAAATCCTTGACGACACTGGGCCGGCCGGGTTCGCAAGTCGCCGTCATCACCCTGCGGCCGCAAGCTTATTTCATCACGCATGTCGAGGGCCCCGGGTACCCCCGTGTCAATGGAAAAACACTGGGTGAAGAGCCGCATCGGCTCAACAATCACGATGTGTTCGAATTGTCCGGGACCAAGATGGAGTTTTTTTTCAAGTGAACATCACCGCCACGCATCACGTCGGGATTGAGTCTTGAAAGCCCGTGCCATCCCCATCCTGTTGTCGATGGTCCTGTTGCTGGTCTTTCTGGCCCATGCAGTGGGATATATGCGTCTGGCTGTGATTGATGAAATCGAGTATCGCCTTTACGACTGGCGGCTGGTGGCCACCATGCCCAAGACGCTCGATCCGCGTGTGGTCGTGCTTGATATTGACGAAAAGAGTCTGGCCGAGGTGGGGCGCTGGCCCTGGAACCGGCAGGTCCTTGCCAAACTCATGGACAAGCTGATCGATCAGCATGGCATGCGCGTCGTCGGTTTCGACGTGGTGTTTGCCGAACGTGACGAGAGCTCCGGGTTGCCGCAGATCGAGGCGCTCGCCAAGGGCCAGTTGCGCGACAATGCAGCTTACCAGTCGGCACTGCCGCGCCTGCGTCGCGCGCTTGATTTTGACGGCAAGTTTGGTGACTCCCTGAAACAAAGACCCACTGTGATGGGCTATTTTTTTACCGCTGATAAGAATGCCTTGCGCGGCGGCGTGTTGCCCAAGCCTGTATTTCAGCGTGGCGAATTTCCCCCAGGCGTTGCCAATTTCCGTCATTTTGACGGTTATGGTGCCAATCTTCCGGAATTACAGAATTCGGCCATGTCCGGCGGCACCTTCAATGTGACACCGGATGCCGATGGCATCGTGCGGCGTATGCCGCTGGTGGTTGAACTGGACGGCAATTATTACGAGACTCTGTCGCTGGCGATGGTGCGCGCCCTGTCCGGCAACGTGCCCCTGCGGCTGGGCTGGGCCGGAGGGGATACCACGGGCGCCTCGGGCATTGAATCGATCGAAGTGATGGTGGACGGCAAGATGCGCTCGATTCCCATCGACGCCGATGTCGCGACCCTGATTCCCTACCGCGGCCGTGGCAACGTCGATGGCGGTTCCTACCGTTACGTATCGTTGGCCGACGTGCTCTATGATCGCATCGAGCCGGGTGCCCTGACGGGCAAGATCGGCATTTTTGGCACCACCGCGATTGGCCTGTTCGACTTGCGCGCGGCGCCGGTCGGTGAGGTGTACCCCGGGGTGGAGGCGCACGCCAACCTGATTTCCGGCATTCTCGATAACAGCATCAAGGAACTGCCAGCCTATACCGTGGGCGCGGAAGCATTCATGCTGCTTATCGTCGGTCTGGCGCTCGGCATCCTGCTGCCTTACCTGTCGGCAGATCGATCGGTGCTCTTCAGCGCGATCATGCTGTTTCTGGTGATCGGCGTGAACCTGTATTTTTACGCGGTCGCCAATCTGGTCTTCCCCGTGGCCAGCCTGCTGCTGCTGATTGTGTCCGTCTTCACGCTCAACATGGTGTATGGCTATTTCGTCGAATCGCGCAGCAAGCGCGAACTGGCGGGCTTGTTCGGTTCTTATGTGCCGCCCGAACTGGTTGATGAAATGGCCAAGAATCCGACCTCCTACAGCATGGAAGGCCGCAGCGAAGAGCTGACCGTCATGTTTTCCGACGTGCGTGGTTTCACGACGATTTCCGAATCCCTCAAGCCCAAGGAGCTGTCGGAGTACATCAACGCCTATTTGACGTCGATGTCTCTGATCATCCAGCAACACCGCGGAACCCTGGACAAGTACATCGGTGACGCCATCATGGCCTTTTGGGGCGCCCCGGTGGCAGACCCCGCGCACGCCCAGCATGCCGTGGAAACCGCCATGGCGATGCAGGCCGAGGTCGACAAGGTCAACGAAATCTTCAGAGAACGGCACTGGCCGGACATGCGCATCGGTATCGGTGTGTCGACTGGCAGCATGAGCGTGGGTGACATGGGGTCGAAGATCCGCAGGGCCTATACGGTCATGGGCGACGCGGTCAACCTTGGTTCGCGTCTGGAAGGACTGACCAAGAATTATGGAGTTGGCATACTTGTTGCAGAGTCAACGCGTCACGTCGTCCAGAACATCGTCTTTCGAGAGGTGGACCGGGTGCGGGTGAAGGGCAAGGATGAGCCGGTGGCGATTTTTGAACCGATCGGACGCGTCGGCGAGGTCGCCGCTGGGGTGCAGCAGGAACTGAAATCGTGGGCGCTGGCGTTGCAAGCCTACCGGGCCCAGGACTGGGAGGGTTGCGAAACAAGCTTGCATGCGTTGCAGGAGCAGTCTCCCCACTACCTTTACAAGGAATACCTTGTCCGTGTCGCGGCCCTGCGTGAGCATGCTCCGGGCCCGGATTGGGATGGCGTGACGACGTTTACGAGTAAATAAGGCAGCAGGCGGCCTCGCGATGCCGCAGGAATCGGGCAGATGACCAGTGTGCATGAACACTTGATCAGAACATGAGAATAAAAGTACTCGGATGCTCGGGCGGGATTGGAGGACGGCAGCTGCGCACGACCTCGCTGCTCGTCGACCATGATGTGCTCATAGACGCCGGCACCGGGGCTTGTGACCTGACGCTGGCCGAACTCGCACGTATTGATCATGTGTTTCTGACGCACAGCCATCTTGATCACATCCTGTCGATTCCCCTGATGGTCGACAGTGTCGGCGCGATGCGCAACACCCCTCTGGTGATCCATGCCCTGCCGGAAACCATTGCCGTGCTCAAAGCGCATATCTTCAACTGGAAGATCTGGCCTGATTTCAGTGTCATCCCGACGCACGAAGCGCCCTTCATGCGTTATGAGCCGATGACCCTGGGTCAGACGGTCACGCTCAAAAAGCGACGATTTACCGCCTTGCCGGCGAACCATGTGCTGCCGGCACTGGGTTATCTGGTGACGTCTGAAGCCGGCGCCAGTCTGGCGTTCACGGGGGATACCACCATCAACGAGCCACTCTGGCCCAAGCTCAACCGGGTGAGGGACCTCCGGTATCTCATCATCGAAACCGCTTTTTGTAACCGGGAGAAATCCCTTGCCGTTGCGTCCAAGCATCTTTGTCCGAGCATGCTGGCCGAGGAACTCGCCCATCTCGAGCGGAATGTCGGGATATACATCACCCATCTCAAGCCGGGTGAACTTGAATTGACGATGGAAGAAATCCAGCAGGATGCCGGCGATTACGCCCCCTTGATGCTTCAAAACGGTCATACTTTCGACTTATGAACGCTCTGTCCGCCGAAGAATTGTTGCGTTTCGAGCCGTTCAACCGCCTGCAGGAAAACCGCGCCGTTGAGCTGGCCAGCCATTGCTCCGTCGAAGAGGTCGATGCAGGTGACGATCCGCTGAGTGGCGACCCTGGTGGGCAAGCCATTTATCTGCTTGAGGGCGAACTCGAACTGACCCATGCCGATGGGCGCAAACGGGTGCTGCGCGCCGGGGGCCTGGAAGCGGCCAGCCCCTTGCCCGCGGTCGGCGCTGGCAGCGAGGTGCGCACGGTACGCGCGCTCACACCCGTGCGCCTGACCCGGATCGACAAGAACCTGCTCGACATCATGCTCACCTGGGACCAAATGACCTCGGAAAATCCGGGGGCAGGCGGGGAGGGTGACGATGCCGTGGCGCACAGCTACGAGGACTCGGGCTGGAATCTGCTGACCGGCGTGTTTAGTGTACAGAACCTGACCACGGGTACCTTTGCCGCCATGCCGGCGGCGCATATCAGCCGCATGTTGCAGTGCTTTGAGACCGTCCCGGTGACCCGTGGCCAGGTGGTCATCCGCGAGGGCGACGCGGGAGACTATTATTACGTCATCAGCACCGGTCGTGCACAGGTGACACGGATCATCGGCGGGGTCTCCATGCCGCTGGCGGACTTCAAGAGCGGCGCTGCGTTCGGCGAGGAGGCGCTGATTCTCGATACCAAACGCAATGCCACCATCACGATGATCACCAATGGCAGTCTGCTGCGTCTGGCCAAGAGCGACTTTATCGAGATGCTCAAGGTGCCTCTGCTGGCCGAACTT
>CANJOT010000025.1 GCA_947475815.1 Burkholderiales bacterium | reverse complement strand
TATTGGTGCTGCGTACTGGTTACGATGCCTGGCTGCGATAGCCGTTGTTTCACGTGAAACACACGATTGTTGCACTTTGGGGCACAGGATAGGCCCAGCCCTTGTTTTCCGTCATAATCTCGCCTCTGCGCGATATTTGCGCTGCGGTGTTTTCGGGTCATGGCTCAGGATTGAGCGTCGAGGCAGATCATGCGGTTTCCAACGGAATTCGATGTCATTGTGGTGGGCGGTGGTCACGCCGGCACCGAGGCCGCCCTGTGTGCTGCACGGATGGGGCAGTCCACACTTCTGCTCACCCATAATATTGAGACTTTGGGGCAAATGTCCTGCAACCCCTCCATTGGGGGCATTGGCAAAGGTCACCTCGTCAAGGAGTTGGATGCGCTGGGTGGCGCCATGGCGCTGGCAACTGACGATGCCGGCATCCAGTTCCGCATTCTCAATTCGAGCAAGGGCCCGGCAGTGCGCGCGACGCGCGCTCAGGCCGACCGCATCCTGTACAAGCAGGCCATCCGTTCGCGTCTGGAAAATCAGCCCAATCTCTGGTTGTTTCAACAGCCCGTGGATGACCTGATCATTGAAGAGGGCAATGTGCCGCGCGTGCTTGGTGCGGTCACTCAGGCGGGCATCCGGTTTCGGGCGCGCTCAGTGGTGCTGACCGCTGGTACCTTCCTGGACGGCAAGATACACGTTGGTCTGAATAATTATGCCGGTGGGCGGGCGGGGGATCCGCCGGCCGTGTCCTTGTCGGCGCGACTCAAGGAACTTGCCTTGCCACAAGGCCGGCTTAAAACGGGCACGCCGCCCCGCATCGATGGCCGCAGCATTGATTTTTCTGTGATGCAAGAACAGCCGGGTGATCTGCATCCGGTGCCGGTGTTTTCTTATTTGGGCTCCATCGCACAACACCCACGCCAAGTGTCGTGCTGGATTACCCATACCAACGAGCGTACCCACGAGATCGTACGGGGCGGACTGGATCGCTCACCGATGTACACCGGGGTGATCGAAGGGGTGGGGCCGCGGTATTGTCCGAGTATTGAGGACAAGATCCACCGCTTCGCTGGCAAGACGTCTCACCAGATTTTTCTCGAGCCCGAGGGCCTGACCACCAACGAGTATTATCCCAACGGCATTTCGACCAGTTTGCCCTTCGATGTTCAGCTCGAACTGGTGCGCAGCATCCGCGGCCTGGAACAGGCCCACATCCTGCGCCCGGGGTACGCCATTGAATACGACTATTTTGATCCGCGCGGTCTGAAGGCCAGTCTCGAAACCAAGACCATTGCCGGACTGTTTTTTGCCGGGCAGATCAACGGCACGACGGGCTATGAGGAGGCCGCAGCGCAAGGCTTGCTCGCCGGCTTGAACGCGGCGCTGTTGACGCAGGGCAGGGAGGCGTGGTGTCCGCGGCGTGATCAGGCCTATCTCGGCGTGTTGGTGGATGACTTGGTCACTGGCGGGGTGCAGGAGCCGTATCGGATGTTCACGAGTCGGGCGGAGTATCGCCTGTCCCTGCGTGAAGACAACGCTGACTGGCGCTTGACTGAGATGGGCCGGCAGCTCGGGTGCGTGGACGATGTTCGCTGGGACAGTTTCTGTCGCAAACGCGAGGCTGTTTCACGTGAAACACAAAGACTGCACTCCACCTGGGTGAATCCGAAGACGCTGTCAGCGGCGGATGCCGAGCGCGTCCTCGGCAAGGGGATCGAGCGCGAGTACAAGCTTGCTGACCTGCTCCGCAGGCCGGAAGTGCTCTATGCCGACTTGATGAGTTTGCATACCACCAGCGGCACATCTTTTGTCGCCGACGATGTGCTGCTTTCGGGTGGGGATGAATTCAGTCGTGCGGTGGTCGAGCAGGTCGAAATTCAGATCAAGTATGCGGGCTATATCGCGCGCCAGCAGGAAGATGTGTTGCGTCAGGAGCGCTATGAAGAGTTGAAGTTGCCGCAGGCCATGGATTACCTTGCGGTGCGGGGCCTGTCAATCGAGGTCGGTCAAAAGCTCAACAAACACCGGCCCGAAACCCTGGGCCAGGCCTCGCGGATTTCTGGCGTCACGCCCGCGGCCTTGTCCTTGTTGCTGGTTCATCTGAAGCGCGGCGATTGGCGTGGTCTGGACCTTGATCATGCCGAACCCAAGGCCCCCGATTTCGAAACCTCCAAATCTCGCGCAGCCTGAACCGGGAGAATTTGAAAATATGGACATGATTCGTCGACGTCTGATTGCATTGCTTGTCATCGGTGTGCTGCTGGGCGCGGCCTGGTGGGTGTATCGCGGCGCCGCCGATGCCGCGCGCCTGCGGAGCGCGTTCAAGGCGGTTCCGGGGCGGGTATCGAACCTGAGCGTGCCTTTGTCGGCCGCCTGGGACGTCAATCTCCGGCTGCCGGCGCAAGAAGATGAGCTCAAGCTGTATGGCTTGCCGGTGAATGCTTTGGGCCTGCAGGCCGATGGCACCGTGCTGGCCATTAGTGAAAATGGCGTGATTGAAGTGCGCGTCAAGGCGCCGGGCAATGATCGTCAGCCTGGTCGTCTGACCTGGATCCCGGTGATCGATGTCAATGCCCGGCCACCGGTCTCGCGCATTCATGCCTGGCGTTGTTTCAGCGACAACATGCCGCAGATCTCGGAGTTGATTGCCGAATGCCGGTTTCTCAACGTTGCCCAGCGGACTGGCGAGTTTGCCGATCATCTGGCGCGGATTCAGCTGGCCGTCACGGCCATGAAGCCGCCCGAAAAAGAGTCAAGCGCCGAGACCTCGAGTGAGGGCGTGCGCAGCACCGTCCCTGCGGTCGCCTTGACGACAGAAGAAGTGGAAAAAGCCTTGCGGTCCGGTCAGTCGCTGGAAAGCGCTTTGGCTGAAAAGCGTCGCAGCATGGCGCCGCCATCCCCCCCTTCACAGGCGTCGGGACAACCGTCGCGCGAATCCTTGCCCCCTTCGAGCGGTGTCGCACCTCAGGCATCGCCCCCCCGCAGTCCGGCGCCAGCGAGCAATCGTTGATGAAAGCAGCGGGGCGCAGGCAGGCAACAGAAATCCCGCGTAGCGAACTGGCCGGGGCCTTGCGTGCCGGATTGTCTGCCTTGCAGCTATCCTTGAATGCGCAAGCTCAGGAACGCTTGCTTGATTATCTCGACTTGCTGGACAAGTGGAATTCGGTTTACAACCTCACGGCGATCCGGAACCGTCAGGACATGCTGAGCGTGCACCTGCTGGATTCGCTTGCCCTCGTCCCCCTGATCGAGCGCCTCGGTGTGCATCATGTGCTTGACGTTGGCGCGGGCGCCGGCCTGCCCGGCATCCCGCTGGCGATTGCGCTCACCGGCTTGCGGGTTGATCTGGTCGATGCCGTGCAGAAAAAGACCGCCTTCCAGACGCAAGTGAAGGCACAGTTACAACTGGCCAACCTGCACTGCCATCACGCCCGTGTTGAAGCGCTTACTCTCGCGCAAAGCCCCGACTGTATTATCAGTCGGGCATTTTCAGACCTCGCCGACATGGTGCGTCTGGCGGGCCCATTGCTGGCAGCGGACGGTGTGATTGTGGCCATGAAGGGCCAGTTGCCGCAACAGGAAATGGCCGCCTTGCCGGCGCCCTGGCGGGTGTCGGAAGTGCTGCCCCTGCAGGTGCCGGGCTTGGATGCCCAGCGTTGTGCCCTGGTGCTGGAGCGGGCATGAGTGAATTGCTGGGCATTCACGATTATTGGACCTTCATCAGTGCGGTGCTGGTGTTTCTGGCCTTGCCCGGGCCGGGCACGTTTTGTCTGTTGGCCAGCACCAGCCGTCATGGCGTGCGTGGTGGTTATGCTTCGCTGGCCGGTCTGATTCTGGGCGATCAAATGCTCATGTGGTTGGCCGTGGCCGGCGTGGCGGCGTTGCTGCAAGCTAACCCGACGGTTTTTCATGGCCTGCAGTATGTCGGTGCGGCTTACCTCTGTTATCTTGGGCTGATGCTGATTCTGCCCGCAAAAGCGGGTGTTGGCGTGAGTGCGGCCGTACCGTTTCCGGGTGCGCGCGATTTTGCCCGGGGTTTGCTCGTGACTCTGGTCAATCCCAAGGCGATTGTGTTTTACATGGCGTTTTTTCCGCTGTTCATCAATCCGGCGACCCATCGTGGATTGTCGACCTTCGTCGCCATGGCGCTCAGCATTGCCGTGTGCACCTTGTTGTATTGCAGCCTGCTGATTTTTGCAGGCAGTATGCTCGCCAGTCGGCTTGGTCGTTTACCGCGCGTGACCTTGATGGCCAGTCGGCTCGCGGGAATGTTTTTGATTGGTTTTGGCGTGAAATTGACCATCGGTTGATCCGGTACAAGAATTTTTACAGGGAGTCGTGGGAAGTCATGGCGAAAATATTCGCAGTTGCCAATCAAAAAGGGGGCGTCGGCAAGACGACCACGACCGTCAATCTGGCGGCTTCGCTGGCTGCGACCGGGCAGCGCGTGCTCTTGGTCGACCTCGATCCGCAGGGCAATGCCACCATGGGTTGCGGCATCGACAAGCGTGCGCTCAAGTCGGGCGTGTATCAGGTCTTGCTGGGTCTGGCCAGTCTGCCGACGGCGAGGCAGTACTCCGAGACGGGCAAGTTTGACGTTCTGCCTGCAAATCGTGATCTGGCCGGCGCCGAGATCGAGATGGTCGAGCTGGACGACCGGGAGATGCGCCTCAAGCGCATTCTCGTGGCGCACCAGCACGAATACGATTTCATTTTGATCGACTGCCCGCCGGCCCTGTCGATGCTGACCATCAACGGCCTGTGCGCTGCGCAGGGCGTGATCATTCCGATGCAGTGCGAGTACTACGCTCTGGAAGGTCTGTCCGATCTGGTCAACACCATCAAGCAGGTGCATCGCAACCTCAACCGCGACCTCGAGATCATCGGTTTGCTGCGCGTCATGTTTGATCCGCGCTCAACCCTGTCACAGCAGGTCTCGGCCCAGCTCGAAGCCCATTTTGGTGACAAGGTTTTCAAGACCATGGTGCCGCGCAACGTGCGCCTGGCCGAGGCGCCCAGCTATGGCATGCCGGGTGTCGTGTTCGACAAGTCGAGCAAGGGTGCCCAAGCGTATATCGCCTTTGCTGTCGAGATGGTCGAGCGTTTTCGGCAACCTGTTTCTTCCCCACTTTCCTCTATCGAGCTGGCATCATGATCAAGAAAAAAGGTCTGGGCCGCGGCCTTGAAGCCCTGTTGGGCGCCAATGAACCAGCCAGTCCGGCCACGCCGTCGGGCACGCCAAGTCTGCTGCCTCTGAGTGTGTTACAGGCGGGCAAATATCAGCCGCGCACACGCATGGACGAGGGTGCGCTCAACGAGCTGGCCGACAGCATTCGTACTCAGGGCCTGATGCAGCCGATTCTGGTGCGCTCGATCAATGGCGGACGCTATGAAATCATCGCCGGCGAGCGCCGTTTTCGCGCTGCCGCCATTGCCGGCCTGACCGAGGTGCCGGTGCTGGTGCGCGATGTGCCCGACGAGTCGGCGGCGGTCATGGCGCTGATTGAAAACATTCAGCGTGAAGACCTCAACCCGCTGGAGGAGGCCCAGGGCGTGCAGCGCCTGATCACCGAATTCAAGCTGACGCACGAGCAGGCTGCCGGCGCCATTAGCCGTTCACGCAGCGCCACCTCCAATCTGTTGCGTCTGCTCAATTTGGCCAAGCCCGTGCAGACCATGTTGATGGCGGGGGATCTGGATATGGGGCATGCCCGTGCCTTGCTGGCGGTCGACAGCGCGACCCAGATCGTGCTGGCCAGCCAGGTCGTGGCCAAGCGCATGTCGGTGCGCGATACTGAAAAACTGGTGACCCGGCTCGGTCAGGATTTCGCCCTGACCGCGGCCAAGAAACCACGTGGCAAGAACCGCGGTGGTGGGGATCTGGCGCGGCTCGAAGAAGAGCTGTCCGACGCCCTGGCCACCAAGGTGGTCATCAAGACCAACGCCAAGGGGCGTGGCCAGGTGCTGATCGATTTCGCCGGCTTTGAACAGCTCGATGGTTTGATCGAGAAGTTCAAGCGGTGAGGCTTATGCTTCCTTTTTGAAGCTGATACGCGTGCTGCGTTCTTCGCCGTGGGTTTCGATGTGGATATCGAGGGTGCCGCCGCGCTGGGCGGCATCGAGCAGGCGATGAATGGCGTGCAGGAGCACACGATCGGAATCGAGTTCCACCGCGTCGGCCAATTCCAGCGTGCTGCCATGGGCAAACAGCGCCTCCACACGGGCATCGACCACGGGCGCGGCACTGAGCTCTTCATCGACTTCACCAAAGCGGATCTGCGCGGGGTCGATAATCGCGCCGGCCATCGGTGCCGGGCCGTAACTCTGCTCCTGAATGGCGTGAATTTCATCGCTCAGCGCCATCACCGGCACGATGCGCATGCGCACCAGCAGATTGAGTTCGTTGATGGCCGCCGTGGACAGCGGGCTTTCGGTGGCAATGATCAGCGAACCGTCTTCCACGGCCAGTGCCACCACGCCCAGTCGGCGGGATGCTTCGGCCGTGAGCAGGGCGGCTGCTTCGGGGTGGATGCTGAAATTCTTCAGATTGACGAAGGGTTGGCCGAGCGTCCTGGCGTGCACCTTCTTGAGAGTCGCCGGATCGACCACGCCCATGTCGACGAGGATCTGGCCGAGCTGCCGGCCGCGGTTGGCGCGCTGGCGGGACAGGGCCGCGGCAAGTTGTTCCTGCGTCAGCACGCCGAGCTCAATCAGGGCTTCACCGACACGCAGGCTGGGGTGCCCTTCCTGATACTGCAGGGCGGCATCGAGTTGTTCGCGGGTGATGAGGTTCTGTTCGATCAGGTAGTCGCCCAGGACCAGCTTGCGCATAGCCTGCTGTTTGTCGACGGCAGCCTTGAGCTGGTCTTCGGAAACGACGTTTTCATCGACCAGTTTCTTGCCAATCGGGTCGCCGATCTGCGAGTAAGCGATGGCGCTTGCCGGAATGAAAACGCGCGAGATGGTCTGATCTTCGCTGCTGAAATACAGGCACAGCCCGGCGGGCAGTTGCACAAAACCGACGGTCTCGCCACAGAGGATGGTGCCATCGGTGTATTCGATGCTGTAGACCTGGATTTCGCTGGGCGGGAAGGTGGCGTCGATCTCGCCCTGGGCTAACTCTTCGAGTGGCCGCATCTGCACGTTCTTGAGCAGGCGGACCTGACGCACCCGGCCGAGATCGACCTTGATGCGGTTGAGGTGCTGGGGGTGGTCGGCGTGTGGCTGGAAGATCAGGAATCGGTCGCGCCCGGTGAAATGCAGCAGACTGCCACGTTCGCTGCCACCGGCCATGAATTCGATTTCGCATTCCTCGGTGCCGCGCAGGTGATCGGCCAGACGCACGTGGGGCGGCTCTGGCCAGTGCACGACATAGTTGTCCCGATTGGTCGGCAGTTCGCCCATTCACTTCTCCTTGAATTCCGGTCCCTGACTTGCATCGTGTAAGGATGCAAAGTCACTTTAGCACCAAGCCAACAATTCGGCACGGGCGGCGCGCAGCGTTGTCGGCACGTTCTAATTGACCCCGTAGGTGAAAACCAGTAACATCCTGCGGCGCTGCGGCATTTTTCTCGTCACTCGGTCAGTCCAAAGAGGTCTTGGGGCATCTCCTCCGGAATTTCAGGGTTCATCCAGAGTGTATAAGTAGGCGGGAGCAGTGAAGAGCCGGTTTTGACCGGTTGGCGTTGTTGAGGAACTTGCCCGGAAAATGTTTCGAATCGTTCTCCTGCAAGTGCTCGCGACGCTGATTACCGCGCTGATCGCCGCCCTCCTCGGCGGTGTGCATGCCGCGCTGTCGGCGGCGCTGGGCGGTTTGTCGTGTGTGCTACCCAACGCACTTTTTGCGTGGCGCTTGAGCATCCAGGCGAAATCACCTCTGGGTGCCAACGCCGGGTCTTTTTTTGTCGGCGAGCTGGTAAAGCTTGTCGTGACGGTCGTGATGCTGTTTGCGATCGTCAAGCTGTACCCCGCCTTGAACTGGCTGGCGCTGCTGGCCGGTTTCATTGTCGGACTGAAAAGTTATTTCGTGGCGTTTTTGATTGACCGGCATCACTAGGGCTAAACCGCATGGCATCCACCGCATCCGCACTGACGCCGTCTGAGTACATTGTTCACCATCTGGGGCATTTGACCAAGCTTGGTTCCGATGCGAAGCAGACGTCGATCATCGATTTTTCGGTGTTCAATCTGGACACCATCTTCTGGTCGATTGCCATGGGCGTGGTGGGCCTGACGTTCATGATGTGGGCGGCCCGCAAGGCCACCAGTGGCGTGCCGGGGCGTTTCCAGGCGGCTGTTGAGATGCTCGTCGAAATGGTCGAAGACCAGTCCAAGAACATCGTGCACGGCGACCGCAGCTTCATCGCGCCGCTTGCCCTGACCGTGTTTGTCTGGGTGTTGCTGATGAACTCCCTCGACTTCCTGCCGGTCGACCTGTTCAGCGCATTGTTCCGCCTGTTCGGTCTCGAGCATACCTTCCATTTCCATCGCGCGGTCCCGACCGCCGACCTCAACGGCACCCTCGGCATGGCGCTCGGCGTGTTTGCGCTGATGCTGTACTACAACATCAAGATCAAGGGCATTGGCGGTTTTGTTCACGAACTGTTTTGTGCACCGTTCGGCTCCCACCCGGCATTGTGGCTGGCCAACCTCGGACTGAACATCATCGAATTCGTCGCCAAGACGGTTTCCCTCGGCATGCGGCTGTTTGGCAACATGTACGCCGGTGAACTGGTCTTCCTGCTGATTGCCTTGCTCGGCTCCACGGCCACATGGTGGGGTTTTGGCATGCACGTGGTCGCCGGATCGGTCTGGGCTGTGTTCCACATCCTGATCGTGTTGCTGCAGGCTTTCATCTTCATGATGCTGACGCTCGTGTATCTGGGTCAGGCGCACGAAGGGCATTGAGTGCGGGCCGTCGTTTTTGGCCCAGGATTTTTGGTTCATCGTTTTTGGTAAAGTCAGTCCCTTTCGTTTTTTTAATTCGCTTTGTTCTTATCATTGATTTAAGGAGTCATTCATGACCGACGTATCTTTCGTTGCACTCGCCTGTGGTCTGATTATCGGCCTGGGCGCCATTGGCGCCTGTATTGGCATTGGCATCATGGGCGGCAAGTACATCGAAGCATCGGCACGCCAGCCTGAACTGATGAACACCCTGCAAACCAAGATGTTCCTGCTGGCCGGTCTGATCGACGCCGCCTTCCTGATCGGTGTTGGTATCGCGATGATGTTCGCTTTCGCCAACCCGTTTGTGCGCGGATAAGCAGAAATCAGGACACGGGCAGGGCAAGCGGATGGCCGATGAGGCCTTCCGCCTGATTCTTTCCCATGTGCAGGATTTCCTGCTAGCGCAAACGAAAAGGAATTAGCCGTGAACTTGAACGCAACCCTTGTGGTGCAGTTCGTGGTGTTTTTCATCCTCGCCGGTTTCACGATGAAATTCGTGTGGCCGCCGCTGATGAAGGCCCTCGATGAACGCGCCAAGAAAATTGCCGACGGCCTGGCAGCCGCCGAAAAGGGCAAGCTTGAACTCGCCGACGCCAACAAGCGTGTCGAGAACGAACTCGCCAGCTCGCGTGCCGCCAACCAGTTGCGCGTTGTCGAAGCCGAGAAGCAGGCGGCTATGGTGATCGAAGACGCGAAAAAGCAGGCCGAGCACGAAAAGGCCCGCATCCTCGCCGAAGCGCGCGCCGAAGCCGAACAGCAGGTGCAGCGTGCCCGTGATGTCTTGCGCGACCAGGTTGCAGCGCTGGCAGTTGCCGGTGCCGAGCAGATCCTCAAGCGTGAAGTCAACGCCGGGGTGCATGCCGATCTGCTGTCGCAACTCAAAACGCAACTTTAAGCGGGCAGAAGAACAGCGATGGCTGAGATTTCCACAATCGCACGTCCCTACGCAGAAGCGGCATTTCGTGTCG
This sequence comes from Burkholderiales bacterium, assembly GCA_947475815.1. Lineage (GTDB taxonomy): Bacteria > Pseudomonadota > Gammaproteobacteria > Burkholderiales > Burkholderiaceae_D > CANJOT01. Next base: position 15,968 of record CANJOT010000025.1, on the reverse strand, counting down.
CCCAGGCGGGGGACCTTGATGCCTGGTCGGATCTGCTCGGGAACATGGCGGCCGTTGCCGCCCATCCCGAAATGCAGTCCCTGATCAGCAACCCCAAACTGAGCCACGAGCAGATCTTTGGCTTGTTTTCCGGCGTGCTGGGCGATGCCCTGTCGGGTCAGGCGCAGAACTTCCTGCGTGAGCTGATCGGCAACGGTCGACTGTCGGCCCTGCCGGAAATCGCGGTGCAGTTTCATACCTTGAAGAATGCACGCGAAGGGGCGGCAGACGCGCTCATCACGAGTGCCTTTCCGCTGTCCGATGTCCAGGTGGCCGAACTGGTCGCCACGCTCGAGCAGAAATTCAGGGTCAAGCTTCATCCGCAGGTGACGGTCGATGCCGACCTCATCGGCGGTGTGCGCGTGGTGGTCGGTGATCAGGTGCTCGACACTTCGGTGCGCACCCGCCTCGACCAGATGCGAACCGCCCTGACGGCATGAAGCCCCCTTTGCAAGTACAGAACATTATTGGAGTCCGACATGCACCTTAATCCTTCTGAAATCAGCGAGCTGATCAAAAGCCGCATCGAAAATCTTGGCACCACTGCCGAGATCCGCAACCAGGGAACGGTCATTTCGGTGACCGACGGCATCGTCCGCATCCATGGTCTGTCGGACGTCATGCAAGGCGAAATGCTCGAGTTCACCTCGGCACCTGATGGCACGGCCACCTATGGCCTGGCACTCAACCTCGAACGCGACTTCGTCGGTTCCGTGATTCTGGGCGACTACGAACACATCTCCGAAGGCAGCACCGTCAAGTGCACGGGCCGTATTCTGGAAGTGCCGGTCGGCCCTGAGCTGATTGGCCGCGTGGTCAATGCGCTTGGTGCGCCGATCGACGGCAAGGGCCCGATCAACGCCAAACTGTTCGAAGCCATCGAAAAAATCGCCCCGGGCGTGATTGCACGCCAGTCGGTGTCGCAGCCGATGCAGACCGGCCTGAAGTCGATTGACTCCATGGTGCCGATCGGCCGCGGTCAGCGCGAGCTGATCATCGGCGACCGCCAGACCGGCAAGACCGCCGTGGCGATCGACGCGATCATCAACCAGAAGGGTCAGAACATGACCTGTATCTACGTTGCCATTGGTCAGAAGGCATCGTCGATCAAAAACGTCGTGCGCTCGCTGGAGCTGCATGGCGCGATGGAATACACCATTGTCGTGGCTGCGTCGGCGTCCGAGTCGGCCGCCATGCAATACGTCTCGGCCTACTCCGGCTGTACGATGGGCGAATACTTCCGTGACCGCGGTCAGGATGCGCTGATCGTTTATGACGATCTGTCCAAGCAGGCCGTGGCCTACCGGCAGGTATCGCTGCTGCTGCGCCGCCCGCCGGGCCGCGAAGCCTACCCTGGCGACGTGTTCTATCTGCACAGCCGCCTGCTCGAGCGTGCCGCGCGCGTCAACCCCAACTACGTCGAAGCCTTCACCAAGGGCGAAGTCAAGGGCAAGACTGGCTCGCTGACGGCCCTGCCGATCATCGAAACCCAGGCGGGCGACGTGTCCGCGTTCGTGCCGACCAACGTGATCTCGATCACCGACGGCCAGATTTTCCTGGAAACCAACCTGTTCAACTCGGGCGTGCGTCCCGCCATCAACGCCGGTATCTCGGTGTCGCGCGTCGGTGGTGCTGCCCAGACCAAGGTCATCAAGGGCCTGTCCGGCGGTATCCGTACCGACCTGGCGCAATATCGTGAGCTGGCCGCGTTTGCGCAGTTCGCTTCCGACCTTGACGAAGCCACCCGCAAGCAGCTCGACCGCGGCGCACGCGTCACCGAACTGTTGAAGCAGCCACAGTACACGCCGTTGCCGATCTCGCTGATGGCCGCCTCGCTGTTCGCGGTCAACAACGGTTTCCTCGACGACCTCGATGTCAAGAAAGTGCTGGCCTTCGAAGCCGGTCTGCACAAGTCGCTCAAGACCAGCCATGCCGACATTCTGGCCAAGATCGAAGAGACCAAGACGCTCGACAAGGAAACCGAAGCCAAGCTGTCCGCAGCGGTCGCCGATTTCAAGAAGTCGGGTACCTACTGATCGGCAAGCGAGCAGCACGGACTGAATCTTTAGGAGCCTCTGCATGGCAGTCGGTAAAGAGATACGCGGCAAGATCAAGAGCGTAGAGAATACGAAGAAGATCACCAAGGCGATGGAAATGGTCGCCGCATCCAAAATGCGCAAGGCGCAGGAACGGATGCGGGCTGCCCGTCCCTACAGTGACAAGATTCGCAATGTCTCGGCGCACCTGGCGCTTGCCAACCCCGAATACACCCACCCGTTCATGGTGCAGCATGCCGACGCGAAAGCGGCCGGTTTCATTCTCATCACGACGGACAAGGGTTTGTGCGGCGGTTTGAACACCAACATCCAGCGCCTCGTGCTGGCCCGCATCAAGGAACTCGACGGTCGTGGCGTTCAGCCCGAAGCCGTGGCGATCGGCAACAAGGGCTTGGGCTTTCTGAACCGCCTGGGCGCCAAGGTCGTGGCGCACGCCATCGGCCTGGGCGACACGCCGCACCTGGACCGCATGATCGGGCCGGTCAAGCTGCTCCTTGATGCTTACCAGGCGGGCAAGCTGTCCGCCGTTTACCTGTGCTACACGCGCTTCATCAACACCATGAAGCAGGAGCCGGTGGTGGAGCAGTTGCTGCCCCTGAGCGCCGAGCGTCTGGCGCAAAGCGAGCAGGAAAAGCGCGACTATAGCTGGGATTACCTGTACGAGCCGGATGCCCAGAGCGTCATCGACGAACTGCTGGTGCGTTACGTCGAAGCACTGGTCTACCAGGCGGTATCGGAAAACATGGCGTCAGAGCAGTCGGCGCGCATGGTGGCCATGAAGGCCGCGACCGACAACGCCGGCAGCGTGATTGGCGAGCTCAAACTGATCTACAACAAGACCCGTCAGGCTGCCATCACCAAGGAATTGTCCGAAATCGTAGCGGGTGCGGCGGCGGTTTAAAGCCGTGTCCGACCTGTTTTTGAATTGAATTTAATCAACTAGCTAGAGCCGCAGATCGCAGGATCGAAGGCAGAAGGAACGAACATGGCTGAAGGCAAGATCGTTCAGTGTATCGGTGCAGTGGTGGACGTCGAATTCCCCCGCAATGCGATGCCCAAGGTGTATGACGCCTTGAAAATGGAAGGTTCCGAACTGACGCTGGAAGTTCAGCAACAGCTCGGTGACGGCGTGGTGCGTACCATTGCCCTGGGCAGCTCCGACGGTCTGCGTCGCGGCATGGTGATCACCGATACCGGCAAGCCGATCTCGGTGCCCATCGGCGTGGCCACTCTGGGTCGCATCATGGACGTGCTCGGCAACCCGATCGACGAAGCCGGCCCGGTCATGACCGACGCCCGTGCCGCCATTCACCGCAAGGCCCCGGCCTACGACGAACTGTCGCCGTCGCAAGACCTGCTCGAAACCGGCATCAAGGTGATTGACCTGGTCTGTCCGTTCGCCAAGGGCGGCAAGGTTGGCCTGTTCGGCGGCGCCGGCGTGGGCAAGACCGTGAACATGATGGAACTGATCAACAACATCGCCAAGCAGCACAGCGGTTTGTCAGTGTTTGCAGGCGTCGGTGAGCGTACCCGCGAAGGCAACGACTTCTATCATGAAATGAAGGATTCGAACGTTCTCGACAAGGTCGCGATGGTCTACGGCCAGATGAATGAGCCCCCGGGCAACCGTCTGCGCGTTGCCCTGACCGGTCTGACCATCGCCGAAGGTTTCCGCGATGAAGGCCGCGATGTGCTGTTCTTCGTTGACAACATTTACCGCTACACGCTGGCCGGCACGGAAGTGTCCGCACTGCTGGGCCGTATGCCTTCGGCGGTGGGTTACCAGCCGACGCTGGCTGAAGAAATGGGCCGTCTGCAAGAGCGCATCACTTCCACGAAGACCGGTTCGATCACCTCGATCCAGGCCGTGTATGTGCCTGCCGATGACTTGACCGACCCGTCGCCGGCGACCACCTTCGCCCACCTGGACTCCACCGTGGTGCTGTCGCGTGACATCGCCTCGCTCGGTATCTACCCGGCGGTCGACCCGCTTGACTCGACCTCGCGCCAGCTGGATCCGCTCGTGGTCGGGGAGGAGCATTACGCCGTCGCCCGTGACGTGCAGGGCACCCTGCAGCGTTACAAGGAACTGCGCGACATCATCGCCATTCTGGGCATGGACGAACTGGCACCGGAAGACAAGCTCCTCGTCGCCCGCGCCCGTAAAATCCAGCGTTTCCTGTCGCAGCCTTTCCACGTTGCCGAAGTGTTTACCGGCAGCCCGGGCAAGTATGTGAGCTTGAAGGAAACCATCCGCGGCTTCCGCATGATTGTCGACGGCCAGCTCGATCACCTGCCCGAGCAGGCGTTCTACATGGTCGGCACCATCGACGAAGCCATCGAAAAGGCTGCCAAGATGTAATAAGCCGGCTCGTCCGGCGCCTCCGCCCCGCGGAGGTGCCGGGTTAACCAGCTTGCTGCACCCTTGCCAACCTTCGGGTCGAAAGCGCAACCGGATTTATTTATGTCATCCATACATGTAGACGTCGTCAGCGCCGAAGGATCCATCTTCTCCGGCGAAGCCGAGTTTGTCGCCCTGCCCGGCGAGGCTGGCGAACTGGGCATCTATCCGCGCCACACGCCCCTGATTACGCGCATCCGCCCTGGAGCGGTGCGTATCAAGGTCGTGGGCCAGGCCGAGGAAGAGTTTGTGTTCGTTGCCGGCGGTATTCTTGAAGTGCAGCCACACATCGTGACCGTGCTGGCCGATACCGCCATCCGTGGCCATGACCTCGACGAAGCCAAGGCGCAGGAAGCCAAACGCGCCGCCGAGGAAGCCATGGTCAACAAGGAAAGCAAGCTCGACTACGCCAAGGCTCAGGCCGAACTGGCGTCGGCCATTGCCCAGATCGCCGCGATTCAGCGCCTGCGCCGCAAGAACTGAGTTTTACGCTTCGGTCGTTCAATACAGCCCGCGCGGGTTTCCGCGACGGGCTGTATTGTTTTGCGGCCGATGTTTCGGTGGTGGTCTGTTTCTAGCAAGAGCGCCGGCTCATCCGACTCTGCGGGGATCGGATGCAAAACGCACCATTGATGCACTGGCGCGCGCGTAAAAAATGGCAAAGCGTCCATTGGGACACATTTCCAGCCACACAACCCGGTAAAATACAGTCTCTATTCCTCACCGGCTTGCGCTCGTGACCACACTTCAAAACGATACATTTCTGCGCGCCCTGCTGCGTCAGCCCACCGACTACACGCCTGTCTGGCTCATGCGTCAGGCAGGACGTTACCTGCCCGAATACAAGGCCACGCGCAAACGCGCCGGCTCGTTTCTCGGGCTGGCCAAGTCGCCGGCCTATGCCACCGAGGTCACGCTGCAGCCTCTCGATCGCTATCCGCTCGATGCCGCGATTCTGTTTTCGGACATCCTCACCGTGCCCGACGCCATGGGACTGGGCTTGTATTTCTCCGATGGCGAAGGACCGAAATTCGAGCGCCCGCTGCGCGACGAAGCGGCCATCCAGGCGCTGCGCGTGCCTGAGCCGGACAGCCTGCGCTATGTGTTTGATGCCGTTACTGAAATCCGCCGGGCCCTGCAGGGACGTGTGCCGCTGATCGGCTTTTCAGGCAGTCCGTGGACGCTGGCTTGTTATATGGTGGAGGGTGGTGGTTCCAGCGATTTCCGTACGGTCAAAAGTATGTTGTATAAACGGCCAGACCTGATGCACCACATTCTTGAACTCAATGCTCAGGCCGTGGCCGCCTATCTGAATGCCCAGATTGAAGCCGGTGCCCAGGCCGTGATGATTTTTGATACCTGGGGCGGCACACTCGCCGATGGTATTTATCAGGAATTTTCGCTGGCTTATATGCGCCGCGTCATCGCCGGGCTGATCCGTGAACACGAGGGCCGGCGCGTGCCCGCCATCGTGTTTACCAAGGGCGGCGGTCTGTGGCTCGAAGACATCGCCGACAGCGGTGCCGATGCGGTCGGCCTTGACTGGACCGTCAATCTCGCTCAGGCACGTGCCCGCATTGGTGCGCGTTGTGCCTTGCAGGGTAACCTCGATCCCAACGTCCTGTTTGCCGACGCACCCCAGATCGAAGCCCAGGTGGCCCGCATCCTGGCCAGTTTTGGTTCGGTCAGCGCGGGCGCAGGCCATGTGTTCAATCTCGGGCATGGCATCTCCCAGTTCACCCCGCCCGACGCGGTGAGCGTGCTGGTCAAGGCGGTGCATGAGCAGAGTCGCGCTTATCACGGCCCGGCCGCCTGAGTCCAGTAACAAAACCCCTGAACGCAAGCCACCGAAGGTAAATATTTCACCGCGTTCAGGGATCACCCGCCTTGACTTATGCACATTTTTCAGATTCATCGCCAGCGAATGAGGCTTGCGACTTTACTTCAGATTGATCAATTCAAGTCATTGTTTTTATTGAATGAAATGCTATCGCCAAATGTCGGTGTTCCGGTAGGCGTGCGCTGTAATTGATACTTTCTCCATGCGGAAGCGGGCTTTTTCACAAAGTTGTCCACAGGGCGAGAGCGCATTAGAAAAACCTGATACAGGACAGGGACTTAGGCCCATAAGTCGACCCTCCATATTAACTTTTGAGCGCGGCGCAGCATGATTCTGAAGCTTGCCCTCGATACACCCCTGCCCGATCTGATCGATTATCGATGGACCGGTGAAGCCCGCATCGGGCAGCGTGCCATCGTTCCCTGGGGCCGTCAGACCGTGATGGGTCTGGTGGTCGAATGTGTCGAACACAGCGACATCGAACCGGCGCGCCTCAAAGATGCCATCGCTGTGCTGGACGACGTCGCACCGCTCGATGCCGAGTGGTTCAGGCTGCTGCGTTTTGCTGCCGGCTATTATCAGCGGCCGCTCGGCGAGGTGGCCTTGCCGGCCATACCGGCCTTGCTGCGGCGCTGCGGCGCTTACCGGAGGGTCGAGGGCCGGCCGCTGTCGCGCTCCATGACGGCCTTGCGCAACCGGCTGGCAAAAGCTGCAGCGCGACCCCCGTCTGCGGACAGCGCCTCCAGCGTGCCGGTCATGAATGCCGAGCAGGCCGACGCCTGTGCACGCATCGAGGCAGCCGAAGGCTTCACCGCCTTCCTGCTGCACGGCATTACGGGCAGCGGCAAGACCGAGGTCTACATGCATGCCATCAAGGCGCTGCTCAGCCGCGGTCGGCAGGTCTTGGTGCTGGTGCCGGAAATCAACCTGACGCCGCAACTCGAACAACTGTTTCGCGGTCGTTTTCCGCTGGCGCGTCTGGCAAGTCTGCACAGTGGCCTGGCCGATGGCGAGCGCGCCCTGCAGTGGCTGGTCGCGCACGAGGGTCAGGCCGATATCGTTCTCGGTACACGCATGGCGGTACTGGCACCCATGCCGCGTCTGGGACTGATCGTCGTCGACGAGGAGCATGATCCCTCCTACAAACAACAGGAAGGTCTGCGCTACTCGGCGCGTGACCTGGCCGTGGTCCGCGCACGCCAGGCGGGCATTGGGGTGATCCTTGGCTCAGCCACGCCTTCACTGGAAAGCTGGGTGCAGGCGCAGCGCGGTAAATACACGAAGCTGGCACTTACACAGCGAGCCAGCACCGACGCCCAGTTGCCCCTCATCCGCGTGCTGAACACGGAACGGGTGCAGCTCGATCATGGCTTTACGCTGGCCATGCGCGAGGCCATCGGCGTGCGCCTGGCGCGTCAGGAACAGGTGCTGATCTTTCACAATCGGCGCGGTTACGCACCCGTGCTCAGTTGCGGTGCCTGCGGCTGGCTCAGCCCGTGCACCCGGTGCAGCGCGCACACGGTGTTTCACAAGAATGATGGCCGTCTGCATTGCCACCACTGCGGCTGGGAAGTGCGCGTACCGCGCGCCTGTCCTGACTGCGGCAATGTCGATCTGGCGCCGCTCGGACGCGGCACCCAGCGCGTTGAGGAGGCCCTGGCGTCCTGGTATCCGGCCGCGCGCGTGCTGCGTATTGATCGCGACAGCACACGTCGCAAAGGCAGCGCGCCCGCCATGCTGGCCGCGGTGCATGCTGGCGACGTTGACATCCTGGTGGGCACCCAGATGGTGGCCAAGGGCCATGACTTTCGCAATCTCACCCTGGTGGGGGTGATCGATGCCGACAGCGCCCTGTTTTCGGCAGACTTTCGTGCCGCCGAACGTTTGTTTGCCAACCTCATGCAGGTAGCCGGCCGCGCCGGCCGCGCCGACAAACCCGGCGAGGTGCTCATCCAGACCCGCTTTGCCCGCCACCCGGTGTTTGCCGCTCTCACCAGCCACGACTATCCGCGTTTCGCCGCCGGCCAGATCAGTGACCGTCGTGCGGCCGGCCTGCCGCCCTTCAGCCATCAGGTCATCCTGCGTGCCGAGGCAAAAACCATCGATCTGGCGCTCGCCTTTCTGGTCAGTGCGCGTGAACTGGCCGCGAGCGCGGATGCCACGGGTGTGGTGCTGTATGACCCGGTGCCCATGAGCATGGTGCGCATCGCCAACGTCGAGCGCGCACAGCTGTTGCTCGAATCGAGCTCGCGCCCCGCGTTGCAGGCTTTCCTGCCACGCTGGATCAGCAGCCTGCGTGGCTTGCGCTCGCGCGTGTCCTGGCACGTCGAGGTTGATCCGCTGGAAATTTAAGTCTGCGTGGAATAAACCGGCGGTCTGCCGTGTTCATTCAGTGTGGCGCATGTTTTTGTGCCGCTCAATGCCCGCACCCCAAGTCTACCTCTGAGGAGATTCCCCATGAAGCAACGTTTTGCTGCAGCTCTGATGTTCGTTGTCGTTGGCGCCGTGTCCGGCATTGCTGCCGCCCAGCCCACCACCAAGGTCGCTGAAGGCGTCATCGTCAACAGCGCCGGCATGACCCTGTACACCTTCGATCGCGACACTGCCAGCAATGGCAAGAGTGCTTGCAATGGTTCATGCATCGCACTGTGGCCTGCGCTGTCAGCGCCCGACAACGCCACCAACAGTGGTGACTGGACTGTGGTCACGCGCGACGACGGCAAAAAGCAGTGGGCCTACAAGGGCAAGCCGCTTTATACCTGGGTCAAGGACACCAAGCCGGGCGAAAAGACCGGTGATAATGTCAACAACGTCTGGCACGTCGCCAAACCCTGATCGGCAGACTGTTCGTGAGTTTCACCGCCACTGATCTCGAGGCCCTCATCCCGCGCATGCGCCGTTACGCGCATGCCCTGACCCGTCATTCCGCGCAGGCGGACGATCTGGTACAGGATGCCCTCGAACGCGCCTGGTCGCGGCGCGCTCAGTGGCGGCCCGACAGCAATCTGCGCGCATGGGTATTTACCATCGTGCACAATATTTATATCAACGGCTTGCGCCGTTATGAACCCGAAGCCATGCCCGACGGCCGTGACGATGTAGCCGGCGTCGACAGTGCCGAAGGTCTGCTCGATCTTGAGCGTGCCCTCGCCTGTCTGGCGCCGGCACACCGCAGCGTGTTACTGCTCATCGGGCTTGAAGATCTCAGTTATCAGCAAACCGCGCTGGTGCTGGGTGTGCCCGTGGGCACGGTGATGTCGCGGCTGGCCCGCGCGCGCCAGAATCTGCGCGCATTCATGGAAGGCGGGGTGCCGGTCGATGTCCAGCCGGCGCGATCCGTATTGAAGGTCGTCAAATGAAACCTCTCAGCGAAGATCAACTGCACGCCTACGTTGACAATGAATTGCCGGCGACGGCGCGGCTCGACGTTGAGCAGGCTCTGGCGGAGGACCCGCACGCCAGGGCGAGCGTGAACGCCTGGCGTGAACACAAGCGCATGCTGCATGCGCGCTTTGATCCGGTGCTGTCGGCGCCGCATGAAATGCACGTGCCGGTCCGTTCGGCCTGGCGGGGCTCCTGGCCGGCGCTCGCCGCCAGTCTGGCGGCCTTGACCGTGGGTCTGGTGGGTGGCTGGGTCGGCCATGACCGCTTTGCGCCCACCACTGTGACGGCCGACGACGGTGGGCGTAGTTTCGCCGCCAGCGCCGCACTGGCCCATGCGGTTTTTGTGCCGGAAGTCCGTCATGCCGTGGAAGTGCCGGCCGATCAGGAAACCCATCTGGTCAACTGGTTGTCCAAACGGCTGGCCGCGCCGGTGCGCGTGCCCCATCTGGCCCCGGCGGGCTGGGATCTGCTTGGTGGTCGTTTGCTGCCCGGCGAGCCGGGACCGCTGGCGCAGTTCATGTATCAGGACAAGGGTGGCCGGCGCCTGACCCTGCTGGTCTCGCACAAGGCGGCACCGGAAGTGGCCACCAGTGCCTTCCGTTATGAACAGCGTAAACACATTGGCGTCTTTTATTGGGTGGATGGCGCTTACAACTACGCCCTCTCGGCCGATCTGCCACGGGCCGAATTGCTTGCGCTGGCCGATGCCGTGTATCAGGAGTTGAGCCGCAACTGAGCCGCAGGCGCACGGCCCGTCGTGCGCCTTGCTGCCAGCAGGGCATGCTTATATCATGAGCATGCCCTGCCGATGGTGGCGGGGCCGCATCTTGCACATCGATCTCCGATGCCGCGTGCTCTGCCTGCCGCTGCGATGCGTTGCCCGCAAAAGAAAAACAGCATATGAGTGTCTCCAGCAATACGCCCGATCCTTCTCAATATTCGGTCAACGGCCTGACCATCGCCCAGCAACTTTCTGCCTTTGCCGATCATTTTTCCTGGGACACCATACCGGTGCCGGTGCGCGCAGCGGCCAAGGGATTCATTCTGGATGCGGTGGGCGTGGCGCTGGCTTCGACCAGTTATGATTTTGCGCATCGCATCCTGTCGGGCCTGCGTGGTTTCAATGAAGCGGGTGATTGCAGTGTCATCGGCTTTCCGGACCGCCTGCCGCTGCGTGACGCCGTCCTCATGAATGGCGTGCTCATCCATGGTCTTGATTACGACGACTCACATCTGGGCGCGGTGCTGCATCCGGGGGTGACGGCCTTGATCTGTGCCCTCGGCATTGCGGAACGCACCAACCGCTCTGGCCAGGATCTGCTCGCCGCCTATGTGCTTGGCGTGGAAAACGTCATCCGCATTGCCGCCTCGGCGCGCGGCGGCTTTCATCATTTTGGTTACCACCCCACGGGCCTGATGGCACATTTTTCCTGTGCCATTGAGGCCGGCTGGCTGTATGGCCTCAACGCCCACCAGATCACCATGGCCCAGGGCCTGGCGGGCAGCACTGCCGCCGCGACCCAGGAGTTTCTGGCCGAAGGGGCCTGGAACAAACGCCTGCATCCGGGCTGGGCTGCCGTGGCCGGCATCACCGCGGCGAGTCTGGCGCGCGGCGGCACCATCGGCCCGACCAAACCCTATGAAGGCCGGCTCGGTATCTTCAACACCCATCTGCACGACCTGGCAAAAAAGGTCGATTACAGCCTCATCACCAAGGGACTGGGCAGCGAGTGGGAACTGCTCAACATGGCCGTCAAGCCTTTCCCGGTCTGCCACTTCGTGCACGCCTGCGGTGACTCGGCCCTGCTGCTGCGCGCCGAGCATCACATCGATCCGGCGCAGATCGAAAAGATCACCGCGTACGTCGCCGAGCCCACCCTGCACATCATCGCCGAGCCGGTGGCCATCAAAAAGCGCCCGGCCAATGATTACGACGCCAAATTCAGCGTGCATTTTTTTGTCGCGGCCTGTCTGGTGCGCGGCCAGTTTGGCCTCGCCGAACTCGAAGCCGGCGTGCGCAACGACCCAGCCATCCTGGCGCTGGCCGACAAGGTCGAGGCGGTGGTCGATGAACAGTCGCAGTACCCCACCTACATGTCCGGCGGCGTGCGCATCCACATGAAGGATGGCCGCGAATACCATCATTACGAACCCATCAATCGGGGCGCCGGTGAACGAGCCCTGACCCCGGCCGACATCGAGGCGAAGTTTTTCGCCAATGCCGCACTGGCGGTCTCCGCTGGCCGCGCACGCGAAATGCGCGATGCCGTGATGGCGCTGGAGACGCTGAGTGCACGTGAATTTGGGGCGCTGCTGGCAGGACGTTGAGTTTTTCAATAATTTGGTCGGTAATGATTGTCGGGTGATTTTCAGGATCACGGGACGGCTCGCAACCGAATTTCCAAAAATGGGAACTTATACGTTACTATGACGCCCTATGAGCTACCAGATCAAGGAACTGCTACTCGCCGATGGTGATAGCCCTTTTGCCAATTGGTTTGGGTCGCTGGAAGCGATCAACGCCGCCAAAGTACGAGTTGCCGTGAGCCGAATGGAACAGGGCAACCTTTCCAACGTCGAATGGTTCCGTGGTATTGGCGAGTACAAGATTGATTGGGGGCCGGGGCTGCGCATCTATCTTGGCAAGGACGGTCTGAAGATCATCATCCTGATCGGTGGTGGCACCAAGAAGCGCCAGCAGCAAGACATCGACCAGGCCCTGGTGCTTTGGGAAGACTACAAGCGCCGCAAGGCGTCAACGCAAAAAGGAAAATGAACATGGCTCTGACCCGTGATTTCAAAGAGACCGTGGCTGCACGCGTTCAGAACGATCCGGCTTTTGCACAGGCTCTTCTGGATGAAGCCATCACGTTGTTCGTGAACGGTGAACCGGATTCGGCCAAGTTGATTCTGCGTGACCTGGTCAACGCCACTCTGGGTTTTGAGGCGCTGGCCGGGGAAATCCACAAACCCGCCAAAAGCCTGCACCGGATGTTGTCGCAGTCGGGCAATCCGACCATGAGCAATATTTCGGCCGTTTTTGCAGCCATCAAACGTGCACTGAACGTTGAGGTGCATACGCAGATCGTGATGGCCTGATCACGCAACATGCAGCCTTCGGATCTTCAGGCGGTGGAGGAGGCTTGAATACCTCCGCTCACGCATTTGTTGGCTAAAAATTGAGCCAGGTTGCCGCTCGACGGCCGTGTGGAAACGCACCATCGAGCGTAGCCAGAGTTTACTGAATACCGAAAGTCTTGCGCCAGTGATCAACAATTTCCTTTTGTTTCGCCGGTGGCGTCAATTCAAGACTGTCCTGCACGTTGCTCAGGCTGGAGGTGGCTGGCAGGTGCGCCATGGGCGGCGTGCCCGGGCGTGTGGCGGCGAGGCCACCGTATTTCTGCAGCAGCAGTTGGCCCTTGGCCGTCAGCATCCAGTTGGTGAAGATCTTGGCGGCGTTCGGATTGGGGGCCTTGGCCGAGACGAAGGTGTAGATCTGCGAGAGCGTCGTGCCGGACTTGGGGTAAACAAACCCGATCGGTGCGCCATCGGCGATGGCCATGTCGAGTGGCAGGTCGAGCATCTGCGCGACCAGCACGTCGCCGCGCACGACGGCTTGCAGCACGCCACCCGAGCCTTCGAAAAAGCGCACTTCGTTGGCCTTCATCTTGGCGGCGGTGTCGCCCAGACCAAGCTTTTCCCAATAGGCGATGATGGCCTGCTGGGTGACTGAACGCCACGGCGGGTTCATGCCGACCTTGCCTTTCCAGCGCGGGTTGAACAGATCGGTCCATTCCTTGGGCGCATCGGCGGCCTTGACCTTCTGGGTGTTCCAGATAATGGCGTCACGCACGGTCTGGATGTTAAACAGCATGTTCATGTTGCGGTAGTTGGCCGCAGGCTGGAAATTTTTGATTTCCGGCGGCACCCAGGTGGCTGCCCAGCCGGCTTTGGCACCATCGAAGATGCTCTGGTCGACGGTGGTCAACACGACGTCGGCGATGTTGCGGCCGGCCGCGAATTCGGTGGAAAAGCGCTGGATCAGGGGTGCGCTGCCCAGACGTACCAGCTGTACATCGATGCCCGGTACTTCGGTGCGGAACTCCTTGACGACCGTCTCCATGCCGCCCGGATTGAGGTTGTGATAGAAGGTCAGCTTGGCTTCTTTGGCCGCAGCCGTGCCGACGGCCGCCCATTGTGCAGCGCTGGGCGCGGTGGCCTGGCCGAAGGCGATGCCGGCCGCGCTGGCCAGTGCCAGGCCGGTGGCCAGCAGCAGGTGTCGCAGCGTTTTATTCTTGTTCATCGTGTGGTCTCCCGGGGTAAGCTGAAATCGGTGTGATGGCGCGCTGCAGTTCAGGCGCGCCGGGCAGGGGGTTCATGAACTTCCATGGTGCGCGCCACCTCGTTGAGGTCGGTGATGTGTTCCAGATGCATCAGCTGATCAAACAGCGGCTTGATCTGCGCCTGCGGCAGGCTGTGGCCGGCACAATCGGAAAACTTCTCCCACAGTTCTTCGCCGCTCATGGGATCTTCCGGTCCGCGTCCAACCAGCTGGTCGATGCGCCGCGCCAGGCGTTTGCCGGCGTGTGTGGTGACGATCACTTCCGAGCCAAACTCATTGGGCGAATCGTCGGGCATGTCGGGGTGGATGCGGGTGTCGGTAATGGCCATCAACGCGCGCACGCGCGGATCGAGGTGGGCATCCCCATCGAAATGTTCGAGCCGCACGGCGCCATCGGCCAGCGCGCGCGCCGTGGCGTATTGAATGCTGAACTTGGCGGCCAGGCCGCTTTGCGGATCGGGGTTGTTGGTGTGCGGCAGGCGGCGGCGCTGGGCAAGGATCTCGATCTTCGCGGCCTGCTCGGGCCGCAGGCCTTCTTCCTTGACCAGTTTCAACATCATGGTCACGGCCGGATGGGTGCTGCCGCAACAGGGAAACTGTTTGATGCCCAGACTCGGGTCGACGCCGATGGGCGCGTCGAGATCGGTGAACATTTTTTCGATGTCATAGTTGCCGGCGCCGTTGAATACTTCCAGGAAGCCTTGTTTGTGTTCCATCGTGCCGGCATTGGCGGTATAGCCGCGCTGTGCGATCAGCGCGGCAAACAGGCCGTCGCGTGCCGTATGGCCCACGTGCAGCGGTTTGGTCATGGTGCCGAAATTCGACTTGAGACCGGCGGCAAACGAGGCCGCGATCGCCAGCGCGGTGGCAGTCTTGGTGCGATCCAGTCCGAGCAGATGGGCCGCAGCCGCGGTGGTGCCGAAGATGCCCAGCGTGGCGGTCGGATGCCAGCCCTTGGCGTAATGGTGGTAATTGACACCCCGGCCGATGCGATGCTGCACGTCCACGCCCACCATGAACGACACCAGTACATCGCGGCCGCTGCGCTGGTACGCTTCGGCCAGCGCGAACAGCGGCGCCACCATCGGTGCCGAGGGATGGCCGCCCACCACGCCGCTGACATCATCGTAATCGAGCGCGTGCGCTGCCGTGCCATTGACCAGTGCGGCATCGAGCATGCTGGTGCGCCGCGCCGTGCCAATCAGCAGCGCCGGCCCGGGGGCATCTGCCACGCCGGGTGTCTCCAGCAGCAGGGTGGTGCAGGGTTCCCCTGCACCCAGAAAACTCACGCCGATGGTGTCGAGCACGGCGATGCTGGCCCAAGCCATCGCTTCGCGGCTCACCTGGTCGGGTGTGATCGAGCAGATTTTGTCGGCCAGGCGCGCCGCGACGGTAGGGGTAGACATGGTGCTTGTTTCCGATCGGGCGTGCGGGTTCAGGCGCCGGTGGCGGGCTGGTTGAGCAGGTGGATGTCGTGCGCATCAAAGCTGATGAAGACGACATCGCCGCGCGCAAACTCGTTGCGTTCGTGGGCATTGATGATCGTGCCCTGGCCCAGGTCGATGGCGTATTCGATGTGCGGACCCATGTATTGCAGGTTGACGACCGTGCCGCGCAGGTTGTTTTGGCCTTCGGCTGGCGTTGCGCGCACGCCGAGGATTTCGGCGCGCAGCACGGCTTCGCGCGTGTCGCCCTCCAGCGCGTGTTGCTGGCCGAGTTCGTCTTCGGTGATGCGGATGGCCGTGCCGTCATGCGCCAGCCAGATGCCTGCGCGAAACGTCAGCGGCAGGAAATTGGCTGCGCCAATGAAATCGGCCGTGAAGCGGCTGGCCGGCCGCCGGTACAAGCGCCGTGGTGAACCTTCTTCGACGATGCGGCCACCGCTCATGACAATGACGCGGTCCG
>CANJOT010000024.1 GCA_947475815.1 Burkholderiales bacterium | reverse complement strand
TGCCGCGCGGTGCCACGCCGGTCGATTTTGCGTATCAGATTCATACCGACATCGGCAATCAGTGTGTGTCGGCACGCATCAATGGCGAACCGTCCCCCCTGCGCACCGAACTGCACAGCGGCGACGTGGTCGAGATCACCACGGCAGCCCAGGCGCGGCCCAACCCGGGCTGGCTCAACTTCGTGCGCACTGGCCGGGCACGCTCCGAAATTCGTCATTACCTCAAGACCATGAAGTATGACGAGTCGGTCGAACTCGGCGAGCGTCTGCTCGACGGCGCGCTGGCACAGATCGACCGCAGCGTTGCATCGCTGACTGGCGCCGAGTGGCACCGAGTGCTCTATGAAAGCGGTGCAAAAAGCCGCGAGGAACTGATGGCGGATCTCGGATTGGGTCGACGCATGGCGCCCGTCGTGGCCCGTCGTTTCATCCTCAGCGGTCAGTCCCCATTGAACAGCGACAAGGCCTCGGGCGCCGAACCCGTGACCATTAGCGGTGCCGAGGGGGTATCGGTGCAACTGCCCAACTGCTGTCACCCGATCCCGGGCGACAGCATCATCGGCTACATCCGCCGCGGTCATGGCCTTGTGGTGCACACCACCGACTGCCCGACCGCCGTGCGCCAGCGCGGCCGCGACCCGAAGCGCTGGATCGATGTGCAATGGGAAGAACCGATGGACGCCAGCCGCCTGTTTAATGTGCGCCTCGACCTGTCGCTGCGCAACGAGCGTGGGGCGCTGGCCAAGGTGGCGGTGGAAGTGTCCGAGACCGGCGGCAATATCAGCCACGTGTCCATGGACGATGAAGCCGAGGAAATCACCCTGCTGCATTTCACCGTTCAGGTATCGGACCGCCAGCATCTGGCCAAACTGATGCGCAGTCTGCGGCGCCTGCCGCAGGTCATGAAAATAGCCCGCATGAAGACTTGAGCAATGCGGTTGAGGACTGCGCCCCTCGCCCCTCAGATGGCGTCGGGTTCTTCCAGGCGGTAGCTCACCTCCAGGATTTCGATTTCCTCTGCGCCGCCCGGTGTGCGCAGGGTCACCACGTCACCAGCGCGCGCACGCGTAAGCCCGCGTGCCAGCGGTGCAATCCAGCTGATGCGTCCTTTCAGTGGCTCGGCTTCGTCGATGCCGACAATGGTGATGGTGTGCTCCTGACCGGCACCGTCCAGATAGCACACCGTCGCGCCAAAAAAAATCTGCTCGACATCCTGACGCGCGGCGGGATCGACCACTTCGGCCATGTCGAGCCGTTTGGTCAGGAAACGGATGCGCCGGTCAATCTCGCGCAGGCGTTTTTTGCCGTAATGGTAGTCACCATTTTCGGAACGGTCGCCATTCGAGGCGGCCCAGGACACGACCCGCACCATATCGGGCCGCTCGACATCCATCAGACGTTTGAATTCCTCGCGCAGCTGTCGATAACCACCCGGGGTCAGATAATTTTTGGTGCCGGGCGGGATGCGAAACTCGGGCTGGTCCGGTTCGTCATCCTCGCTCTCTTTGGTGAAGGCCTTGCTCACGCTACTCCAGCCACATTACGCGGCACGCCGGCCAGCGCGCCGGAACATGAAAATGCTCAGCACAGCCAATGCCACGTACCAGACGAGCGACCACTCGGCGATCGACAGATGCAGCAGGGTCCAGTCGACCACAGCGCAGTCACCGGTGGCGCGCAGGGCACGCTCGATCACGCTCCAGAAGGGAAACTTGCGCAATTGAAAAAACAGGTCAGCCGTGCAGGCATTGAATTCAGGCGGATACCACTGCAGCGCGACATGGCGCACCGCCAAACCAACGCCGGTGAGCGCGGCGACAAATCCAAGACCCGCATAGATACGCATACCGACTTTGCCCGGACCCTGCACGGCAGCGGCCAGCAAAATGAAACCGAGGGTCATGTAACAGATGCGCTGCAGCATGCACAGCGGGCAAGGCTCGAGGTTTTCGTAGATCTGCAGATACACGCCAATGCCGATCAATCCGACCGACACCAGAAAGCCCGCGAACGACAGGGCACGGGCACTCATATTGTTGAGAAAACGCATGTTCAATTCCCGGACAGGACCACCGCGCACCGCGCGCGACTCACAAGGGGAGTATATCGCGTCCAGATTGCAATTCGGCTAGGGCTTCAGGGCTGTGGCGTCAGCGCTGTGGCCTCAGGTTTGCGACCACGGCAGACCGGCCTTGCGCCAGCCGTTGATCTGATTGCGCTGTTTGTTGCCGTCGAGGTCGCCTTCAAAACCGCCAAGGATGTTGAAGGCGTTGTGATACCCGGCCCCGGCTGCCAGCGCTGCCGCCGCACCCGAGCGGCCACCACTGCGGCACAAAAAAAGAACCCGTGCGCTGTTCGGCACCGTCGCCTTCAAGGCATCCAGAAACCCCATATTGGGCACCATGCCGGGCAGGCGTTTCCATTCAATCGGAATGCCGCCGGGTACGCACCCGATCCATTCCACTTCAAACGCGGTGCGCACATCAACCAGCGTCGCATCACCCGACTGCAGCAGTGCCCAGGCTTCCTGCGGGGTGACATTGCCACGGTAGGGCACGCCATCGGCGCGGGCGCGCTGTTCGGCCTGTTCGAGGATCTGAGTGGTGCTGGCTGTGCTCACGACGGCTCCGGTGCGATGAGTTCCTTGACGGTATTGACGAATACCTTACCACGTCGCGGCGCCAGAAACACCGTCTGGCCAACACTCACCGACAGCTCGGTAAAGCGATCGCGCGAAACCTCGATTTCGAGATAGTCGCCACCGTCGGTCGCCGCCATCTCGAGGCGCACGGTCGGGCCGAGCTTGATGATGTGGTCGATGCGCGCCGACACGGCCGCTGCCGAACCATCAGCAACGATGTCCAGGTCATGCGGGCGCACGTAGGCCGTGCCCTGAACATCATTCAGGTGGGCATGTTCGGGCGTATCGAACTGCACGCCAGCCACCTGTGAGACGCTACCGCGGATGCGGCTCTCAAAGCGATTGGCATTGCCGAGAAACTGGTACACAAAAGGCGAGGCGGGATGATCATAGACCTCGTCAGGCACACCGACCTGCTCGACCCGGCCATGATTGAACACCACGATGCGGTCGGCCACTTCAAGGGCCTCATCCTGATCATGCGTGACAAACACGCTGGTCAGATGAATGTCATCGTGCAGGCGGCGCAGCCAGCGGCGCAGGTCCTTGCGCACTTTGGCATCAAGCGCTCCAAACGGCTCATCAAGCAGCAGTACGCGCGGCTCGATGGCCAGCGCACGTGCCAGCGCAATGCGTTGCCGCTGGCCACCGGACAACTGATGGGGGTAACGGTCACCGAGCCAGTCGAGTTGCACGAGGTTCAGCAAACCATGCACTTTCTCCTGAATGGCAGCCTCGCTGGGCCGCTCGGCGCGCGGCTTGACGCGCAGGCCGAAAGCGACATTTTCAAACACGGTCATATGCCGGAACAGGGCGTAATGCTGAAACACAAAACCGACCTCACGCTCACGCACATGCTTGCCGGTCGCATCTTCATCGTCAAACAGGATGCGGCCGGTATCGGGCGTTTCCAGGCCGGCAATGACGCGCAGCAAGGTGGTCTTGCCCGAGCCCGAGGGCCCCAGCAAGGCCACCAGTTCACCGGGCTGGATGTTGAGTTCAACCTGGTCAAGGGCAACAAAATTGCCGAAGCGCTTGGAGACGTTTTCAACGCGGATGGTCATGATGGATTTCCGTAATTACTCAGATACGCAGATTCAGGCACGCAGGCTCATGCTGCGGTGTTCAACGATGGTCTTGATGACCAGCGTCACGATAGCCAGCACCGCCAGCAAGGAGGCGCAGGCAAACGCCGCCGCGAAGGCATATTCGTTGTAAAGAATCTCCACATGCAGCGGCAGCGTATTGGTGCTGCCGCGGATATGTCCGGAGACCACTGACACCGCGCCAAACTCGCCCATGGCGCGCGCATTGCACAGGATCACACCGTACAACAGCCCCCACTTGATGTTGGGCAGGGTAACGCGCCAGAAGATCTGCCAGCCGTTCGCGCCAAGCACCACGGCAGCCTCTTCTTCCTCGCGGCCCTGCGCCTGCATGAGCGGAATCAACTCGCGGGCAATGAAGGGAAAGGTCACAAAGATGGTGGCCAGAACAATGCCCGGCACGGCGAAAATGACCTTGATGTCATGCTCGGCCAGCCACGGTCCAAACCAGCCCTGCAGACCAAAGATCAGCACATAGATCAGGCCGGAAATCACCGGCGAGACCGAAAACGGCAGATCGATCAGCGTGATGAGCACCGACTTGCCACGAAAATCGAACTTGGCAATTGCCCAGGAAGCGACAATGCCAAACACCAGATTGAGCGGCACGGCGATGGCCGCAGCCAGCAGCGTCAGGCGGATGGCCGACAGGGCTTCGGGTTCGACGATAGCGCTGAAGTAGGCACCAAAACCCTTGCGCAGAGCCTCGATGAACACCGCCGCCATCGGCACCAGCAGCACCAGCACCAGATACGCCAGCGCCACCGTGGTGAGCAGCAGCGGCATCCAGGCGATGCGCTTTGCCGGCCGGGCCGAGGCCGACGCAATGACGCGCTCGTACGTGCGCACACCGGCCGGGGTGTCGGGAGCGGAAACGTGCTTCATCAAACGGCCCTTTCCTGGGCATTGCGACGGCGCATCCAGCCTTGCAGCATGTTGATGAGCAGCAACAGGACAAATGAAATCATCAGCATCACGACCGCCACAGCATTGGCCCCGGCAATGTCGTATTGCTCGAGTTTGGTGATGATGATCAGCGGCGTGATCTCGGACACCATCGGCATGTTGCCGGCAATGAACACCACCGAGCCGTATTCGCCGACGGCCCGCGCGAAGGCCAGGGTGATGCCGGTAACCAGCGCCGGCATAACGGTCGGCAGGGTGACACGGATGAAGGTCTGCAGCGGCGTGGCGCCAAGCGAGTGGGCGGCTTCCTCGAGTTCTTTCTCCAGGTCTTCAAGCACCGGTTGCACGGTGCGCACGACGAAGGGAAAACCAATGAACACCAGCGCCACGAGCACGCCGAGCGGCGCGAACGCGACCTTGATGCCCAGCGCTGCCAGGGGCTCACCAAACCAGCCGTTCGGAGCGTACACCGCAGTCAGCGCAATGCCGGCCACGGCCGTCGGCAACGCGAACGGCAAATCGACCAGCGCATCGACGACGCGCCGGCCCGGGAAGGGATAACGCACCAGCACCCAGGCCACCAGCAGGCCGAACACGCCATTGATCGCCGCCGCAAGAAGGGCCGCGCCGAAGGACAGACGGAACGAGGCCAGCACGCGCGGCGAACTGACCGCCGACCAGAAGTCGGCGAACGACATCGTAAAGGTCTTGAGAAAGGCGGCCGACAGCGGGATCAAAACGATCAGGCAAAGGTAAAACAGCGTCAGCCCGAGCGTGATGCGAAAACCCGGCAGAACGCTGTGGCGCTTGAAGGTGATCCGGTTCATCGTCAGGGTGCTCACGTCGTCCGTCCCCGCCCGTTATTTCTTGCCTAGGGTATTGATGATCTGGTCGAACTGGGCGCCATCGGCAAAATGCACCTTCTGCGCATTCTTCCAGCCCCCGAACAATTCATCGACCGTAAACATCGGAATGTTCTTGAACGCCGGCTTGGCCTTGGCGGCCGCCTTGGCCGAACGCGGGCGGATGTAATGCCTGACCGCAACATCCTGGCCTTCGTCGCTATAGAGATAGTCCAGATAGGCCTTGGCCAGCGCGCGCGTGCCCTTTTTATCGACCACCCGGTCGATGATGGCCACGGGATTCTCCGCCAGCATGCTGACCGACGGGTAGACCGCATCGACCTTGCCGGCACCGAATTCTTTGTCGACCTGAATCACTTCGCTCTCAAAGGTGATGAGCACGTCGCCGATGCCGCGTTGCAGGAAGGTTGAGGTCGCGGCGCGGCCACCCGAGGCCAGCACGGGCACGTTGGCGAGCAGTTTGGTGACGAACTCGGCCGCCTGCGCATCGCTGCCGCCCTTCTTCTTGATGTAGCCCCAGGCTGCAAGATAGCTGTAGCGGCCATTGCCGCCGGTCTTGGGATTGACAATGACCACCTGCACACCCGGCTTGATGAGGTCATCCCAGTCTCTGATGCCCTTGGGGTTGCCTTCGCGCACCAGAAACAGCATGGTTGAATAAGTCGGTGCGGCATTGTTCGGGAAGGCCTTGTTCCAGCTGGCCGTGACCAAACCCTTGTCGGCGAGGAAATCAACGTCGCTGGCAAGGTTCATGGTGACCACGTCCGCCTCAAGGCCATCCGCCACCGATCGCGCCACCGCGCTCGAGCCGGCGTGTGACTGGTTGATGGTGACATCCTGGCCGGTCTTCTGTTTCCAGGCCTTCTGGAACACGGCGTTGTAGTCTTTGTAGAACTCGCGGGCCACATCGTAGGAGCCGTTGAGCAGGGTGTTCTGCTGCGCCACAGCGGGCGCGCCCAGGCTCAGGGCCAGCACGGCCGAGGTCAGCAGCGTTGCCAGCAAAGGTGTGACGGACATTCTGGTTTTCATGGTGTTCTCCACGTTATTCTCCCCGAGGGGTATTCAATCGCATGATGGTTAAATGGATCTGTGCGCGGGCAGGATGCACAGGAGCATGGCCGGTTCAAAAAAACGTGCCGCATCCTGCGGCGACTGCGAACGCTCGAGTCAGAAATTGCACCTGGGCATCGCGCTCAACATCGCCCGTTCGCGGCCTGCGGCCAGAGCAGATCACCGCTGTGCTGGCCCTGCAGCCCAACTGCACAGGCGCGCTGCAGGGCTTCGCGGTACACCTCACCGAGGCACAGCACAGCTGGCCGGCCATCGCCTCCCAGGCCGGCGCACAGACCCGCCAGAGTGGTGAACAACACCTCACTGTCCGGCAGTGAAGCATTGCGCACCACGGCAACCGGCATGCCGGCAGGCTTGCCGCGTGCGATCAGCGCGGTGGCGATCGCACCGGCATCGCGCGAGGCCATGTAAAGAATTGCGGTATCGGCCGCCAGCACGCTCGCGGCCCAGTCGGAAGGCGCTTCATCCAGGCCGACGCTGGGCGTGGCAAACGTGACCGAACGGGCCAGTGCGCGGCGCGTCAGCGAGACGCCCACCTGTGCGCTCGCGGCGAGCGCCGCCGTCACACCGGGCACGACTTCGCAATCGATCCCCGCTGCGACAAGCGCGTCGATTTCTTCCTGAGCGCGGCCGAACATCATGGGGTCGCCACCCTTGAGGCGCACCACCGTGTCATGCTCGCGCGCCGCATCGATCAGGCGCTTGTTAATGAAACGCTGTGCCGCCGACAGCCTGCCGCAACGCTTGCCCACGGCCACCGTTTTGGCACGAACAGCCAGGGCAATGGTTTCGGCATTGACGAGCGCATCGTAAAAGACGATGTCGGCCTGCTCAAGCAGGCGCGCGGCGCGCAGGGTCAGCAGATCAGCGGCCCCGGGGCCGGCACCGATCAGCCAGACCTTGCCCGGCTTGGCGGCATCAGCCATGGGTGTCCTCGGGCAGGATCATGCCGGCGCCAACCGTGTGATTGCTCGTCTCGTCGATGACGATGAAGCCGCCCGTCGAACGATTGAAGCCGTGTTCATCGCGGTAGGCATCGACCATGAGCGGTTCGCGCACCTTGAAGCGCACGGCACCGATATCGTTCATGGCCAGACGCTGCACTGAATGATCGGGCTGCAGATTGCCGATATCGAGCTTGTAGTCAACACCCTCGATGACGGCTTTGGTGGTGCGCGTGGTGTGTTTGATGAGATATTTGCGCGTCGGGTCAAGCGCGTCGGCATCCATCCAGCAGAGCATGGCCGAGAAACTGCGCGCCACGCGCGCCGGCGTGTCAGCATGCGTGATCAGGTCACCGCGCGAGATGTCGATGTCGTCGGCCAGCACCAGCGTCACGGACTGGGGCGCATCGGCTTCGTCGATGGAGCCGTCGTAGGTGACGATTTCACGCACGGTGGTGGTGATGCCGGCCGGCTGCACGACGACCCGGTCGCCGACCGCGATGCGGCCTGCTTCGATGCGACCCATATACCCACGGGTATAAGCGCCAGCCACGCCGGGACGGCTGACCAGTTGCACCGGAAAGCGGAAGGTTTCCGTGGCGGGTGCGGCGACATCGACCGTTTCGAGCAGGTCGAGCAGGGTCGGACCCTGGTACCAGTCAAGGTTGGCGCCACGGTCGACCACCATGTCGCCCTTGAGGGCGGACACCGGGATGAAATGCAGATTGCTCAGGTGCAGCGCGCCGGTGACATCAAGGAACTCGGAGCGCAACGCTTCGAAGCGCTCCTGCGACCAGTCGACCAGATCCATCTTGTTAATAGCCACCACGACATGGCGGATACCCAGCAGACTGGCCACCAGGGAATGGCGGCGCGACTGCGGCAGCACGCCCTTCCTGGCATCGACCAGAACGATGGTCAGGTCGGCGGTCGAAGCGCCGGTGACCATGTTGCGCGTGTACTGCTCATGCCCGGGCGTGTCGGCAATGATGAACTTGCGCTCAGGCGTCGCAAAATAGCGGTAGGCCACATCGATGGTGATGCCCTGTTCGCGCTCGGCGATGAGCCCATCGGTGAGCAGCGCCAGATCAACGGCGAGCTCGGAATCGACGTTGCCGCCGACACCGCCGCGGCGCGCCGTGGTTTTCACCAGAGCGCTCATCTGGTCTTCGAAAATCGACTTGGCATCGAACAGCAGGCGGCCGATCAGGGTGCTTTTGCCATCATCGACACTGCCGGCGGTCGAGAAACGCAGCAGGGTCTGTTTGAAGAGTCTGGATTTGGAGGCCACGGAACGCATCAGAAATACCCTTCTTTCTTGCGCAGTTCCATGGCAGCGTCCGAGGTCTGGTCGTCCATGCGCGTGGCGCCGCGTTCGGTGATGCGGGTGGCGGCCGTCTCGGCGATGATTGAATCGACCGTGGCGGCATGCGACTCAACAGGCGCCGTGCAGGTCATGTCGCCAACGGTGCGAAAGCGCACGCTCCGCTCGACCACGGTTTCACCGGCGGCCGGCTGGACCAGTTCTGAAACCGGCATGAGCGCCGTGCCACGCACGATCACCTGACGGGTATGGGCGTAATAGATGCTGGGCACTTCGAGCTGCTCACGTTCAATGTATTGCCAGACATCCAGTTCGGTCCAGTTGGAAATCGGAAACACACGCATGTTTTCGCCCTTGTGGACACGCGTGTTGTAGAGCGACCAGATCTCGGGACGCTGACTCTTGGGATCCCATTGGCCAAAGCTGTCGCGAAAGGAGAAGATGCGTTCCTTGGCACGTGCCTTTTCCTCGTCGCGCCGGGCACCGCCGAAACAGGCGTCGAACTCGAATTCCTCAATAGCGTCGAGCAGGGTCACGCTCTGGTGCGGATTGCGCAACTCATCGGGCGATTTGAGGCGAATGCGGCCAGCGGCGATCGAATCTTCCAGCGAGCGCACAATCAGCTGCTCGCCCAACTGGGCGGCCCGGTAATCGCGAAAAGCGATGACCTCAGGAAAATTATGGCCGGTATCAATGTGCATCAGGGGAAACGGAAAACGCCCCGGACGAAAGGCTTTTTCAGCCAGGCGCAGCAGCACGATGGAATCCTTGCCGCCGGAAAACAGCAGCACCGGATTACGGCACTCTGCCGCGACCTCACGCATGATGTGGATCGCCTCGGACTCGAGCCAGTCCAGATGGTCGTGATCAGGGCGCGTGGCCGGTGAGGTGGCCAGCGCAGCGGGCGCGGGAGTGTCAAAAAACATCGTCATGGTTCGGCCTGTTGGGCGTGGTCGTTCAGGAGGCAATGGTCATGCCAGCTTGCTGCGGGGAGGAAAGCGGTGAAACATCGTGAACATGCAGGCCGCATTCCTTGCCGGCGGCATCTTCCCACCACCAGCGGCCGGCACGCACATCCTCGCCGGGCTGGATGGCGCGCGTGCACGGCGCGCAGCCGATGCTGGGGTAAGCCTGATCATGCAGGGCGTTATAGGGAACATCGTGGGCGCGGATGTAGGCCCAGACGTCGTCCTCGGTCCAGTCGGCCAGCGGGCTAAATTTTTGCAACTGATAGGCGGCATCGAATTCGGAGGCCGGCAGGTCGGAGCGGGTCACGGCCTGGGCGCGGCGCAGTCCGGTGACCCAGGCGCGTTTGCCCGCCAGAGCGCGCTGCAAGGGTTCGACCTTGCGTACCGCGCAGCAATCCTTGCGCTGCGCCACGCTGTCATAAAAGGCGTTGATGCCATGGATGCGCACGTATTGCTCGACGGCGCCAGCCTGCGGAAAATACACCTCCACCTTGCGTTGGTAACGTTCGGTGGCCTGGTGCCAGACCTGGTAGGTCTGCTCCGGCAGGCGGCCGGTGTCGAGCGTGGCGATGCCGATGGCGCGGAACTCGCGGCCAATCAGATCAAACAACACCATGTCCTCGGCG
This sequence comes from Burkholderiales bacterium, assembly GCA_947475815.1. Classification (GTDB taxonomy): domain Bacteria; phylum Pseudomonadota; class Gammaproteobacteria; order Burkholderiales; family Burkholderiaceae_D; genus CANJOT01. The sequence goes on along the minus strand of CANJOT010000024.1, from coordinate 15,454 downwards.
CCAAAACTGCTGGTGAACACCGCCGGCGAAAAATCGCGCGCGGCTTCGGCCAGCAAGGCACGTGTCACCACGACCTTGGCTGCCAGCGTTTCGGGGAGGCTGGTGCTTGCCATCTCAGGTCCTGCCGGCAAGCACGGCTTGACGCCGACGGAACAGGGGCACCGGCTGATCGACGGCAGTCTGGTAGGCCTCGGAAAAATCGCGATGGGCCGTCAACGCCTTGTACGGGTCCTTGTCGGCACGCAACACAAAGGCGTTAAAGCCGCTGCGCGTCAGATAAAACAGCTGATCGCGCTGCACATCGCCGACCGCACGCAATTCGCCCTGATAGCCATAGCGCTCGCGCAACAGGCGGCCGATGGAATAACCACGGCCATCGGTGAACTGTGGAAAATCGACGCTGATGAGCGTCAGGCTGGCCAGATCAGGGGCCAGCTGCGCCGGTTCATCGGCCGCGCCCAGATGCACACCAACCTGACCACGCGCCAGCAGCGCTGCGCGCGACGACAGCCACAGGCTCAGCGGCACCAGCACAGCGGCACCGGCTGGCGCGGCTGCAAGGGCCTGGTCGTCATGGATGTTCAGCCAGGTATCGTTTTCAACCTGACCATTACGAATGACCAGCGCGGGCGCCGTCACGCTTGCTGCGTTTTCAGGCTGCGACATGTTCGCGCTCCCGGTATACGTATTCCTTGAACGGGTCGATGCCGACGCGGCGCACGGTGTCGATGAAACGTTCATCGGCATAGCGCTGTTGCACATACACATGCAGCAATCCGTCGACCACATCGGGCATTTCGTCGCGTGCGAACGAGCGGCCGATGACTTTGCCGATCGACGACTCATCGCCCTGCGATCCGCCGATCGTGACCTGGTACCACTCCTCACCGTTCTTGTCGACGCCCAACACGCCGATGTGACCGATGTGGTGATGACCGCAGGCGTTGATGCAACCCGAAATGTTCAGATCAAGTGTGCCGATGTCGTGCAGATAATCGATGGCATCGACACGCTCTTCAATGCGCTCCTGAATGGCGGTCGCCACCGGGATCGATTTGGCGTTGGCCAGCGAGCAGAAATCGCCCCCAGGACAGCAGATGATGTTGGTCAGCAAGCCGATGTTCGGCGTGGCCAAGCCCAGCTCGCGGGCACGCTCCCACAACGCGTAGAGCTGGTCCTGCCGGACATCGGCGAGAATCAGGTTCTGTTCGTGCGAGACGCGCAGTTCACCAAAGCTGTACTGGTCCGCCATGTCGGCAACCGCATCCATCTGGGCATCCGTCAGGTCACCCGGCGGCACGCCGGTTTTCTTGAGCGACAGGGTGACGGCGGCATAACCGGGGACCTTGTGGGCAAACACGCTGCGGCGGGCCCAGGTCGAAAAGGCCTTGTTTTCGCTCAGGGAAGCGCGATAGGCGCGACTCTCGGCCGGCAGGCTTTCGTAAGCGGGCGGACGGAAGAACGCTTCCATGCGTTCGAACTCTTCGTGTGGCACCGTGGCCGGACCGCCTTGCAGATGCTTGAACTCTTCTTCAACTCTGGCGGCAAACACCGGCAGCGTCAGTTCGCGCACGAGAATCTTGATGCGCGCCTTGTATTTGTTGTCACGCCGGCCATAGCGGTTGTAGACGCGCAGGATGGCATCGAAATAGTTGAGCATCTCGGTACGCGGCAGGAACTCACGGATCACATGACCGAGGATGGGCGTACGTCCCAGCCCGCCCCCCACCAGCACACGCAGCCCGGCTTCACCGGCGGCGTTGCGCACCACATGCAGGCCAATGTCGTGCATCTGCACGGCGGCGCGGTCTTCGATGGCACCATTGACGGCGATCTTGAACTTGCGCGGCAGATAGGCAAACTCCGGATGAAAGGTCGACCACTGACGGATGATCTCGCAGACGGCGCGCGAGTCGATGATTTCATCGTGGGCGACGCCGGCGAACTGATCGGTCGTGGTGTTGCGGATACAGTTGCCGCTGGTCTGGATGGCATGCATTTCGACAGTCGCCAGTTCGGCGAGGATGTCGGGCGTGTCTTCAAGCTTTGGCCAGTTGAACTGAATGTTCTGGCGGGTCGTGAAGTGCCCATAACCACGGTCGTACTTGCGCGCGATGTGCGCCAGCTTGCGCAACTGCACCGAGGACAACATGCCGTACGGAATCGCAACGCGCAACATCGGCGCCTGACGCTGGATGTATAGACCATTCTGCAGACGCAGGGGACGAAAGTCGTCCTCGGTCAGCTCGCCGGCGATAAAACGCCGTACCTGATCACGGTACTGGTTGACACGCTCGGCAACGATGGAGTGGTCAATTGGATCGTATTTATACATGGCAGACTCTTGTTGGGATCGTCATGGTAAGGGGGTCTCAATAGAATACAAACGACTTAAAAATAATTATTTAATACGATTTTGATATAAAGAGGCCCGCAGCCCCAACAACGGGGCCGGAACCGATCAATACCAGATCGAAATGAGCGCCACAAGCCGGCGTGAACGGCGGAGGCTTCGTCCTCGAGCAGCGGGCCGATGACCTCAATGGTGCGCTGCCCGCGCGCGAAGACTTCTCGGCACGGCAGGGACAACGTCGGATTTTCGGGCTTGTGCCCCGTCATCGTCAGCAACCGGCGCTCAGACAAGGCAAAAACCACGCGACCGATGCCGGTTCAGTATACCGCGCCCGCACACATCGCACAGAGCACGCACTGCTCAGGCTTGCTCTGGCGGCGAGCAGAGGCCAGTCATTTAACATGAGGGGATCAAGCATCGGGATGCGCCGCCAGCCAGGCATCAATACGCGCGATCCAGGCCTGCTGTTGGGCAGGCGGCAGCAGGGAGGCGCGCATGGAATTGCGCGCCAGTTGAGCCAACTCCGCACGCGACAGGTCGAGCGCCTGCTGCGCGGCAATGAAATTCTCGGCCAGATAGCCACCAAAATACGCCGGGTCATCGGAATGAATGCTGACGTTCAGGCCGCGCATGAGCAGGCGCTTGAGGTTGTGGTCCTCCATGCGCGCAAACACTTTCAGGCGCACATTGGACAGGGGACACACCGTCAGCGGCATCTGCTCACGCACCAGACGCTCGACCAGCAGCGGTGATTCTTCACAACGCACGCCATGGTCGATGCGCACCACCTTGAGCAGATCGAGTGCTTCAAGAATATAAGCCGGCGGCCCTTCCTCGCCGGCATGGGCAACCGTCAGGAAGCCGGCGGCGCGCGCGCGCTCGAACACCTCAAGGAAAATGACCGGCGGAAAACCAGCCTCGGAAGAATCAAGGCCGACCGCGGCGATCAGGTGGCGGTAAGGCAAAGCCTGTTCGAGCGTGCGCAGGGCGTCGCTGGCACTCAGATGCCGCAAAAAACACAGGATCAGGCGGCTGGTCAGGCCCCATTTGGCGCGCGCCTCGTCGAGCGCGCGCGTGATACCGGTGATCACCACCTCAAACGGCACACCGCGTGCGGTGTGGGTTTGCGGGTCGAAAAAAATCTCGCTGTGCACCACGCCCTGCTCATGCGCGCGGCGCAGATAAGCCTGGGTCAGGGCAAAAAAATCATCGGCGTCGCGCAGAACGCCGGCGCCGGCGTAATAAATATCGAGAAACGATTGCAGGTTGTCGAACGCGTACGCGGCGGCCAGCGCTTCGACCGACGGGTAAGCCAGCGTCACGCCATGCTTGCGCGCCAGGTCGAAGACCATCGAGGGCTCCAGAGAGCCCTCGATGTGCAGATGCAACTCGGCCTTGGGCAATCCACGAATGAAGTCTTCGTTGTTCAACATCATGAGCGCTTGCCCAGAGGCCGTGTTCGGATCAGCTTCGACCCGGTTTCTTGCCGACTCACTTGGGAATCGAGCCTTCCACACCCGCCACGTACCAGTTGATCGACATCAGGTCCTTGATCGGCAGGCTGGCGCCCGCCGCCACACGCACGGCGCCCGACTGATCCTTGAGCGGTCCGCCAAAGGGCAACAGCTTGCCATCGATCAGGGCCTTCTTCTTTTCCTCGAAGGTCTTGGCGACGGCGGCCGGTACGACTGCATTGAGCGGCGACATCTGCACCATGGCCTCTTTGAGGCCGTCAATCTCGTCGCCGCTCTTCCACTTGCCGTCAAGCATGGCCTGGATGCGCTTGATGTAATACGGACCCCAGTTCAGGGTATTGGCCGACAGATGCGCCTTGGGCGCGAACTTGAGCATGTCTGAATCCCAGCCGAAGGCGAATTTGCCTTTTTCCTGGGCGACCTGCAGCGTGGCCGGGGAATCGGTGTTTTGCGAAAGCACATCGGCGCCCTGGGCGATCAGGGTTTCGGCGGCAGCGCGTTCCTTGCCCGGGTCATACCAGGTGTTGGCCCAGATCACCTTGGTGGTGACCTTGGGATTGACGCTCTGCGCACCCAGCGTGTAGGCGTTGATGTTGCGGATCACTTCGGGAATCGGGTAGGAACCGACCACGCCGATGATGTTGGACTTGGTCATGCCGCCGGCGATCACGCCGAGCAGGTAGGCACCTTCATAAAACCGCGCCTGGTAGGTCGCCAGATTGGGCGCCTGCTTGTAACCGGTGGCGTGTTCGAACATCACCTTCGGGAAGGCCTTGGCGACCTTGAGGGTCGGCTCCATGTAGCCAAACGACGTGGTGAAAATCAGCTTGTTGCCGTCAGCGGCGAGCTGGCGGATGACGCGCTCGGAATCGGCGCCTTCGGGCACGCTTTCGACAAACGTGGTCTTGATCTTGCCACCGAATTTCTTCTCGGCCATCAAGCGGCCCTGATCATGGGCGAACGTCCAGCCGGCATCCCCCACCGGACCGACATAAACAAACGCGACCTTGAGCGGATCGGCTGCAACGGCCACCGAAGCCGCACCCAGCACGCAAGCCGCGCCGATGGCCAGTACCGCGGCCCGCCTGGAAATCTGGTTCATGATACGTTCCCCATTCAAAAAGAGGGACCACGAACGACTGCGCGTCCGGGTCCGGATTGAAAGCTGTCTTCGAAGAGATTTGCCAGGCCAGATACCCGTCAGAACGCCCCCAAGTTCAAACATCAGATCAGAACTTTGCTTTAAAGTCGATGGCCGGCACAGTGTACTTCGCCCCTGCCAGCAATGCAGCATTATTGCCGAATTTGCTCTTTCAGGATTCAACGCGGAATCCGGCGTAGAACACGTCCGTCCAGGACCCTGCCGGTCGCTGCGGTTCGATACCTTGCGGTAGAACGCGCTTGGCATGCATATTGCTGCCATCGGTCTGGTGCGCCCCCCGGAGCGTGTCGTACACTGCACCTACGTCCCGGCCCCCGATGCAGTCAGCAATTGCTCATGCCTGCGACACTTTTTTTTGGTTACTGATGTTTACTTTTCCAAGACCATGAAGGCTCCGAAAAAATGGGAACACTGACCACCCACATTCTTGACACCGCGGCCGGCCTGCCGGCCCACGGCATGGCCATCGAACTGCACCGCGTCTCGCAGCCCGCGGCACTGCTGGTGACCACGCGCAGCGACACTGATGGCCGCTGTCCGGCCCTGCTCGACGCCGAACAGTTCGTTCCCGGCATCTACGAGTTGCGCTTCGATGTCGCTGCCTATTACAGAGAGCAGGGTGTGGCGCTGCCCGATCCGCCATTTCTTGATATCGTCACCCTGCGCTTTGGTATTGCCGACGCGGCGCAGCACTATCACGTTCCACTGCTGATCTCGCCGTGGAGCTACTCCACCTATCGCGGCAGCTGATGGGCACAGCGCGCAAGGTCATACGATTCAACCTGGGTGGCAAGACCATCGCGCTGGCCGATCCGGTGCCGACCCGCAGGCTGATCGAATTCCGGCGCGAAGAGCTCGGCCATCTGGAGACCGACAGGGTGCGCGTGCGCGCTGCCAGAACGCGGGCGCAGGCATGACGGCGCGACTCGAACTGCTCGGCATCACCAAGGCCTACCCCTCGGTATTGGCCAACGACAACATCACCCTGCGCGTCGAGCCGGGCGAAATCCACGCCGTGCTTGGCGAGAACGGTGCCGGCAAAAGCACGCTCATGAAGATCGTCTACGGCATCACCAGGCCGGACGCCGGCAGCATCCGCTGGGAAGGCCGCGAGATCAACATCAGCTCACCGGCCCAGGCGCGGCGTCTGGGCATCGGCATGGTCTTCCAGCATTTTTCGCTGTTTGAAACCCTGACCGCGGCCGAGAACATCGCCCTCGCGCTTGACCAGCCCATGGCCCCGGCGGCACTGGCGACACGCGTGCGCGAGGTATCGCAGCGTTACGGACTGGCGATCGATCCGCAGCGCCTGGTACATAGCATGTCAGTGGGCGAACGGCAGCGCGTCGAAATCGTGCGCTGTCTGCTGCAAGAGCCGCGGCTGTTGATCATGGACGAGCCGACCTCGGTGCTGACGCCCCAGGCGGTCGAAAAACTGTTCGAGACCCTGCGTCAGCTTGCAACGGCCGGCTGCAGCATTTTGTACATCAGTCACAAGCTCGACGAAATCCGCGCGCTGTGCGACAGCGCGACCGTCTTGCGCGGCGGCAAGGTGAGTGGTGTGGCGAAACCAAAACAGGAAAGCAATGACAGCCTCGCGCGCCTCATGCTCGGCGGCGCACTGGCTGAATGCAGACTTGAACCACGCGAAACCGGGCCGGTGCGGCTGGCCGTCAAACACCTGTCACTGACCAGTCCGGACCCCTTTGGCACCAGCCTCAAGGACATCAACCTGGCCGTGCGCAGCGGCGAGATCATCGGCATCGCCGGCGTTTCGGGCAACGGTCAAAAAGAACTTCTCGCCGCCCTCTCGGGCGAACAGCTGCTGGCCGACGGCAACGCCGTGCTGCTTGATGGCACGCCAGTGGGCCGGCTCGATCCGGCGCGGCGCCGTCATCTCGGTCTGAGCTTCGTGCCGGAAGAACGCCTCGGGCGCGGTGCCGTGCCCGCCATGAGCCTGGCCGAAAATGCACTGCTGACCGGCGCCAGCCACAACACCGGCATGACGCGCCACGGACTGGTGCAGCGCCCGGTCATGACAGCGTTTGCGGCGCGGGTGATTGAACGCTTCAAGGTCAAGGCCGCTGGCCCGCAGGCCGCGGCCGAGAGTCTGTCCGGCGGCAATCTGCAAAAGTTCATCGTTGGCCGCGAAACACTGCTCGAGCCGGACGTCATGATCTTAGCCCAGCCCACCTGGGGGGTGGACGTCGGTGCAGCCCGGCTGATTCGCCAGGCGCTCATCGACCTGCGCAACCAGGGTGTTGCGCTGCTGGTGATTTCCGAAGAACTCGACGAACTGTTCATGATCAGTGACCGCATTTGCGTGATCGCCAACGGCAGGCTGTCGCCATCGCGCGCACCCCAGGCCACCAGCATTGAGGAAATCGGCCGCTGGATGAGCGGTGAATTCGCCGATACCCCCACCCCTGAGCACGGAGCACACCATGCTGCCGCGTCTTGAACGACGCCCCGAACCGTCGGCGCTGATGCGCCTGACCTCGCCATTGCTGGCTGCGGTGGCCATGCTACTGACAGGCCTGGTGGTCTTTTCAGTACTCGGCCGGGACCCGCTTGTGGCCTTCAAGGTGTTTTTCATTCTGCCGGTCTCCACCAGCTATGGTCTGGGTGAGTTGCTGCTCAAGGCCACCCCGCTGATCCTGTGTGCGCTCGGTCTGGCGATTGGTTTTCGCGCCAACATCTGGAACATCGGTGCCGAAGGCCAGCTCACCATGGGTGCCATTTTTGGTGGTGGTGTCGCACTATGGCTTGGTGATACGCAGATCCGCTGGCTGGCGCCCCTGATCCTGCCGCTGATGCTGCTGGCGGGCGCTCTGGGCGGCATGTTGTGGGCCGCCATTCCGGCGCTGCTGCGCACGCGCTTTAACACCAATGAAATCCTGGTCAGCCTGATGCTGGTCTACATCGCCCAGCTGACGCTGTCGTGGCTGATGCACGGCCCATGGCGCGACCCGGCTGGCTACAATTTCCCGCAGTCGCGCATGTTCAACGATCATGAACTGCTGCCCCTGCTCATCGAGGGCGCGCGCACCACCTGGGCCTTCATTCTGGCCCTGTTGCTGGCTGTGGTGGCGTGGTTTTTCACACAAAAGACTCTGGCCGGATACCGCATGCAGGTTGCCGGACTGGCGCCGGCGGCGGCCAGTTATGCCGGATTTTCCGAAAAGCGCAATGTCTGGATCGCCTTCCTGATTGGTGGCGCGGCGGCGGGCATTGCCGGCTTCGCCGAGGTCGCCGGGCCGATCGGCCAGTTGCAACCGGTGGCGTCCCCCGGCTATGGTTTTGCCGCCATCATCGTTGCCTTCGTCGGCCGGCTCCATCCGCTGGGCATCGTGCTCGGCGGTCTGCTTATGTCGCTGCTCTATCTGGGCGGCGAATCGGCGCAGATGCAGATGGCGCTGCCCTCGGCGGTCACCGGTTTGTTCCAGGGAGTATTGCTGTTCTACCTGCTGGCAGCCGACCTGTTTATTTCGTTTCGCATCAAATGGGGCCGCCACTCATGAACAGTGAATTCCTGATCCCGCTGTTCACCAGCCCGGTGATTGCGGCCACGCCCCTGATTTTTGCCGCGCTCGGTGAACTGGTCACTGAAAAAGCCGGCGTCCTCAACCTGGGCGTCGAAGGCATGATGCTGGCTGGCGCAGTCACCGGCTTTGCCATCGGCCTGCAAAGCGGCAGCCTGACCCTGGGCCTGCTCGCCGCCGCCATCGCCGGCGCGTTGATGGCACTGCTGTTCGGTTTTCTCACCCTCAGCCTGCAGACCAATCAGGTCGCCACCGGCCTGGCGCTGACGCTGTTCGGCGTTGGCCTGTCGGCCTTTGTCGGACGGCCGTTCGTCGGTACGCCGATTACCGGCCTGCGGCCGCTGCAGATCCCGCTGCTGTCGAATCTGCCCGTCATCGGTCCGCTGCTGTTCCGCTTTGACATCATGGTGTACCTGTCGATCCTTGCGTTCATCGCCGTACAGTGGTTCCTGACGCGCAGCCGCGCCGGACTGCGCCTGCGCGCAGCCGGAGAGTCACCGTCGGTGGCCCATGCCATCGGCCAGCCGGTGCTGCGCATCCGCTACCTTGCGGTCATGTTCGGCGGCGCCATGAGCGGTCTGGCGGGTGCGTATCTGTCACTCGCACTGACGCCGATGTGGGTCGAGGGCATGTCTTCGGGCCGGGGCTGGATTGCCCTGGCACTGGTGGTGTTTGCCACATGGAAGCCGGCGCGTGTGCTGCTTGGCGCCTACCTGTTTGGCGGCGTCACGGTGCTGCAGCTGTACGCCCAGGGTTTTGGCACGAAACTGCCTTCCGAATTCCTGTCCATGCTGCCCTACGCGGCCACCATCATCGTGCTGGTCATCATCTGCCGCGACCCCAAGACCATTCTGCTGAACCAGCCGGCCTCGCTGGGCAAGAGTTTTCACCCGGACGCCTGAAAGACCACGCATGGAAGCTTACCTGTTTGACTGGCTCAGCCTGCTCGGTCGCTGGCTGCACATGATCACCGGCATTGCCTGGATCGGCGCGTCCTTCTATTTTGTCTGGCTCGATAATCACCTTGAAGCGCCGCAAGACCCCAGACTGCGCGAAGCGGGCGTATCGGGCGAGTTGTGGGCCGTGCATGGCGGCGGGTTTTACAACCCGCAGAAATACGCCGGCACACCACCCAGCCTGCCCGCCAAGCTGCACTGGTTCAAGTGGGAGGCCTACACCGCCTGGATGACCGGCATGTTCATGCTCGGCGTGGTGTATTACGCCGGCGCAGGGTCCCCCCTGATCGACAGGCAGGTGGCCGATCTCAGCCCGGCGCTGGCCCTCTGCATCGGCCTGGCCTTTCTCGCCGGAGGCTGGCTGATCTATGACCAGTTGTGCAAACGACTGGCCAGCCAGAACCGACTGCTCGCCGTGATCCTCGCCGTGCTCACCAGCATCGCCGCCTGGGGTCTGTGCCAGCTGTTCAGCGGACGCGGTGCCTACATTCATTTTGGTGCCATGCTCGGCACCATCATGGTCGCCAATGTGTTTTTTGTCATCATCCCGGGCCAGCGTGCCATGGTCGACGCGGCGCACGCTGGCATCGCTCCCGACCCGCAACATGGCAGGCGCGGCAAGCAGCGTTCGGTGCACAACACCTATTTCACGCTACCGGTGCTGTTCACCATGATCAGCAACCATTATCCAATGACCTGGGGCAGCGCCCTGCCCTGGCTGACGCTGATCGGCATCGCCTTTGCCGGCGTCGCCATCCGCATCTGGTTCGTGATGCGTCACAAACAGCAGGTCACCGGTAAAACCTCACCCTGGCCGCTGCTGGCCGGCATTGCCGGCCTGATCGTCATTGCGCTGGTCCTGCGACCGTCTGCCGGTCCGGACACGAACACCGCCGACACGCCGGCCGCCCAGTTCACCAAGGTGCAACAGATCATCAACGCGCGTTGTGTGGTCTGCCACGCTGCAGCACCGGCACAGCCGGGCTTTGCGACCGCCCCCAAGGGCATCCGCCTCGATACCCCGGAGCAGATTCTGAATCACGCCCACGCCCTGCGCGCACAACTGGCCGCGCGCGCCATGCCGCTGGGCAACGTGACCAACATGACGGACCAAGAGCGCAGCGCCGTGATCGCCTGGATCGACCGCGGCGCACCGCATTGATAGGGCGACCCCGATGCCAACCGCCATCCGCGCTTCGATCCTGCATTTCCCTGGCGATCCCGGGGATGGGGAACCGACGGCGCGGCACCAGCGCAGCGCGCTAGCGCACGCGCATCGTTGCGGCAACCCGCCGACGCGCGTCAAGCCCGGTCGACACTAATTGGCGTTCTTCTTGTCCGATTCAAATTTTCTCTCGATCGGTTTGGGCGACGCCGGACTAATACCTTCCGACAGAGCATTTTGTGCACTGACGGTTCTCTGAAAAACAATCAGGGTGCTGCCGACCGGCGTGGACATTTTTTCGGCCTCAAAAGCTTTGGGGGCGCGCCCTGGCAGGGTGACCCCGACCAGCGCAAGCGGCTCACGCCGCAGCAAACTCACCAGATGAACGCGAGCTGACCTGCCCGCCTGCACGTCAGTGGGCAAGACAGCGATGGCCACCACGTCCGGGATATCAAAAAGCCAGTCAGCCGCCTTGCCAAACAGGGTCGAGCCACCGGGCGTACCCATCAGACGCGCTGCAGAAACCTGCAGAGTGCTGCCAAACCTGCTTGCACAACGCCGAATCAGGTGAAGCTCCTGCGTTGAAACGGCGTTCGTTTCGGTCACCTTGCCGGGTGGCGAGGGGTTCCAGATGCGCGATAACGCCATGCACACCTTCACACACTCAGGATCGATGCTGAAGTGGCCCGTTGAGGGAATCGAATAATGGCCTGGGGCACGCTGTGACACTTGCCTGTGGCGGGTGGCGCGCGCCTGAGCGATCGCATTGCCGCTGGACTCTGCAGGTTTCGGCTCGTCGGACGATGCCGACCACGAAGAACCGGAGAGCGAGGGGCTGTCTGCTTGAACCGACGAAGAGAAGCTCGGCCTTTGCCGCAGAACATCAGGGGTGGACATGATTGCCTTAACAAGAATGATCACACAACCCGACGGTAGTCCAGTCGAACCACGAGGCACATGTTTCGGTCCTCAGGCAGACGGGCTCCGGTCAGGACTCTCACAACAAAAAACATGTGATAACTCATTGTGTTTAAAACTTGCGCAAACACAAGGGTTCTTGAAAAATTCAGGCATTGATGTTGCTGGTTTTTGTCACGGGTCGCGTTCTTGTCTCTTAAAAACATCGGCCTTGAGCGGCGCCGCGGGCCTCGTCCGCCAAGTGACCACCAACACGTCACGAAATGGCGGCCGACAGCCATCTGCCTGACCGGCGTGAGTTCATGGGTTTTGACCGGCTCCTTGAATGAAGAACATTTGTTCTGTATAGTCCCTCACATGCCCCCTCCATTGCCCCATCCCCGGGATCTCCGTCTGGCTTTTGTCGATCTGGAAACCACCGGCACCAGCGCCACCGCCGACCGCATCACCGAAGTGGGCATCATCACTGTTGACGATGGCCACTGCGAACAATGGAGTTCGCTGGTCCATCCGCAAACGCACATTTCCGGCTTCATCGAATCGCTCACCGGCATCACCAACGACATGGTCGCCGGCGCACCGCTGTTCGAAGATCTGGCGCCCGACATCCTGGCCCGCCTCGAAGGTCGCCTCTTCATTGCCCACAACGCGCGTTTCGACCATGGCTTCCTGAAGAATGAATTCAAACGGCTTGGGCTGCGCTTTGCCCCGGAAGTGCTGTGCACGGTCAAACTGTCGCGCAAACTGTTCCCGGGTTTTAGCCGGCACAACCTTGACGCGCTGGTCGAGCGTCATCGTCTGTCCGTCAGCGAGCGCCATCGCGCACTCGGTGACGCGCGCCTGATCTGGCAATTCTGGAACAAACTGCTCGATTCGATTGACCCCGTACAGCTGGCCACCACGGTTGCCGAGTTGAGTGCCCGTCCGGCCCTGCCAGTCCACATCGACCCCGACTTCATCGACAGCGTCCCGGACACGCACGGCGTCTACCTGTTTTACGGCGAAAACGATCTGCCGCTCTACATCGGCAAAGCCAACCGCTTGCGGCGCCGCATCCTGTCGCATTTCAGTGGCGACCACGGGTCAAGCAAGGAAATGGAATTGTCACAGCAGGTGCGCCGCATCGCATGGATTGATTGTCCGGGCGAACTCGGCGCCCTGTTGCGCGAAGCCGCCCTGGTGCGCGAGTTGTCGCCCATCCACAACAAACGGCTCAGGAAAGACGACGACCTCTGCTCGTGGCGTGTGCTCAGCCATCCGCTCGGCCTGCGTGTGCAACTGGCCTCGCCCAATGACCTGTTCTATGGTCATGAGCAGTCGCTCTACGGTCTGTACGCCAGCCCGCGCCAGGCCAGCAATGCCCTGCGCGCCCTGGCCGACGCCCACCAACTGTGTCCGGCCCGACTGGGTCTGGAAAAAAACCGCGCCGGCAAACCCTGCTTTGCCAGCCAGGTGTGGCGCTGTCTGGGGGTGTGTTGTAGTCGTGAAAGTGCGGCGGAGCACGACCAGCGCATGCTGCTGGCGCTCGAATCGTCACGTCTCGCGCCCTGGCCCTGGGACGGTCCGATCGGACTGCGCGAGGGTGACAGCATGCACGTACTGGAAAGTTGGGGTTATCTGGGCACGGTGCATCGGCACGATGACCCGCACACGCTGTTGCGCACGCGCCGCGGCAGCTTCGAACGCGATACCTATCTGCTGCTGCACAAACGCCTGCCCGGTCTCGCGCCTCAGATTGTCAGTTTATGAGCCTGCGCCGGACCGCGGCGCAAGTGCGGCCAGCGCCTCAAAAGCAAGCTGGCAGGCCTCAGGCAGAACATAATCGGGATCCAGTTCCGCGGCCTGTCGGGCGAGCGCACCCAGACCATCACGGAACACCTGCACCGACACGCTGAAGGCATCACAGGCCGGGTTGTCCAATGCGGGCCGCAGGCTCTCGAGCACTTTGCCGGCTTGGGACAGATCATCGGCCATGGATTCAAGCAGCCGGGAGATCGATCGCACCGATGCGCTCAGGGCATCATGGACGCGGTACGCAAAAGCCGCAGCCGGATACTGACCGCGAGGAAATTTTTCGGCCTTTAACTGCTCAAGGCAGCGCAGGACGAATTCGGTGCTCAGCACCTCACGGCGTGCAGCGCGCAGCAGTCGCGTGGTGGTCGTACTGCTCCAGGGATCGGTCTGCACGATGCTGAATCGCTCCAGCGCCGCCGCCACCTCAACGGCCCCGCCCCCGGAAAGCGGACAGGCATCGATCCGCCGCGCCGCCGGGTCGGTCAGGCTGCCGCACGCGCGCAGACTTTCAAGCGAGTCCTGCACGGCGCGCGCATGCCGGGTCACCGGACCATCGGCGAGGGGCTGATCGAGGCCAGACGCAAGTGCAACACCGCTGTGAGCGCCCCGCAACGGCGGCACATCGCACTGCGACTGAATAAAAAAGTCGATGGGCGTAAGCGGCCCCAAGGTCTTGATCGGCAACATGGCGATCCCTGATCACAAAAATTTTACAAGAAAGGAAAACCTCATCGAGGCCACGCGAACGGGTGTGTCGCAGGCGCTCTCCATCACGTCAGTCACATGACAGCGGACAAAGTTTACAAAACTTGCGAAAAAAATGGAACATATTTTTTCCATAAATTGCTTTCCTGTTAAATAAATAACAAAAATAGGGCAATTTAAGGAGATTCTACGGAATGTTTTTAACTTGCTGAACGCGAAAACTGATTCAACACTCTAAAAAATACTATCCTGCTTGAAAAAACACACCGAGCTCCGCCCTGCTCATTTTCCGAGCCGGTCAAAGCGCGCCAGCTCCGGAAAATAGCGGGCCCAGAGCAAAACCACCAGCACCGTGCCGACGCCGCCAATCAGCACGGCACCAACGGTGCCGACAAGTGCCGCCAGCACGCCCGACTCAAACTCGCCGAGTTCGTTGGAACTGCCGATAAACACCGAGTTGACCGCACTCACCCGGCCGCGCATTTCATCAGGGGTATACAGCTGCACCATGCTGCTGCGAATCACCACACTCACCATGTCGCTGGCGCCCAGCACGATGAGCGCCAGCATCGACAGGACAAACGAGGTCGACAGGGCAAACACGATGGTGGCCACGCCAAACACCGCCACCGAAATCATCATGGTGCGGCCGACGCGCCGGCCCAGTGGATGACGCGCGATCCAAAGGGCCGTTGGAAAGGCGCCCAGTGCGGGGGCCGCGCGCAGCAGGCCCAGTCCCCAGGGGCCGGTATGCAGGATGTCTTGGGCGAAGGCCGGCAGCAAGGCGGTGGCGCCACCGAGCAACACGGCAAACAGGTCCAGGCTGATCGCGCCAAACATCACCGGCCGGCTGCGGATGAACGCCAGACCCGCGAAGACCGAACGCAGGGTGACCGGCTCGACGGCGCGGATGATGCGCGGGATATGCACCCAGCCGGTCAGGATCACGGCCAGCATGAACATGACGGCCGTGATGCCGTAGACATAAACCGGGCCGGCGACATAAATGAATCCGCCCAGAGCCGGACCAAGCACGAAACAGAGTTTGTTGACCGACGCGTTGAGGGCAATGGCGCGTGGCAGATGTTCGCGCGGCACAAGATTGGAGACAAACGCCTGCATGGTCGGCTGGCCGAAGGCGCGCGCCACGCCCACCAGAAAAACAAGGCCGAAGATGGCTTGCACATCGATCCAGCCAGTCAGCCCCTCACCACCGGCACTGCCCAGTGCCAGGCCCGTGGCCGCCAACCCCTCGATCACCATGCAGATGCGCAGGATGGTACGCCGGTCGTAGCGGTCAGCAACGTGACCCACCAGCAACACCAGCATGATCGAGGGCAGGAACTGAAACAGGCCGACCAGACCCAGATCGAGCACCCGACCC
>CANJOT010000023.1 GCA_947475815.1 Burkholderiales bacterium | reverse complement strand
GATGAAAATGGAGATTCCGGTCGAGGCGCCCTGCGCCGGGGTCGTCAGCGCCCTGCATCGCAGCAAGGGTGACATGGTCAGCGAGGGCGACGTCGTCGCGCTCATTGTGGCGAGCGGGGGATGAACAAAATCGAGCCAAATCAGACCGAATCTGAGCAAATACGACCATGGCGACCCCGTGTGAGCGTAAAATCAGGCATTCGCCTGCCCTGTCCGAGGAATCTGCAATGGCTCTCCAGTACGTTTCAGAAGTGACCGATTTTTTCACCGAACTCAAAGCCAGTCGGCCGCACATCGAGGCCGACCAGAAAAAGGGCCGCGCCATCTGGTGGGATAAGCTGGCCGTCGCGCCCGACGAAGCGGCCGAGTTGCGTGCCTCGCGCGTGGCACAAAAACCCTACGTCTACGGCAGCATCAAGGGTTAAAGGATGCTGCCTGAAACCGGCGCGCCGACGGCCCTGCAACTGCCGCCAGCACCGCCCGACAGTTCACCAGTGGTCATCGACGGCGTGGCCTTCGCCAAGCTGTACGGCGAGCCACTGTTCCGCGTGCCGCAGGATCTCTACATCCCGCCCGACGCGCTGGAGGTATTTCTCGAAGCCTTCGAAGGTCCGCTCGACCTGCTGCTTTACCTGATCCGCAAGCAGAACTTCAACGTCCTTGACATTCCGATGGCCGAGGTGACCCGGCAGTACCTCGGTTACATCGAGCAGATCCGCAAGAACAACCTTGAGCTCGCGGCAGAATATCTGCTCATGGCGGCGCTGCTCATCGAAATCAAGTCGCGCATGTTGCTGCCGGTGCGCAAAAGTGACACCGGGGCAGAGGCCGAAGACCCGCGCGCCGAACTGGTGCGGCGCCTGATTGAATACGAAAAAATGAAACTGGCCGCGCGCCAGCTTGATGAACAGCCAGTGCTCGGTCGTGATTTCCAGCGCGTTCAGGTGCAGGTCGGCGAGCCCATCGCCGCCCGTGTGCCCGAAGTCAGCGTGGCCGACCTGCAGTCGGCCTGGACCGATGTCCTCAAGCGCGCACGTCTGGGCGCCAGCCACAAGATCAGCCGTGAAGAACTGTCAGTGCGCGATCACATGACACGCATTCTGCGGCGCCTGCAGGATACCCGTTTCGTGGAATTTGCCGATCTATTCGACGGCAGCCGCGGCGTCGCCGTGGCCGTGGTGCATTTCATTGCCCTGCTTGAACTGGCGCGCGAGACCCTGGTGGAGATCACCCAGGCGGAGGCCTACGCGCCCATCTATGTACGGCTGAGCTACCAGCCCAGCTGAACATACGGTGAGGGAACGGCCCGCAACGGGCCATTCCCACGCCGCTTACTCGGCGAAATAACCCTTCACCTTGTCAAACCAGCCCTTGCTTTGCGGGCTGTGCTTTTCGCCGCCCTCGCGGGTCGATTTCTCGAACTCCTTGAGCAACTTCTTCTGATGTTCGGTCAGACGCACCGGCGTTTCGACCACGATGTGGCAATACAGGTCGCCCGGGTAGCTCGAGCGCACGCCCTTGATGCCCTTGGCGCGCAGGCGGAAGGTCTTGCCGCTCTGTGTGCCCTCCGGCACAGGGAAAGTGGCCTTGCCAGACAGGGTCGGGATCTCGATCTCGGCGCCCAGCGCCGCCGTGGCGTAGGAGACTGGAATCTCGCAGTGCAGATCGTCACCATCGCGCTGGAAGACATTGTGCGCCTTGATGTGGATCTCGACGTACAGGTCACCGGACGGGCCGCCGTTGATGCCAGGCTCGCCGTTGCCCGAAGAGCGGATGCGCATGCCCTCGTCGATACCGGCAGGAATCTTGACCTCGAGGGTCTTGGTCTTCTTGATCTTGCCGGCGCCATCGCAAGGCACGCACGGGTCGGCGATGATGCTGCCCGAACCATGACACTTCGGGCAGGTTTGCTGGATCGAAAAAAAACCCTGCTGCATGCGCACCGCACCGCTGCCGTTACAGGTTGGGCAGGCGCTCGGCTTGGTACCGGGCTTGGCACCGTTGCCGCGGCAGATCTCGCAGGTTTCCCAGCTGGGCACGCGAATCTGGGTTTCAAAGCCGTGTGCCGCCTGCTCGAGCGTCACCTCCATGTTGTAGCGCAGGTCGGCACCGCGATAGACCTGGGCACCGCCGCCCTGACGGGCCCCGGCGCCGCCCCGGTTGCCGCCGAAAATGTCGCCGAAAATGTCGCCGAAGGCGTCCCCAAACCCGCCGCCAAAACCCTGCCCACCCCCCGCGCCTGCCGCCATGTTCGGATCAACGCCGGCGTGACCATAACGATCGTAGGCGGCGCGCTTTTCGGCATCCGACAACATCTCGTAGGCTTCCTTGACCTCCTTGAACTTGTCTTCGGCGCCCTTGTTGTCCGGATTGCGGTCAGGATGGTGCTTCATCGCAAGTTTGCGATAAGCCTTCTTGATCTCTTCTTCGGTCGAGTTCTTTGCCAGTCCGAGGACTTCGTAATAGTCGCGTTTGGCCATGATGTCGTGTCAAAACCTTTCCATGCTTTTTCGGCTGCCGGTCAGCGCAAAGCCGCGAAGTGCGCAAAGAGCATTTTTGCTCCCTGCGCACTTCGCGGCCTCGCACCGGTCGGTCAGGCTACTGCATTGCTGTACCTCGTCAGACTGGTGTCACTGAGCCAGCGTCCACCCCGTCGCCTTCAACCGCCCGCCATCAACCGCGTTTGACTTCCTTGAAGTCGGCATCGACGACATTATCGTCGGCCGGCTTAGCTTCGGCCTGTGCACCCGCCGCGCCGGCGGCCGCACTGGCTGCCTGCGCATCGGCGTACATTTTTTCACCAAGTTTTTGCGACACCGTCATCAGGGCCTCGGTCTTGGCGTCGATGGCAGCCTTGTCGGCCGACGCCGATTGCACCACTTCCTCGGCTTCCTTGATGGCAGCTTCGATGGCGGTCTTTTCTGCCGCATCGATCTTGTCGCCATACTCGGCGAGTGACTTCTTGACCGAATGGATCAGGCCGTCGGCGTTGTTGCGTGCGGTCACCAGTTCAATCTGACGATGATCTTCCTCGGCGTTGAGTTCGGCGTCCTTGACCATCTGGTCGATCTCGGCCTCGGACAAACCGGAGTTCGCCTTGATGGTGATCTTGTTTTCCTTGCCGGTCGACTTGTCCTTCGCGCCGACGTGCAAAATGCCGTTGGCGTCGATGTCGAAAGTCACTTCGATCTGCGGCGTGCCGCGCGATGCCGGCGGGATACCCTCGAGGTTGAATTCACCCAGGCCCTTGTTGCCGGCAGCCACTTCACGTTCGCCCTGGTAGACCTTGATGGTCACGGCAGCCTGATTGTCGTCCGCCGTCGAGAACACCTGCGAGAACTTGGTCGGGATCGTGGTGTTCTTCTTGATCATCTTGGTCATGACGCCGCCCATGGTCTCGATGCCGAGCGACAGCGGCGTGACGTCGAGCAGCAGCACATCCTTGACGTCGCCCTGCAGCACGCCACCCTGGATACAGGCACCCACGGCAACCGCTTCGTCCGGGTTGACGTCCTTGCGCGGATCGCGGCCAAAGAACTCGCGTACCTTTTCCTGCACCTTGGGCATGCGCGTCATGCCACCGACGAGAATGATCTCGTCGATATCACCGACCTTGACGCCGGCATCCTGAATGGCAATGCGGCACGGCGCGATGGTGCGCTCGATCAGGTCTTCGACCAGCGCTTCCAGCTTGGCGCGCGTGATCTTCAGGTTAAGGTGCTTCGGACCCGAGGCATCGGCGGTGATGTAGGGCAGGTTGATTTCGGTCTGCTGCGCTGACGACAGTTCGATCTTGGCTTTTTCGGCGGCGTCTTTGAGGCGTTGCAAGGCCAGACCGTCCTTGGACAGGTCAACGCCTTGCTCCTTCTTGAACTCGCTGATGATGTGTTCGATGATGCGCTGGTCGAAGTCTTCGCCACCGAGAAAGGTGTCGCCGTTGGTCGAGAGCACTTCAAACTGTTTTTCGCCATCGACATCGGCCAGTTCGATGATCGAGATGTCGAAGGTGCCGCCACCCAGGTCATAGACGGCGATTTTGCTGTCGCCCTTGCCCTGTTTGTCCATGCCGAAAGCCAGCGCGGCCGCAGTCGGTTCGTTGATAATGCGCTTGACGTCCAGGCCGGCGATGCGACCGGCATCCTTGGTGGCCTGACGCTGGCTGTCATTAAAGTAGGCCGGCACGGTGATGACGGCTTCCGTCACTTCTTCGCCGAGATAGTCTTCGGCGGTCTTCTTCATCTTGCGCAGCACTTCAGCCGAAACTTGCGGCGGAGCCAGTTTTTCCATCACATCGCCACGCTTGACCTGCACCCAGGCGTCGCCGTTGTCGGCCTTGACGATGGCATAGGGCATCAGATGGATATCTTTCTGGACTTCCTTTTCCTCGAAACGACGGCCGATCAGGCGCTTGACGGCCGACAGCGTGTTCTTGGAATTGGTCACAGCCTGGCGCTTGGCAGCCGCGCCAACGAGAATTTCGCCACCGTCGGCATACGCAACGATCGACGGCGTGGTACGCCCGCCTTCACTATTCTCAATGACCTTGGGGACGCCGCCTTCCATGACCGCGACGCAGGAATTGGTGGTTCCCAAGTCGATACCGATGATTTTGCCCATGCTGTTCTCCTGACTGGTGTGCCGCGCAGCGCGCGACGAATTAAAAGATTGGACTTGAATCCGTGACTAACTAGTAGTTGGAGGAATACCCTTGCTTTTCAAGGGGTCTTCCGAATTTTTGGCGGGTCAGCCGCGTCAGGCTGCAGAATCCTGACTGTGAAGTCATGACGGCGAAGTGATGACTGCGAAGTGATGACTGCGAAGTGATGACTGCGAAGTTATGACTGTGAAGTTATGACTGTGATACCACCACCAACGCCGGACGCAACACGCGTTCGGCGATCAGGTAACCCTTTTGCAGCACCGAAATAATGTGGCCCGGGGCCACGGTCTCGGAAGGCAGCATCGAAATGGCCTGGTGTTTGTGCGGATCGAACTTCTCGCCGGCCGGGTCGATCTCGAGCAGGCGGTTTTTTTCAAATGCGGCGCTCAGCTGACGTTTGGTGATCTCGATGCCTTCGCGGTAACTGTCGAGCGTGGCGTTGTCCACCGCCAGAGCGGCATTGAGGCTGTCCATCACCGGTACCAGGCTTTCGGCAAAATTCTCGATGCCGTACTTGTGCGCCTTGCTGATGTCTTCCTGACTGCGGCGGCGAATGTTTTCGGCATCCGCCTTGGCGCGCAGGAAGGCGTCCTGCAACTCCTGCACCTTGCCCTGGGCGGTGGCGAGGTCGGTGGCGAGGCTGGCCATGGGATCGGCGTCAACGGATTCGTTGGTGGCTTGGGTATCCGGACTGGCAGCCTCGCTCGCGGCGGCTTTCAAGGGATCTGGTTGTTCGGGACGCTGGTCTTGCATGGGGTTCTCCGTACTGTTTCAACAAATTCGAACAAATACTGACTGCTTGATTGATGGGGCCGGACGGAGCGAATTCAAGTGCTGGCGCCCCGTTCAAGCGCGCGCTGGCGCTGCGCCTCATCGGCCACCCCATCGACCGCCGGCGCCGCCAGCGGCCAGCCCTGCAGATGTTGCACGGCGATGTCTGCCAGCCCGGCGATCCAGGCGGGATGGTCGTTCATGCAGGGGATGAAGCGGAATTCCTTGCCACCGGCGTTCAGGAAAATCTGTTTGCCCTCGAGGGCAATTTCTTCCAGCGTTTCCAGGCAGTCGGCCGAGAAACCGGGACAGAACACATCGACCGAGCCCCCTTTGCGGCCCAACTCTTCGAGCATGACGGTGGTATAGGGTCTGAGCCACTCCGCCTTGCCAAACCGCGACTGAAAACTGATGACCACCTCGTCACCGGTGAGCCCGAGGGCCTCGCCGAGCAGGCGGCCGGTCTTCAGGCATTCGCAATGATAGGGGTCGCCCAGCATCAGGGTGCGTTTGGGCACGCCATGAAAACTGAGCAGCAGCGTGCTGCCCGGCGGGCGGCCCTGCACATCCCAGGTGGCACGCACGCGCGCGGCGAGCGCCTTGATGTAGGCCGGATGATCGTGATAACCACGCACAAAACGCAGTTCCGGCTGATTGCGGATGCCACTCGCCCAGGCGCTGACGGCATCGTTGGTCGACGCCGTGGTGGTGGCCGAGTACTGTGGATAAAGCGGCAGGATCAGAATGCGGCCGACGTTGGCCGCCTTGAGCGCATCAAGCTGGTCGGCCAGCGCCGGACTGCCGTAGCGCATGGCGTAATCGACCACCGGAAACAGGCCGCGCTCACCCAAAAGGCCGCCGAGCAGCTTGGCCTGGGCGGCGGTAAACACCTTCAGCGGCGAACCATCCTTGCCCCAGATCAGAGCGTACTTGGCGGCCGAGCGCGACGAGCGGATCGGCAAAATGATGCCGTTGAGGATGCACCACCAAATCAGACGCGGGATCTCGACCACGCGCGGATCGGACAGAAACTCGCGCAGGTAAGTCCGCACCGCCGGCGCCGTGGCGGCCTCAGGCGTGCCCAGATTGACCAGCAACACGGCGGTGCGCGGCGCGCTGCTGCCATGGACATGGGGAGGTTCACGACGAAATCGCATGTTCACTCGGGGGGAATGGTTGAAAACAGGAAGGACACGACCAAAAAGATCGCCATTGTGCCCGATTCAGGTGGTTTCGGTCCGTTGCCAGAGACAGAAAATCACAAAAACCGCGAAATCAGTGCTGACTGAGCGCGTTCGAGAGCAGTTTTGCCGTGATATCGACGATCGGTATGACCCGTTCGTAGGCCATGCGGGTGGGTCCGATCACGCCCAGCGTACCAACAATCTGGCCGTCGACCCGGTAGGGCGCGGTGATGACCGACATGTCGTCCATCGGCACCAGCTGCGATTCGCCGCCAATGTAGATCTGCACACCGTGGGCGCGCGTGCTGACGTCGAGCAGTTGCAGCAGTCCCGTCTTTTGGTCAAACATGGCAAACAGCTGGCGCAGCTTGTCCATGTTGGCCGACAGGTCGGAGATTTCCAGCAGATTGCGTTCGCCGGAAATGACCACCTGCTCGCCCGACTCGGACATGGCGTCCGACCCGGCCTCGAGCGCGGCCTGCATCAGGCCCGACATCTGGCCCCGCAGTTCCTGCAGGTCTTGATGCAGACGACGGCGCACTTCGGAAAAACTCAGGCCGGCGTAATGATGGTTGAAAAAATTGGCCGCCTCGATCAGTTCGCTGGAGCTGTAAACACGATCGACGAACAGGATGCGGTTCTGTACATCACCGTCCGGAGACACGATGATGAGCAGCACGCGCGACTCCGACAGCTTGAGAAATTCAATATGGCGAAAGGCCGAGGCGCGCCGCGGCGTCATGACCACACCGGCAAACTGCGACAGGCTCGACAGTGCTGACGCCGCCGCCGAAATGACGCGCTGCGGCTGGTCGGGTTTGATCTTGACATCGATCTGGCCTTCGATCTGGCCGTGAAACAGGGCCGACTCGGCCGACTCGCCCTGCCCCACAGTGAGCAGGGTATCGACAAAAAAACGATAACCGCGCGGTGTCGGCACGCGCCCGGCTGAGGTGTGCGGGCTGGAGATAAAGCCCATCTCCTCGAGATCGGCCATGACGTTGCGGATCGTTGCCGGTGACAGTTCGAGCCCCGAGAACTTCGAGAGCACGCGCGAGCCAACCGGCTGGCCGTCGGCGATATAACGCTCTATCAGGGTCCGGAGCAGTAATTGGGCGCGATGATCAAGCATGGACGTATTCTAATGCGCAACCCGTGTCCGTGGCGACAGGATGATGACAAATGCCCGGTGATTGCGGTTCACCGCGGGAACAAGCTCCCCGCGTGCCGTTTTAGCCACACCCCGGGCGTCGATATGTGGCGTTGCCGCATTACCGATGTAGCCGAATCCTGCATAATCGCACCATGTCGCCCATTCCCCCCGCCCGCAGCTTCACGCCCATGACCATTGCCATCATCGGCAAATACCAGGCAGAGGGCATCGCCGATGCGCTCGCCGCCATCGCCGCCATCGTCAGCGCGGCCGGCCACACCGCGGTGATTGAGGAAGAAACCGCCAAGGCGTTTGAGCAGCCACCGTGGCCCGTGATGTCGGTCACGCAGATCGGCACGGCAGCCCAGGCTGCCATCGTGCTCGGCGGCGACGGCACCATGCTGGGCATTGCCCGCCAGCTTGCGCCATTCAAGGTGCCCCTGATCGGCATCAATCACGGTCGGCTTGGTTTCATGACCGACATCGCCCTCGACAAGACCCACGTGCTGGCCGAGATGCTTACTGGCCAGTATGAAAGCGAAGAACGCCATCTGCTCATAGCCCGCGTCTGGCGCGGCGAATCCATGATCTGCGAGGCACTCGCCCTCAACGATGTCGTGGTGTCGCGCGGCGCCGTCTCGGGCATGGTCGAGTTGCGCGTCGACGTCGATGGCCGCTTCATGTACAGCCAGCGCTCCGATGGCCTGATCATCGCCACGCCGACTGGCTCAACCGCTTATGCGCTGTCCTCAGCGGGCCCGATCCTGCACCCGCGCCTGCCCGGCGTCGTGCTGGTGCCGATCGCACCGCATTCGCTCTCGAACCGGCCGATCGTGCTGCCCGATACCAGCCGCATCGACATCACCATCACCGGCGGACGCGAGGTCAGCGTCAATTTCGACATGCAGTCTTTCACAGCGCTGCAGCACGGCGATCGAGTGTCGGTCGAACGCGCGCCAAGGTCCATCCATTTCCTGCACCCGGTCGGCTACAGCTACTTTGCCACGCTCCGCGAAAAACTGCGCTGGAATGAATATCCGGCCGTGCGCGACGGCAAACCGACCCACTCGCACTAGGGCCCGGCATGCTGCGCGCCCTGACCATCCGCGACTTCGTCATTGTGGATACGCTCGAACTTGAATTCAACGCCAGTTTTTCGGTACTGTCCGGCGAGACTGGCGCGGGCAAGTCGATCCTGCTCGACGCCATCGGCCTGACTCTGGGCGAACGCGCCGATGTCAGCATGGTGCGTGGTCACGGCACCCCCCAAGCCGCGGCGCGGGCCGAAATCATCGCCGAATTTGCCACCACGCCGCAAACCGAAGCCTGGCTGGCGACCCAGGAGCTGGATGCGCAGGACGCCGTCATCCTGCGCCGCGTGGTCGATGGCAGCGGCCGGCCCAAAGCCTGGATCAACGGCATGCCAGCCACCCTCACACAACTGCGCGAACTCGGCGACATGCTGGTTGACATCCACGGCCAGCACGCCCACCAGTTGCTGTTGCGCACGGATGCCCAGCGCCGTCTGCTCGACGAACAGGCTGGCCTGAGCGCCGAGGCGCGCGCCCTGACCGAATTCTGGACGGACTGGCAAAAGATCATCGCCCAGCGCAAGCGTATTGAATCCGACGCCCGTGGTCTCGAGGTCGAACGCGAACGGCTCGAATGGCAGGTCGAGGAACTGAGTCGCCTTGGCCTCAAGCCCGGCGAATGGGACAGCATCCAGCAGGAACACCAGCGCCTGGCCCACGCCGCCAGCCTGATCGAAGGCGCACAGCAGGCGGTCACCAGCCTGTCAGAGGCCGATGGCGCCATCCAGGAACGGCTGGCGGCCATCATCCACAAATTGCGCCATCTTGGCGAAGTCGACCCGGCGCTCAAAGCCATCCTCGAGAGCCTCGAACCCGCGCAGATCCAGATTCAGGATGCCGTCTACGGCCTCAACGATTACCTCTCCGAGGTCGAACTCGACCCCGAGCGTCTGGCGCAGGTGGAACAGCGCATTGACGCCATTCACTCAACGGCGCGCAAATTCCGGCTGGCGCCCGATGCCCTTGCCGCAGAACTGGACAGCCTGTCCACGCGTCTGGCCGCCCTGCAGGGCGCGACCGACCTTGACGCCCTGAACGAAGCCGAACAGGCCGCGCAAGCCAGCTGGCGCAAAGCAGCAACTAGCCTGGGCAAGGCACGCGCCAAGGCGGCGGCCGCGCTGTCGGCCGCAGTCACCGAGGGCATGCAGTCCCTGAACATGAGCGGCGGGCAATTCAAGATCGCCCTGAACCCTTGCGAACCCTCGGCCCACGGTCTGGAACAGATCGAATTTCTGGTCGCAGCGCACCCGGGCGCGCCGCTGCGGCCGCTGGCCAAGGTTGCATCCGGGGGAGAGTTAGCGCGTATCAGTCTGGCCATCTCGGTCATCGCCAGCGCAGCCTCCACCGTGCCGACGCTGATCTTTGACGAAGTCGACAGCGGTATCGGTGGTGCGGTCGCCGAAGTGGTCGGGCGCCTGCTGCGTCAACTGGGACGCATGCGTCAGGTCCTGTGCGTGACGCACCTGCCGCAGGTCGCGGCACAGGGCGATGGCCATTTTGCAGTGAGCAAGGAAACCCTGAGCGGTGAAACCCTCAGTCGCATCACGCCACTGACCGGCAATGCACGCGTCGACGAGATCGCCCGCATGCTCGGCGGCATCGACATCACCAGCACCACCCGCAAGCACGCGCGTGAACTGCTCGCGCTGGCGGGCTGAAACCGGCGTTCAGAGCGGGCGGGTACGCCCCGAACACTCGGGGCGCGTGCAGGTGCCGTAGAGGCTGAGCGCATGATCCTGCAAGATGAAGCCGTGGTCCTTGGCGATGGTCTGCTGGCGCTGCTCGATCTCGGAATCAAAAAATTCCTCGACGCGGCCGCACACCACACACACGAGGTGGTCGTGGTGCGTGCCATGGTTGAGTTCAAAAACCGCCTTGCCGTTGTCGAAATGATTGCGCGCCAGCAGGCCCGCCTGCTCAAATTGCGTGAGCACGCGGTACACCGTCGCCAGACCGATATCGACGTGTTCGCCCAGAAGTTGCCGATAGACGTCCTCGGCACTCATGTGGCGCTGATCGCTGCCCTGAAAAATCTCGAGGATTTTCAGGCGTGGCAAGGTCGCCTTCAGACCGATGGTCTTCAGTTCGCTGGAATTGGACATGGATTTTGAGTGTAAACCAGAGTAATTCAGAGCATGCGATCGATGGACCACAAAAATCGCCAGTACATCGGACTTGGGGCATCGCACGGATAGGACTATCATATGCGATATCCCAAAATTAAACTGCAATCCATGGACCATCGCGAACCCTTTTCAGCTGAAACCACCCAACAATTTGGCAGTTGTCTGCGCATACTGGCTCGACTGCCCCTGTTCGGGCTCGTCCTGCTGGCCGGTTGCAACGCAATGTCCAACGTGTTGCCCAACCTGACGCCGAACTTCGCCTGGGTCTACCGCATCGACATCCAGCAGGGTGCCGTCCTGACGCAGGAAATGGCGGCGCAACTCAAACCCGGCATGACGCGTGAACAGGTGCGTTTTGTACTCGGCTCGCCGCCGGTCACTGACGTCTTCCATGCCGACCGCTGGGACTACCCCTACACCATGCAAAAACGTGGCGGCGAAATCGAACGGCGCAACTACACCGTGCTGTTTGAATCCAATCGCGTCAAATCGTTTGGTGGCGACCCGCTGCCGAGTGAAAAAGAATTCGACCAGAAGGTCGGCACGACGGTGGAAGCACCGGCCTCACCACCCCCCCGGGCGTTCTAAATACGCAACAAGCCGGACCGACCCGACCAGGCCGGTCCCGGTGACTCCCCCTCCAACACCTACTGGAACAATTCACCATGGCACATCGCATCGCCGTGGCCGGCGCCTCGGGGCGCATGGGCCGCATGTTGATCGAAGGCATCCTTGCTGACGCCGATTTCGCCCTCGCCGGCGCCCTCGATGCACCGGGCTCGGCCCTGGTCGGCCATGATGCCGGCGAGTTCCTCGGCCACAGCACCGGCATCCTGATCACCGACGATCTGCAAGCTGGTCTGGCCAACGCCGAGGTGCTGATCGACTTCACCCGACCGGAAGGCAGCTTGCGCCACCTGCAGGCCTGCGCGGCAAACGGTGTGCGACTGGTCATTGGCACCACCGGTTTTGATGATGCCGGCAAGGCAGCCATCGCTGCGGCCGGCGCGCATACCGGCATTGTGTTTGCACCCAACATGAGCGTCGGCGTCAATGCCGTGTTCAAGCTGCTCGAAGTCGCCGCCGCCATTTTCAACACCGGCTTTGACATTGAAATCATCGAGGCGCATCACCGTCACAAGGTGGATGCGCCTTCCGGCACGGCCCTGAAAATGGGCGAAGTGGTCGCCCAAGCGCTCGGTCGCGAGCTCGACAAGGTCGCCATCTACGGCCGTGAGGGGGTGACGGGGGAACGTGATCCCTCGACCATCGGCTTTTCCACCATACGCGGCGGCGACATCGTCGGTGACCATACCGTGCTGTTTGCCGGCACCGGCGAGCGCATCGAGATTACCCACCGCTCGTCCAGCCGCGCCACCTACGTGCAGGGCAGCCTGCGCGCCGCGCGTTTTCTGGCCGGACGGGAACGCGGGCTGTATGACATGCAGGATGTGCTGGGCCTGAAATAAGGTCCATGCAGCACATGCCGTCGCGCCCGGGCTTCAACCTGCGGCGAGCCCTGCTGCGGCTCACCGCTGGGCTGCTGCTGCCGGCGTGGGCAGCCGGCGCAGCGCACGCCCAGACCGTTACGGACGACAGCGGCCGCACGCTTGTGCTGACCCGGCCGGCACAACGCATCGTCAGCCTGGCGCCGCACATCACCGAGTTGCTGTTCAGTGCCGGTGCGGGCGCGCAGGTGGTCGGCGTGATCGAGTTCAGCGACTATCCGGCGGCCGCACGCCGCCTGCCGCGCATCGGTGGCGCCTATGGCCTCGACCTCGAGCGCATCGCCGCCCTCAAGCCCGATCTGGTCATTGCCTGGAGCAGCGGCAACAGCACGGCACAGGTGGAACGCATCGAAAGTCTGGGCATTCCGGTCTACCGCAGCGAACCAGCGACACTGGAAGATGTAGCGCGCTCGGTCGAGCGCTTTGGCCAGTTGAGCGGCCATGCCGATCTGGCCCGGCAGGTCGCCGGCGATTTCCGTGGCCGCATTGCGCGCCTGCGCCAGACTTACGCGCAGCGCAGCCCCGTCAAGGTGTTTTACCAGGTCTGGCCGCAACCGCTGATGACTGTTGGCGGGCCCCATGTCATCACCGACGTACTCAATCTGTGCGGCGGCCGCAATATCTTCTCCAGCCTGCTCAGCCCCGGCCCGACCGTCAGTACCGAAGCGGTGCTGGCCGCTGCGCCACGGCTGATCGTTGGTGGCGCTGCGGAAGGCGGAGACGCCGCCAGTCTGGCCATCTGGAAACGCTGGCCCAGCCTGCCAGCGATCAAACATCAGGGCCTGCTGGTGCTCGACGCCGCCCTGATCACGCGCCATACGGTGCGTATCGCCGAGGGGGCCGAACAACTGTGCCGCGCCATCGACGCGGCGCGCGCCGCCCCCTGAGCTCCGCCTAGCGCGAGGCCCAGTCGGTCAGCACCTGCCATTGCCGCAGGTCTTTTTCCACCCGCGCGGGCGCCACGTCCCAGAGCGTCAGTCCGTGGGCGGCCAGCTGCACATAATTCTGGGTATCACGCAGGTAACCCAGCACCGGCAGCGACAGGCTTTCAACAAAACGCTGCAACTGGTCCGCAGCGCGGGTGCGCGCATCCACGCGCATGCCGACCACTGCAACCTGCGGGCCACCCTGAGCACCGCGCTCGGTCAGTTCGGCAAGAAAATCACGCGTAGCGAGAATGTCGAACATGGAGGGCTGCAGGGGCACCACCACCTTGTCGGCAATCCTGAGCAGATGGTCAAGACGTTTACCGTGCAGGCCGGCCGGCGTGTCGAGTACGGCGTGACTGACGCCCTTGGGGGCACGCACTTTGCCGCTGTCGTCGGCATCCCAGCTTTCGATGCGGCGGACCGCCTCCGGCCGCAATTTCAGCCAGTTGCGCGCCGATTCCTGCCTGTCCGTGTCGCCCAGCATGGTCTTGTGACCCTGGGCGGCGAAATACCCCGAGAGGTTGGTAGAAATCGTGCTCTTGCCGACCCCGCCCTTGGGATTGGCGACCAATATCACTGGCATGGTTGTCCCGCTTTCCAAAAAAGCACCGGGCTCGTGCCGCATCCGGACGGGCCTGCCCCACAGGCAATACCGCCGATTGCTACCCGGGTTTTAATCTTACCCCAGCAGGCGCAACTCCGCGCAGGCAAAAAACGCCATGCCGACCCTCAGCCAATCAGTCCGGCCACCGACAGCAGCAGCAACAGGACCATCCACAAGACCAGCGAGCGCCAGACCAGGCCAACTGTGCTGCGCAAGGCAGCCGGACTGGCTTCAACGCCCTGCAGCGGCTCACCCGGGCTGCCCAGAGCGTCGCCCAGCGGGTCGGAGGGCTCAGTCACCAGGATAAGGTTTTGCGGCTCGCCCAGACGGACCCCGAGCGCACCGGCACCCGCGGCGATGATAATGCCGCGCTGCGCATCGACCCACTGCGCGGCATTGTTGCGCCAACAGAACACCGCATCCTCGAAATTGCCGACCACGGCAAACCCGATCGCCGTCAGGCGCACCGGCAGCCAGTCGACCAGCTCAAACGCACGCCGCCCCACCAGACCAAAGGGCTCGCCGCGCAAGGCATCCGATTCATTCCATTTGCGCGCAATGTAGTCGGACAGGCGATACAGCACCGCCCCGGCAGGGCCGGGCAACAACACAAACCAGAAAAAGACACCAAACACATGACGGTGTGATGCCACCAGCGCCTCTTCGATGGCGAGCCGGCAGACCTCGGCCTGATCCAGTTCGGCAGCCGAAAAATCGGGCTGCTCAGCACGCTTCCATTGCTCCAGCACGCGGCGCGCTTCGTCGAGATCATTGTTGGCCAGTGCCAGCTGAATGTCAGTGAAATGATGGCTGAACTGGCGAAACCCGAGGGTGGCGTAGAGCACCAGAACAGTCCAGGCCACGCCCAATACGGGGTGCATCAGGCTCAGCAGTTCGAAGAGGCCCCAGCTCGCCAGCGTCAGAGGCAACGCGGTCACCAGCCAGCCGATGATGCCATGCTGTTTTTCGCCGGCATTGAAATTGCGCTCGACCAGGTCGGCGTAGGCGCGCACGGCGGCGTAGACCGGGTTGGCGGCCTGCAGCGGCCGCGCCTGCTCCAGCAGCAAGGCCACGATCAGCGAAAAAAAACCCATGTCAGTCGCTCTTTATCGGTTCGGGACAATGGCATTCTAACCCGTGCAGCCGGTGTGGCCGTGGAACTCAGGGATGGGGCAGGTGGACGTTCAGGAAGCTGTAGAAGTTACGCAACATGCCTGCCGTTGCACCCCAGATGAAATGGCGCTCATAGGGCATGCTGTAAAACGTGCGCGTGCCGGTTTCGAGGTCGATCGAACGGGTCTGGTGGTTGCCCGGATCCATCAGGTGGACCAGCGGCACTTCAAAGATTTCAGCGACTTCGCCCTCGTCCCGCTTGAGATCAAACGGCGGCCGGATCAGGCTGACGACCGGGGTGACGCGAAAACCACTCGTCGTCAGGTAGTCAGGCAGGCTACCCACCGTCTCAATGTGACGGCGTGCCAGGCCGATTTCTTCCTCGGTCTCACGCAGGGCCGTATCGACCGGGCTACTGTCGTGTTTTTCAACGCGGCCGCCCGGAAAACTGATCTGTCCGCCATGCGCGCTGAGGTGGGCGGTGCGCTGCGTGAGCAGCAGGCTCAGGCCGTGGTCACGCTCGACCAGCGGAATGAGCACGGCGGCAGAACGCATCTCGGTGAACTCGGTCAGGCCATCCCAGCGATCGCGCTGCTCGTCGCTCATCTCCGGCACCCAGTCAGTCTTGATGCCAAAGCTGGCGCGTACGCCTGCCGGCGTCAGGCGGCGCGGGTCAATGGCCCGCCCCTCCCCGGGACCGAGAAGGATGGAGGCCATGGGATCGACGATGCGGGCGTAGCGTTGTTGGCTCACGGGTTTTGTGCTCACCTGGTTCGGGTCGAAAACTTCTGTCCGACAATACTGTGGGTCAGTACCGCTGGGTATTCAATACCTGCCTTGCAAACAAAAAAAGCGCGCCGGACGATCTGCGCGCTTTTCCTGCGAATCAAAGCAGCGGTCAGGACGCTTCGGGCTTGCGATTCTTGAGCTGCAGCTTTTCGCGGATCCGTGCCGACTTGCCGGAACGCTCACGCAGATAATACAGCTTGGCGCGACGAACGTCGCCTCGACGCTTCACTTCGATGCTGGCGATGGCCGGCGAGTAGGACTGGAAGGTCCGCTCGACACCCTCGCCGTTCGAGATTTTGCGAACGATGAAGCTCGAATTGAGGCCACGGTTGCGCTTGGCGATAACGACGCCTTCGTAAGCCTGGACGCGCTTGCGCGTGCCTTCAACCACGTTGACGCTGACGATGACGGTATCGCCCGGTGCGAATTCGGGGATTTTCTTGCCCAGACGGGCGATTTCTTCCTGCTCGAGGATTGCGATCAGATCCATATGAAACTCCTGTAACCATCGTGCAACGGCCTGTATGAATTCTATGCCGCGCAGAGGATGGGGTTGTTCGAACATGAGGCCAACAACGGCGCCATGCCATCCGGTGCTACTGACGGGAACTGTCCCGCTACTGCCATCAAGTGGCCTGTTGCGCGTCGCCGCGCGGCAAGCCACTCAAAAACTTTTCATCCTGCTTTGACAAGCTGCCGGCGCGCCGCGCACGCTCAATCAGATCGGGCCGCTTGGCCAGCGTGTTGCGCAAGGCCTGCTGGCGCCGCCAGAGCACGATGTTGGCATGATGACCCGACATCAGCACCTGCGGCACTTCCAGACCGGCATACACCTCCGGCCGGGTGTAATGCGAACAATCCAGCAAACCGCCCTGCCCGACATCGGCAAACGAATCCTGCGGCGCCGACTCCGCATCACCAAGCACGCCAGGCAACTGCCTGACCACCGCGTCGATCAGCGCCATGGCGGCAATCTCGCCGCCCGACAGCACAAAATCGCCGAGGCTGATTTCCTCATCGACACAGCGCGTAATCAGGCGCTCGTCGACCGCTTCATAGCGCCCGCACAACAACACCAGCCCGGGCTCGCCGGCCAGACCCATCACGCGTTCGTGCGTGAGCGGTTTGCCCTGGGGTGACATCAAGACCACCCGCGGCGCCTGCAATCCAGCCTGCTGCTGTGCCGCGCGCGCTGCGCCGATCGCTTTTTCAAGCGGCTCGGCCAGCATCACCATGCCCGGCCCGCCCCCGTAGGGACGGTCATCTACTGTGCGGTAGTTGTCGGTGGTGAAATCACGCGGATTCCACGTCGTCAGGCCAAACCGCCCTTCCTCGCAGGCCCGTCGCGTCACCCCCCATTCGGTGATGGCTGCGAACATCGCCGGAAACAGCGTAATGACATCAAAACGCATGCACCGACTCCCGCGCAAACTTCAATGCAAATTCAATAATCCAGACCCCAGTCCACCAGCACCCGGCCAGCAGCGCGGTCCACCGTTTTCACGTACACACCAACGAAGGGAATCAGCCGCTCAAGCGGTTTGCCATCCGCGCCCAAGCCTTCGACTTCCAGCACCGCATGCGCGGCATTTTCACTCAGGCCGGTCACGCGGCCGAGTGAGACGCCGGCTTCGTTGACCACCTCGAGGCCGATCAGATCGGCCCAGTAATATTCGTCATCGGCCAGTGCCGGAAACCGGCTGCGCGGCACCTGCACCTGCGCACCCCTGAGTTTCACGGCGGCATCGCGGTCGGCCACACCAACCAGCTGCGCCACCACGCCATCGCCGCCATGCGCTTTGGCGCTGAAGACATCGACACTGCGCAAAACAAGCTTGCCGGGGCCTTCCAGCCACCACTCGCGCGCCGCCAGCAATGCCGAGGCGTCCGGCGAATAAGGGATGATATGTACAGCACCCTTGAGACCGTAAGCCTCGCCAACCCGCCCTACCACCACAAGATCGGCAGGAATCTGCTCGCCAGCACCGGTGTCAGTCATGGACACTGCTCATCCGGCGCTGAATTCCGGCATTATTGTGTAACCGCACCACTCAGGCAGCAGCGGGCGTTTGCTTCCTGGCAAAATCCTTGACCAGACGGGCCACGGCGGGCGACAGTTGCGCGCCGGCATCTTGCCAGTGCTTGACGCGCTCAAGCGAAATGCGCAGGCCGTCTTCTGCACCCGAAGCCACCGGGTTGTAGAAGCCCACGCGTTCAATGAAGCGACCGTCGCGGCGATTGCGCGAATCAGTGGCAACGATGTTGTAAAAGGGACGCTTTTTGGCGCCGCCTCGGGAAAGTCGGAGAATAACCATGGTAGAACCTTCTGGATTCGGTGTCAGTACGGTGAAAAGCCCGCTAGTATAACCGTGCGTGACACCTGCTGCAACCATATATGCGTTCAGGCGCGCCGCATGGTCCTGCAATAAAGCTTTAAAATCAAACAACTTCCTGAACTGCTGCACGTCTCATGGCGCCTCACACCCTTCTGATTCCCCTGCGTCGCCTCGGTGTGCGCGCGCTGCTGGTGTTGCTGATCACCGCTGCCGGCGGAGTCGGCACGGCAATGGTGATCGCCGCGCCCACCGCAAAACTGGCACACCAGACCGACAGCCCGGCCGACGCAGCCGTCGGCAACGACGTCTGGGGATTTCGTTTTCTGGGCGAGCAGCGCCTGCCCTGGCGCATGCATTTTGAAGAGTCCGTGGTGGGCGGCCTGTCGGGCATTGACTACGATCCGAAAGAACAACGCTATTACCTGATCAGCGACGACCGGTCGGAAAAATCGCCAGCGCGCTTTTATACCGCCACGATCAGGCTCGACGAATCGGGGCTCAGTGGCGTCGAGCTGAAATCGGTCGTGCCCTTGCTGCGCCCCAATGGCCGCCGCTATCCGGCCCGGCCGGCCCCCGACATGGTCGATCCCGAGGCCATCCGCTACGATGCACGCAGCGGCACCCTGTTATGGTCCAATGAGGGCGAGCGCGCGGTCAGCCTGTTGGAACGGTTTTCCGAACCCCTGCTGGTCGATCCCAGCCTGCGCGAGGCGCGCACCGACGGCAGTTTCATGGCCGAATTCAGGCTGCCCGAGATGTTTCGCATGACGACCGCAGAGAACGGCCCGCGCGCCAACCTGACTTTCGAGGGCGTCAGTCTGAGTCCCGACGGCGATTCGGTCTGGCTGTCCATGGAGGGGCCGATACTGCAGGACGGCCCTCCGGTCAGCCGCACGGCCGGCGCACTCGTGCGCATCAGCCATCTGACGCGCGCACCACGATCGAGCACCACGCTGCTCGGCCAATACGCCTACCGCACCGATCCGCTGCCCGCCCGGCCGCTGATTCCCGGCCTGATCGCCGAACTCGGCGTGTCAGAAATACTCGCCCTCTCGAACACGCGCCTGCTGGTGCTCGAGCGCAGTTATGTGCTCGGCCACGGCGTGGGCGTGCGCCTGTTCGAGGCCGACATTGAAGGGGCCACAGACATCAGCAACATCGCCAGCCTGCGCGCCGCGGGCGCGACCGTAGTGCCCATGAAAAAGCGTCTGATATTGGACTTTGCCAGTCTCAAACTGCCACACCTCGACAACATCGAAGGCATGACCTGGGGTCCGACGCTGGCCAACGGCAAACGCACGCTGGTATTTGTCTCCGACGACAATTTCAGCCCGATGCAAACCACCCAATTCCTCGCCTTCGAGATCACCCTGCCCCGACAAGAAAAACCATGAACGCATCCACCGCATTCAAGAACAAAACCCTCACCACCCTGCTCGCCACCCTCGGCGGCACCCTCGGTCTGCACCGTTTCTTCCTGCACGGCACAGGGTTCTGGCCGGCATACGCCTATTCTGGGGTCACCGCCATCGGCATGCTTGCCGCCCTCGTCTGGTTGCCCCTGCTGGCCATCGCCTTGCTGCCGATGTTTACCGGTTTCATTGAAGCCCTGATGTTCGGCCTCACGCCCGACGCCAAATGGGACGCACAATGGAACGCGGCCAGCGGCCGCGAAAACGACTCGGGCTGGGCCGTCGTCTTCATCGTCATACTCACTCTGGCCGGCGGTACCACCCTGCTGATGAGCTTGCTGGCGATCAGCTTTCAGGCTTTATATGGAGCGGTGCCAGGCTAGGCGATCAGTCGCTTGCGCGCTACTGTAGTGGCGTGATGAGCAGGATCGCGATGATCCGGTGCGCCCTGCCAGACCGGCAGCGCCACCCGGGGAGGGTGGCGCGCGGGGGATCAGCCCAGTTCGGCCACCAGTTGCGGCACGAGTTCAAACAGATCACCAACGAGGCCATAATCGGCAACGCCAAAGATCGGTGCTTCGGCATCCTTGTTGATGGCAACGATGACCTTGGAGTCCTTCATGCCGGCCAGATGCTGGATGGCGCCGGAGATGCCAACCGCGATGTACAACTGCGGCGCAACGATCTTGCCGGTCTGGCCAACCTGCCAGTCGTTGGGCACAAAGCCCGCATCGACCGCGGCGCGCGAGGCGCCCATGCCGGCGCCCAGCTTGTCGGCCAAGGGCTCGAGAATCTTGAACGCTTCGCCCGAACCCATGCCCCGGCCACCGGAGACGATCACCTTGGCGGCGGTCAGTTCGGGGCGGTCGTTCTTCGACACGGCACGGCCGATGAAACTCGACTTGCCCGAATCGGCAACGGCGCTGACCTTTTCGATGGCGGCGCTGCCACCCGTCGCGGCGACGGCATCAAAGCCGGTGGTGCGCACGGTGATTACGCGCTTGGCATCGCTCGACTGCACGGTGGCGATCGCGGCACCGGCGTAGATGGTGCGCGTGAAGGTGTCGGGTGAAATCACGCTGATGATTTCGGAAATCTGCGACACATCAAGCAAGGCTGCAACACGCGGCGCAACGTTCTTGCCTGCAGCAGTAGCGGCAAACAGAATGTGGCTGTACGCGGGCGCCAGAGCGAGCACCTGAGCGGTGAGATTTTCGGCGAGGGCATCAGCCAGCGCCGTGCCTTCGGCAACCAGCACCTTGCTGACGCCAGCAATCTTCGCGGCGGCTTCAGCCAGGCTGGCGCAATCGGCGCCGGCCACCAGCACATGCACATCGCTGTCGATCTGCGAGGCAGCGGCAACGGTATTCAGGGTGGCGGGCTTGATGCTGGTGTTATCGTGTTCTGCGACTACGAGGACAGTCATTGGGTTCTCCGTCATTCCTGCCGGGCAGGAAAAGAATCAATCTTGGGTTCGGGCAACGCGGCTCAGATTACTTTGGCTTCGTTGCGCAGCTTGGCGACCAGCGTGGCGACATCGGGCACGAGAATACCGGCACGGCGCGCGGGCGGCTCGCTGACCTTGAGGGTCTTGACGCGCGGCGCGACATCAACACCCAGATCGGCAGGCTTGTAGACGTCGAGCTGCTTCTTCTTGGCCTTCATGATGTTGGGCAGCGTGACATAGCGCGGCTCATTGAGGCGCAGGTCGGTGGTGACCACGGCCGGCAGGGTCAGCGACAGCGTCTCGGAACCGCCGTCGACTTCCCGCGTCACGGTGGCGTGGCCGTCGGCAATCACGACCTTGGACGCGAAGGTGGCTTGCGACAGGCCGGCGAGCGCAGCGAGCATCTGGCCGGTCTGGTTGCAGTCGTCGTCAATCGCCTGCTTGCCAAGTATCATCAGCTGGGGCTGTTCCTTGTCGAACAGGGCCTTGAGCAGCTTGGCCACCGCCAGCGGCTGCAGTTCAACGTCGGTTTCGACCAGGATGGCACGGTCGGCACCGATGGCCATAGCGGTGCGCAGGGTTTCCTGACACTGCGTCACGCCGCAGGAGACGGCAATGACCTCGGTGGCCACACCGGCTTCCTTGAGGCGCATGGCTTCTTCGATGGCGATTTCATCGAAGGGATTCATCGACATCTTGACGTTGGCAATATCGACACCGGTCTGGTCGGATTTGACCCGGACCTTGACGTTGTAGTCGACGACGCGCTTCACTGGAACGAGAATTTTCATGCGAATGTCCGAATTGACAAAACAGGGATAAGAAGATTGCTCATGCGACGATGTTGCGAAATTCGTGGGGCCAAACCTCCATTATAGGGGGATTCCCCTAGCCGGGAAAATAGCCGGCACTTCCAACAAGGTCAAAACAGTGTTGCAGAGGTGCTTTCAGTGCGGGTTTCAGGTCGCCAGTGCCTTGATATGCGCGACCACACTGCGACCCAGCGCCGAAAGGTTGTAGCCGCCCTCCAGGCAGCTGACAATGCGGCCTTCGGCGAAACGGTCGGCCACTTCGATGATGCGTTCGGTGATCCAGGCATAGTCGTTTTCAACCATGCGCAGGTTGCCCATGTCGTCTTCCCGGTGGGCATCAAAACCGGCCGAGATAAAAATCAT
This sequence comes from Burkholderiales bacterium, assembly GCA_947475815.1. Lineage (GTDB taxonomy): Bacteria > Pseudomonadota > Gammaproteobacteria > Burkholderiales > Burkholderiaceae_D > CANJOT01. Next base: position 3,703 of record CANJOT010000023.1, on the reverse strand, counting down.
CTGCGGCCTGAAGGCCTCCAGCGCAGGCAAGCAGCGATCGGTAAAGGCGGCGCGCAATTGCTCCCCGCCGGAGCCCGCCTTGAGCGGCACGTTGACCATGTTGGGCGCGGTATTTTCAACGCCGTTGTAAGGGTAAAACGGGTGCTGAAAAATACCCACCATCAGCACCTGCGGATCATTGGCAAAAATGTCCTGTGTGCCGTTGCCGTGATGGACATCAAAATCAACCACGGCCACACGCTCGAAACAGTGCACGTCCAGGGCGCGTCGTGCCGCCACGGCAATATTGTTGAAAAAACAGAAACCCATGCCAAAATCACGACCGGCGTGATGCCCTGGCGGACGGATACAGCAGAAAGCATTGCGCGCCGCGCCGCTGACCACGGCGTCGGTCGCGGCAATCGCCGCACCGGCGGAGCACAGGGCCGCGCGCAGGGTAAAGCGGTTCATGACCGTGTCGGGATCCACCTGGGCGTAACCGTGCGACGGCGAACGGTTGCGCATGGCCTCAACGTGCGCCGCCGAGTGCGCGCGCACAAGGTCAGCATCCTCGGCCAGACCGGCTTCGTGATGGTCCACCAGCTGGCTCATGCCGCTTGCGGTCATCTGATCGTCGATGGCATGCAGGCGTTCCGGACACTCCGGATGGCCGGCCCCCATCTCATGCGCGGCGCAGTCACGATGCGTGTAATACGCCGTGACATTGGATGCCTTCGCGGGCCGGCGCGGCACGCTGCCGGAATCAGGCGTGGCAGAACGCGCAACAAGCGGACTTTGTTCAGGAGCAGTCATGCTGGAATTATGCTACAAACAGACACGTCCACGATCATTCTCAGGAGTGAGGTCTTGACCCCGCATCTCGTCAACAGCCCGGCCGACAGCGCCCGGCTCGAAGTACTCGCCAGTCAGGTCGCCAATGTCATTCTTGGCAAGGAGAACCAGATCCGCCAATGTCTGGCCTGCATGCTGGCCGGCGGCCATTTGCTGATCGAAGACCTGCCCGGGGTTGGCAAGACCACCCTGGCGCACGCGCTGTCGATTTCCATGGGCCTCAAATTCTCGCGCGTGCAGTTCACCAGCGATCTGCTGCCCGCGGATGTCATCGGCGTCATCGTGTTCGAACGTGGCACGAGCGGCGGCACGAGTGGCGGCAACGATGGTGATACACCCGGGCGCTTCATTTTTCATCCCGGACCGATCTTTGCGCAGGTACTGCTTGCCGACGAGGTTAACCGTGCCACACCAAAAACCCAGAGCGCCCTGCTCGAGGCGATGGAAGAGCGTCAGGTTTCGGTAGACGGCACCACACGGCCGCTGCCGGAGCCCTTTTTTGTCATCGCCACACAAAATCCGTTTCATCAGGTCGGCACCTACCCGCTGCCCGAATCACAGCTCGACCGCTTCCTGATGTGCATCGAGCTCGGTTACCCGGATGCACGCGCCGAACGGGCCCTGCTCGAAGGCCAGGACAGGCGCCAGGTGCTGCGCAGCCTGACCGCGGCGCTCACGGCCGGCCAGCTGATCGCACTGCAAAACGAGGTCAGCCGCGTGTTTGTGTCGGCCGCGCTGCTTGATTACATCCAGGCACTGGTCGCCGCCACACGCAGTTCGCCGCTGCTCTCCGAAGGCCTGTCCCCTCGCGGTGCGCTGGCCTTGCTGCAGGCAGCGCGCGCCTGGGCCTTGCTGGCACGCCGCAACCACGTGCTGCCCGAAGATGTGCAGGCCATCTGGATCCCGGTGGTCAATCACCGCCTGCGCGGTACACAGTCGGGTGGCGCACGGGCCGGCCACCGCGAACTGGCGGCGCAATTGCTGGCTTCGGTGGCCATCCCCTGAGGCAGGCCATGAACCAGCGCACGGCCCTGCGCGGGCTGTTCCACGTGCGGCCCTGGCGGGAGACCGAATTCGCCCGGCGGCTGTCAAAAAAGATCTTTCAGCCGCGCGGCCCGGAAAGCGGCGAGGTATTCATCAATCAGCGGCGTGTGTTCATCGTGCCCACCGGCGCCGGTTTCATGCTGGCCGGCATGCTGCTGGCGCTACTGCTCGGGTCGATCAATTATTCACTCGGCCTCGGTTATGTACTGACCTTCATGGTCGTTGGCATCGCCTGGGTGGGCATGATTTTCACCTTTCGCAATCTGGCTCACCTGCGTCTGCGGCCGGCGCGCGCCGACCCGGTGTATTGCGGCACCATCGCCGAATTCCGCGTGGTGCTCAACAATCAGACGCGCTTTGACCGTTACGCCATCAACCTGAGTGCCGACGACAGCCTCGCGCCGGTCGGTGCCGATGTCAGCGCGGCCAGCGAGACCGTGCTGGTCGTGCCGGTGTCTGCCACGCGTCGTGGTCGCCTGATCATGCCGCGCATCCGCCTTGAAACGCGCTTCCCGCTCGGACTGTGGCGCGCCTGGAGTTATTGGCAGCCGGCACTCGACTGTCTGGTGTATCCCAGACCGTCCGAACTGGACATGCCGCTGCCGGCAACACAGGGAGGCCAGCCCGGTGGTGAAGGCCACTCCGGTCCCGGCAGCGAAGATTTTGCCGGCATCCGGCCCTATGTGGCGGGGGACGCGCCGCGCCATATCGCCTGGAAAGCCATGGCCCGTCACGCCGATGACACGCGACTGACCAAAATGTTTGAGGGCGGCCTGCCGGCGGAGTTGTGGCTCGAGTTGAGCAACGTGCCCAGCCGTTATGGCATTGAGGCGGCGCTGTCGCTGCTGACCCGCTGGGTGCTGGAAGCCGAGGCCCGCCAGTTGCGTTACGGCGTACGCCTGGGTGCGCTGGAATCCGGTCTGGCGCATGGTGAAGCCCATCGCGACCACTGTCTGGCCATGCTGGCCCTGTATCAAGGCTGAGCCCGTGAGCACCCTCGGCCGCCTCCTCCCGACCGCGCTGCTGGCGCCCTTGAGCGCCATCGCGCGCCGCGAACGCGAGGTACGCGACACCCTGTGGCTGTTGCTCACGGTCGCCTGGACCCTGACGCCGCATCTGCAGGTGCTGCCCGTCTGGACCAGCATCAGCGCGGTGGCGCTGCTGATCTGGCGCGCCTGGATCACATGGTCGGGCAGGCGCCTGCCGGCGCGCTGGCTGCTGGTGGCGCTCATATTAATTACCGGGGTCGCGATCTGGCTGCAGTTTCGCACCCTCGTTGGCAAGGATGCCGGCGTGGCCTACCTGGTGGTATTACTTTGCCTCAAGCTGCTCGAGATGCGCGCGCGGCGCGACATCTTCGTGGTCACTTTCCTGTGCCTGTTCATATTGCTGACCAGCTTTTTTGAATCCCAGAGCATCGCCACCGCTGGCCACATGCTGGTGGCCCTGTTGCTGGTGGTCATGTCGCTGATCTCGACCAGTTTTGGCGAACGTGAGCCGTCTTACGGCAAGCGCCTGCGGATCGCCCTGCATCTCTGCCTGCTGGCCGTGCCTCTCATGGTCGTGCTGTTTGTCCTGTTCCCGCGCGTGCAGGGTCCCTTGTGGGGCATGCCGGCCGACTCCCTGAACGGCCGCCCCGGTCTGTCGGACAACATGGCGCCTGGCTCGATTTCCAACCTGTCACAGTCCAACGACATCGCCTTCCGGGTCAAATTCAGGGACACACCACCACCGCAGTCAGAGCGCTACTGGCGCGGTCCGGTGTTCGGCAGTTTTTCCGGCCGTGTCTGGCGCCCCTCGCCACAGCGCTACTCCCCGCGCGCCAGTC
>CANJOT010000022.1 GCA_947475815.1 Burkholderiales bacterium | reverse complement strand
GTTCATGTCGAGCAGACCGTTGAGGTTGGAAAAACGCTCGTTGAGCAGCAGCGCCACGCCGGCTTCGGCAGGGAACAGTTGCAGTTCGATGTTTTGCAGCAGGATGGTGTTGAGCTGGGTCACCATCTTGGCGGCCCAGTAGTACAGTTGCATGAGCAGCTCGCTGGCGCGGCGTGTGGGTGTGGCGACAAAACCAAAATTCTCGGCCAGCGCATTCTGCAGGTCGAACACCAGCCGGTCTTCACGCCGGCCGGCGACCAGATGCAGGCGCACGCGGACCAGCTTGAGTACCGCTTCATTGCGGCGCAACTGGCGCGCTTCGGCGGGCATGAGCAGGCCGCGGCCGCTCATTTCGGTCCAGGAAACGCCTAGGCCGGCAGCGCGCGCGATCCACAGGATCACCTGCAGGTCGCGCAGGCCGCCCGGGCTTTCCTTGCAGTTGGGCTCGAGACTGTAGGGCGTGTCCTGGTACTTGGCGTGGCGCTGCTGCATCTCGAGCACTTTGGCGCGGAAAAAACCGCGCACATCGAGACTTGCCCGGGTGCGCTTGCCGAGGGCGTCCGACAGGGCGCGTGTGCCGCACAGATGGCGGCTCTCGAGCAGGGCGGTGCGCACGGTGATGTCGCGCTCGGCTTCGATGAGACACTCGGCTTCGGTGCGCACGCTGTGGCCAAGTTCGAGACCGATATCCCAAAACAGCGTCACCATGTGTTCGAGCACGGCCTGACTGGCGGGCGTCGGCTCTTCGGCCATCAGGATGAGGATGTCGACGTCTGAATGCGGGAACAGTTCGCCACGGCCATAACCGCCGACCGCAAGCAGGGCGGCGTCCTGCGGCAGGGGCAGGCTGCGCCAGATCTGCATGAGCGTGCGGTCGACCGCGCGCGCCAGATCACGCAGCAGGCGCTGCGCGTCGGGCCGCACGGCAAAACGCGCCAGCGCCTCGCTGCGCCGCCCTTTCAGGTCTTCGCGATAAGGCGCCGCCTGGGCCGAAAGGATTTCAACAGGAGTCGCGGGTTTGTGACGGACGGCGCTCATGGCTTGCGTTGGTTCTGCCTGTTTGGGTGGGCTCTTGGGTGGCGCTCGAAGGGTGTCTGAGTGGTGCCGGGCAGCGGACGCGAGGGCCGGTCAGACTTCGGCGGGCGGCGGCGGTGTGCCGGCCGACAGGGTCATCACCTCGTAACCGGTATCGGTCACCAGGATGGTGTGTTCCCACTGCGCTGAAAGGCTGTGATCGCGTGTGACGATGGTCCAGCCGTCCCCCAACTCACGGATGTCGCGGCGCCCGGCGTTGATCATCGGTTCGATGGTGAAAAGCATGCCGGGCACCAGTTTGGCGAGGGTGCCGGGGCTGCCGTAATGCAGCACCTGCGGGTCGTCGTGAAAATTGCGGCCGATGCCGTGGCCACAGAATTCGCGCACCACTGAAAAGCCGGATTTTTCGGCGTGCTGCTGAATGGCGTGGCCGATGTCACCCAGATGTGCGCCCGGTTTGACCTTGCGGATGCCGCGCCACATGCATTCGTAAGTGATTTCGACGAGCCGTTTGGCCTGCACCGACGGCGTGCCGACAAAGAACATGCGGCTGGTATCGCCGTGGTGGCCGTCATGGATGACGGTGATGTCGAGGTTGACGGTGTCGCCGTTTTTCAGGACACGGTCACCCGGAATGCCGTGACAGACCTGGTGGTTGACCGAGGTGCAGATCGATTTGGGGTAGGGCTTGTATCCCGACGGCGCATAATTGAGCGGCGCTGGAGTGGTGTGTTGCACGTCGACCATGTAGTCATGGCAAAGCTTGTCGAGCTCGCCGGTGGTGACGCCGGGCTTGACGTAAGGCGTGATGAAATCGAGCACTTCGGAGGCAAGACGCCCGGCGACGCGCATGGTCTCGATGTCAGCGGGGAGCTTGATGGTGGCTTTCACGATATGAATTTCCGGCGGTAGGGCGAGACGACAGGGGGCGGGCTGACCACGGCCAGCCACGACAATAGGGTGCAATAGAGATGTTCAACACGGTAGCATAAGTGACCGGATGCTGCTGCGCAAACGCGGCAATGCTGTCGGACTTGAAGTAAATGAGGGAAAACCGTTATACTTCAAGGCTGTCCGGGAAATTTTGACCGGCAGCGGACCCGTTGATGTGTACATGCTGTGCACAGGACGGTCCGAAATTCGCGAACGCGGGCACCGAGGGTGCCGAGCCCGGCCACAGGCCGGGTCTGGTCCAGCCCCGTTCAAGACTTAACCCCCAACGGAGATTGACATGGAAGTTACCATGCGTGAAATGCTGGAAGCCGGCGTCCACTTCGGACACCAGACGCGCTTCTGGAACCCCAAGATGGCCCCCTATATTTTTGGTCATCGCAACAAGATTCACATCATCAACCTCGAGCAGACGCTGGCGATGTACAACGATGCGGTCAAGTATGCCCGCACGCTGTCGGCCAACCGTGGCACCGTGCTGTTCGTCAGCACCAAGCGTCAGGCGCGTGAAATCATCGCCGAAGAAGCAGCCCGTTGCGGCATGCCTTTTGTTGACCAGCGCTGGCTCGGCGGCATGCTGACCAACTTCAAGACGGTCAAGGCATCGATCAAGCGTCTGAAAGACATGGAAGCCCAGACCCTCGACGGCGGCCTTGAGCGCCTGTCGAAGAAAGAAGCCCTGATGTTTGCCCGCGAACTGGAAAAACTCCAGAAAAGCATTGGCGGCATCAAGGACATGGGCGGCGTGCCGGATGCGATTTTTGTCATCGACGTCGGTTATCACAAGGGTGCCATTACCGAAGCGACCAAGCTGGGCGTGCCCATCATCGGTGTGGTCGACACCAACCACAGCCCGCTGGCCGTGGATTACGTCATTCCGGGCAACGATGACTCGAGCAAGGCCATCCGCCTGTACGCCAAGGGCATCGCCGACGCGATTCTCGAAGGCCGTGCCAACTCGCTTAACGAGGTGATCGAAGCTGCTTCGGGCACGGGCGACGAGTTCGTCGAAGTCAGCGAAGCCGCTTGATGACCGCAGCCTGAGTCGTTCCGGCTGAACCAGCAAGAGGGGCGCCTTTGATTGGGGCCCCTTTTTTTTAATCGAATTCCAGGAGTAGAAGATGGCAGACATTACTGCAGGCATGGTCAAGGAACTGCGCGAACGCACCGACGCGCCCATGATGGAATGCAAGAGGGCCCTCACTGAGGCCGGTGGTGACATGGAGCGCGCTGAAGAACTGCTGCGCGTCAAGCTGGGGAACAAGGCCAGCAAGGCCGCCAGCCGCGTGACCGCCGAAGGCGTGGTCACGGCCCATATCGACGCGGGCGTCGGCGTGATTGTCGAAGTCAATTGCGAAACCGACTTTGTCGCCAAGAATGACGACTTCCTCGCCTTCACGCGCAATGTCGCCGCGCTCATCGCCACGGCCAATCCCGCCGACGTCGCCGCCATCTCGGCGCTGACCATCGACGGCGCGCCGGTCGAAACCGTGCGCGCCGCGCTGATCGGCAAGATCGGCGAAAACGTCTCGATCCGCCGCTTTTCGCGCATCGCCACCGCCGGCAAGCTGGCTTCTTACCTGCACGGCGCCAAGATCGGCGTGCTGGTGGATTTCACCGGTGCGGACGATCAGGTCGGCAAGGACGTTGCCATGCACATTGCCGCTATGAAGCCGGTGGCCCTGTCGACGGCCGAAGTGTCGCCTGAGCTGATCGCCAAGGAACGCAGCGTTGCCGAACAGAAGGCCGCCGAGTCCGGCAAGCCGCCCGAGATCGTCGCCAGAATGGTGGATGGCAGCGTTGCCAAATACCTCAAGGAAGTGGCCCTGCTGAGCCAGCCTTTCGTCAAAAACGACAAACAATCCATCGAAGCCATGCTCAAAGCAGCCGGTGCGTCGGTGAAATCCTTCGTTTTGTACGTGGTTGGTGAAGGAATCGAGAAAAAGGTCGACGATTTCGCTGCAGAAGTTGCTGCTCAGGTCGCAGCCGCTCAAAAATAAACGATAATAGGTCGCCTTCGTTGCATTGCCGGGTCTTTTGGGGCCTGGCGTGCTAGAAGGTGCCCCGGCTGGAGCTTGCGGCCGGAGTTGGTAGTGGGTGCCGCCGGCGTGTTGGGCTAGTCTGAGCTTTCACCGCCCGGTTTTTCGGTTCAGGACTGCAAGGATCGCCTAACGATGCCCCTGGCTTACAAGCGTGTATTGTTGAAATTGTCCGGCGAAGCCCTGATGGGCGACGACGCTTATGGAATTAACCGTGTAACCATCGAAGGCATGGCCGCCGATATTCGCGACGTCAGCAAGCTCGGCGTTGAACTGGCGGTCGTGATTGGCGGCGGCAACATCTTTCGCGGTGTCGCTCCCGGTGCCGCTGGCATGGATCGCGCTACTGCCGATTACATGGGTATGCTGGCCACCATGATGAATGCCCTCGCGTTGCAGGATTCCCTGCGCCGCGCCGGGCTTGATGCGCGCGTGCTGTCGGCGCTGCGCATGGATCAGGTGGTCGAACCCTACATTCGTGCGCGCGCCATGCGCCATCTTGAAGAGGGTCGGGTCGTGATCTGTGCCGCAGGCACGGGCAATCCGTTCTTCACCACCGACACCGCGGCAGCCCTGCGCGGGGCTGAAATGGGCGCCGAGATCGTGCTCAAGGCCACCAAGGTGGATGGCGTCTACAGCGACGATCCGAAAAAGAATCCGCATGCCACGCGTTACGAAACCATTACCTTCGATGAAGTGATCTCGCGCCACTTGCAAGTGATGGATGCCACCGCGTTTGCGCTGTGCCGTGAGCAGAATCTGCCGATCAAGGTGTTTTCGATCATGAAGCCAGGCGCGCTGATGCGGATCGTCCATGGTGACAACGAAGGTACCCTGGTGCATCTGTAAGGCGCTTGTGTGGTGATGCACGCGCCGCAGTGTTTACTGTAGCCCGGTCCCTGGAATCAACGGGCCTCGAGAGGATAAAATGACAATTGCCGAGATCAAAAAAAACGCCGAACAGAAAATGCAGAAGACCATCGAGACTCTGCGCGCCGACCTTGGCAAGGTCCGCACCGGTCGGGCCCACACGGGCATTCTTGACCACGTGCAGGTGGATTATTACGGCTCGCCCATGCCGATCAACCAGATTGCCAACATCACCCTGATCGACGCGCGCACCATCGGCGTGCAGCCATGGGAAAAGAAGATGGTGCAGGCCGTTGAAAAAGCGATTCGCGATTCCGACCTCGGTCTCAATCCGGCCACCCAGGGCGAGATGATCCGCGTGCCGACCCCCGCACTCACCGAAGAGCGCCGGCGCGACCTGACCAAGGTCGTGCGCAATGAAGGTGAAGAGGCCAAGATCGCCGTGCGCAATGTGCGCCGCGACGCCAACGCCCAGCTCAAGGATGCCGTCAAGGCCAAGGAAATCTCCGAAGACGACGAGCGCCGTACCCAGGAAGACATTCAAAAGTTCACCGATCGTGCCGTCACCGACATCGACAAGATGCTCACCCAAAAGGAAGCGGACATCATGACGGTCTGAGCCGCCTCCGCGGCTCATCCGTCCTGGCTCACGCCACCTTTCGCCCTCGTCCCCTCCACCCCAGGCCGCCCTTCATCGTGTCCAAGTTCAAGCCTGAGTCCGCAGTCAGTTCCACCTTGAGCATTCCCGCTCCGGATAAGGGGCCGCGGCATGTGGCCATCATCATGGACGGCAACGGCCGCTGGGCAACACAGCGTCACCTGCCGCGCGTTGCCGGCCACAGCAAAGGCGTCGAGCGGGTGCGCGACGTCATTGAAGCCGCCGTCGTGCGGGGCATCGATTTCGTCACCCTGTTCGCATTCAGTTCGGAAAACTGGCGCCGTCCGGCTGACGAAGTGTCGCTGCTCATGCGTCTGTTCATGATGGCGCTTGAGCGCGAGGTGTCACGCATGCATGCCAACCGCATCCGTCTGCGCGTTGTCGGCGACCTGTCGCGCTTTGAACCGCGCCTGCAGGAATTGATCGCCAATGCCGAGGCACGCACGGCCAACAACGATCGCCTGACCCTGACCGTGGCCGCCAATTACGGGGGGCGCTGGGATGTGATGCAGGCCTTTCGCAGCCTGATCCGCGCACAGCCCGAACTCGCACAGCAGCCCGAACTGATCGACGAAGCCCATCTGGCGCCCTATCTGGCGATGAGTTATGCGCCCGAGCCCGACCTGTTCATCCGCACCGGCGGCGAACAGCGCATCAGCAACTTTCTGCTCTGGCAACTGGCCTATACCGAACTGTATTTCACCGACACCTGGTGGCCCGATTTTGATGCTGCCGCGCTGGACGAGGCGATTGCTTCGTATCGTGCGCGCGAGCGCCGCTTCGGCCGCACCAGCGCGCAGGTCCACGAACCGGTTCCGCAAGACGCATGTTGAAACAGCGCGTCCTGACGGCGCTGGTCTTGCTTGCCGTGCTCGGCCTGGCGCTGACCGTCGCGGTGCCTTGGGGTTTCCCGTTATTCACCGGTCTGTTTGTCGTGGCGGGCGTGTGGGAGTGGATGCGACTGGTGGGCCTGAGGCGCCGTCGCGCCCTGTTGCTGGCGGTGCTGGTGGGCGCGGGGCTGGCGCTACTGCCCGGATTTTTTGGGCCGGACAGGGCTGAGCTGATTCCCCCCGTACTGATCAAGGGTTTGCTGGCACTGTCGGCGGCGATCTGGTGTCTGCTGGCCCTGCAGTTGGTCATCAAACGTCGCTTCATCACGGTGAACCGGCACCGGCTGGTGCACGCGGTCGGCGGACTGGTGCTGCTGACAGCCTGCGGGCTGGCTGTTTCCCGAGCGTCGGCCGAAGGCATGCTGTTTCTGGTTTCGGCAATGGCGCTGGTGTGGGCGGCCGACATTGGCGCCTATTTTTCCGGGCGCGCGTTGGGCCGCCACAAGCTGGCGCCAGCCATCAGCCCGAACAAGACCTGGGAAGGGGTGGCCGGTGGTGTGATCGCTGTCTGGGCGCTGGCACTGCTGTGCGTGTTCGTGCCGGCCCTGGCTGGGACTTTTTTTGCCCGGGTGGTGGCGACCGTGTCCCTGCCGGCAGCGTTCGGCCTGTTCACCTTTCTCACCGGCATGAGCGTGGTCGGCGACCTGTTTGAGTCGCACCTCAAGCGCGATGCCGGGGCCAAGGACAGCAGTCACCTGCTGCCTGGCCATGGCGGCGTGCTCGACCGCATTGATGCACTGTTGCCGGTGCTGCCGATGGTGATGCTGTTCTGGATGTGGTCGTGAGCCGACAGTCGGTCACGGTGCTGGGCTCGACCGGCTCGATCGGTGCCAGTACGCTGGACGTCATGGCGCGCCACCCGGAGCGCTATCAGGCTCATGCCCTGACCGGCCACCGGCGCATCGACGTGCTGGCCGGCCAATGCCTGGCCCACTGGCCGGCGCGCGCCGTAGTGGCCGATGCAGCGGCCGTCGACGCGCTCGACGGACTGACCCGCAGCGCCTATGTCAAGGCCGGTCGCCGCCTGCAGATTGATCATGGTGTGCGCGCGCTGTGCGAGGTTGCGGGCGAGGCTGACACCGTCATGGCAGCGATTGTTGGTGCGGCCGGCCTGTTGCCCACGCTGGCGGCCGCCCGAGCCGGACGGCGTGTGCTGCTGGCCAACAAGGAAGCGCTGGTCATGGCCGGCCCGCTGTTCATGCAGGTGGTGCGTGAGCATGGCGCGACCCTGTTGCCGATCGACTCTGAACACAACGCCATTTTTCAGTGCATGCCGGTGGGCGGACGACCGAGTGGTGCCGACGTGCTGCGCATCGTGCTGACGGCTTCGGGCGGGCCTTTCCGCACCGTGCCGGTCGAACAACTGGCCAGCGTCACCCCCGATCAGGCCTGTGCCCATCCCAACTGGGCCATGGGACGCAAGATCTCGGTGGATTCAGCCACCATGATGAACAAGGGTCTGGAGGTGATCGAGGCGCACTGGCTGTTTGGTCTCGCGCCGGCCGACATCGAAGTGCTCATTCATCCGCAAAGCGTGATCCATTCGCTGGTGGCCTACCGTGACGGTTCGATGCTGGCACAACTGGGCAACCCGGACATGCGCACGCCGATTGCCCACGCGCTGGCGTACCCGGAGCGCATCGACGCCGGTGTGGCCCCGCTCGATCTGGTGCAGGTGGCCCGGCTGAGCTTTGAACGGCCCGATCTGCAGCGTTTTCCCTGCCTCGGGCTGGCTTATGCGGCGCTTGCTGCCGGCGGCAGCGCTGCGGCGCTACTGAACGCGGCCAATGAGGTTGCTGTCGAAGCATTCCTCGGTCAAACTGTGGGCTACATGGACATTCCACGCATTGTTGAACAGACCATCAACGCCATTGCTGTGACCGCACCTTCATCCTTGGAGGACGTCATCGCTGCCGATGATGCCGCGCGCCGCGTCGCGCGTGGCATCGTGCGCAGCTTGTCGTCGCGCACCGGGCTGCCTGCATGAACCTGCTCTCGACCCTGCTGGCCTTCATCGTTGCCCTGGGTGTGCTGATCTTGGTCCATGAGTTTGGCCATTACCTTGTGGCGCGCTGGTGCGGCGTCAAGGTGTTGCGTTTCTCGCTCGGTTTTGGCCGGCCTCTGCTGGTGCGCAGGTTCGGGCCGGATCAGACCGAATGGGTCCTGGCGGCCATTCCCTTTGGCGGTTTTGTCGCCATGCTCGATGAGCGCGAGCGGCCCGACCAGCCGATTCCCGAAGCGGATCTGCCGCGCGCCTTCAACCGGCAAACGGTCGGCAAGCGGGCGGCCATCGTGGTGGCCGGGCCGCTGGCCAATTTTCTGCTGGCGATTCTGCTCTACACCGGGCTGAACATCTATGGCATCAACGAGCCGCGTGCGCTGCTCGGCGCGCCACCCGCCGGTACGCTGGCGGCGCAGGCGGGGCTGAGTCTGGATGGCGCAGCGGCCGGCAGCCGGGCCAGCCTTGAGGCGCGTTCGCTCAATGGTGAAGTGGTGCAGTCGATGGTCGATCTGCGCTGGCGCATGCTGCAGCAGGGCGTGTCGCGCGAGAGCGCCGATCTGGAACTGGTCGATGGTCAGGGCAGGGTGCGACGCGTACAGATCGACCTGAGCAGTGTCGCCGGTGGTGAGCTGGATGGCGATTTTCTGCGCCACATCGGACTGGTGCCGGCCCAGCCACACCGGGTCGTCGGTGATCTGACTGCCGGCGGCGCTGCCGAGCGCGCCGGGCTGCGCAAAGGCGATGTGGTCAACAGCATCGATGGCAAACCGGTCGAGAGCGCTGAGCAACTGGTCAATCTGATCAAGGCCTCGCCCGGCCGCTTGCTGCGCCTCGACGTTGATCGTGACGGCCTGCCGCTGAGTGTGAGTGTCACGCCTGATGTGGTGGGCAGCGGCAGTGCCGCCAGCGGTCGCATCGGCGCGGCCATCCGCACGGTGTTTCCGATGGCGATGGTGTCTTACGGCCCGCTCGATGCCTTTACGCGCGCCAATCGCCAGACCTGGGATACCTCGATCCTGACCCTGCGCATGATCGGCAAAATGTTTACGGGTGAAGTGTCGATCAAGACCATCAGCGGGCCGGTCACCATTGCCGACTATGCCGGCCAGTCTGCGCGCATCGGGCTGACGATGTACCTGACCTTCATCGCGTTCATCAGCATCAGCATCGGACTGATGAACCTGCTTCCCATCCCCATGCTCGATGGCGGACATTTGCTGTATTATCTGGTCGAAATTCTCATCGGCCGCGCGCCGCCCGAACGATTCATGAAATGGGCACAGCGCGCCGGCTTTGCAGTGCTTGCAGGTCTCATGCTGGTGGCGCTGGTCAACGACTTCATGCGGTTGTTGACGTGATGCGGCCGGCCCGTGTCACGCTCGCCCCCGGAGTTGAGGTCTGGCCCTCAGTTGCCGTCTTGTTGTCGATGTCGCATCCAACCCGACTGATGCAAATTCCACTCACCGAAACCGCCGATTAATTCATGAACAGTGTTGCCTTCATGCGCCCCCGCTTCGCGCTTCGACCCATTGCCGCATTGCTGATGGCGATGGGCATCGCCGGCGCCAGTATCGCTGCTGAACCTTTTGTCGTGCGCGATATCCGCGTTGAAGGCATCCAGCGTACCGAAGCCGGCACGGTGTTCAGTTACCTGCCGGTCAAGGTGGGGGAAACCTTTACCGATGAAAAGGCCGCTGAGGCCATCAAGGCCCTTTACGCCACCGGTTTTTTCAGCGATGTGCGGCTTGAGGCCGAAAACGGTGTGCTGGTGGTGTCCCTGGCCGAGCGCCCGGCCATTGCCTCGGTGGCGTTTTCGGGCGCCAAGGAATTTGATGCCGAGACCCTGAAAAAGGCCTTGCGTGAAATTGGTCTGGCCGACGGTCAGATCTTCGACCGATCTTCGCTGGACCGCGCCGAGCAGGAACTCAAACGCCAGTACTTGACGCGTGGTTTTTATGCCGCTCAGGTCACGGCGACCGTCACGCCGATCGAGCGCAACCGCGTGGCCATCACCTTTAACATCACCGAAGGCGAGATCGCCAGGATCCGCCAGATCAGCCTGATCGGTCTCAAGGCCTTTGGTGCCAAGGAACTGCTGGGCAACTTCCGCCTGACCACGCCTGGCTGGCTCAGCTGGTACACCAAGTCGGACCAGTACAACAAACAGAAACTCACCGGCGACCTGGAAAACCTGCGTTCGTTTTATCTGAACCGCGGTTATCTCGAGTTCAACGTTGAATCTACCCAGGTCTCGATCACGCCCGACAAGAAAGACATCTACATCACCGTCAATCTGTCGGAGGGCGAGAGATATACGGTTTCCGAGGTCAAGGTGGTCGGTGATACGCCGCTGCCTCCTGAACAGTTGCAGGCCCTCATGCAGGTCAAGGCCGGCGATGTGTATAACGGCGAGCGCCTCGGTGAATCGACACGCCTGATCCAGGAGCGCCTCGGCGCCGTCGGTTATGCCTTTGCCAACGCCAATGCCACGCCCGAGGTGAACCGCGAAAAACGCGAGGTCGCGCTGACCGTCTTCATCGACATCGGCCGCCGCGTCTACGTGCGCAACATCAATGTTTCGGGCAACACCCGCACGCGTGACGAAGTGGTGCGTCGCGAGCTGCGCCAGACTGAAAGCGGCTGGTTCGACGGCGACAAGATTCGCATTTCCAAGGATCGTGTCGACCGGCTCGGTTATTTCACTGAGGTCAATGTTGAAACGCCGGCAGTGCCCAATTCGCCCGACCAGTTGGACGTCAACTTCGCCGTCACTGAAAGGCCGACTGGCATCTTCAACGTCGGTGCCGGCTTCTCGTCCGCGGAAAAGCTGATTCTGTCGACATCGATTCAACAGTCCAACCTGTTTGGCAGCGGCAACACGGTCGGCCTCGACGTCAACACCAGCAAACTGTACCGCACGATCGCCGTGTCGCAGACGACGCCGTACTTCACCGTCGATGGCATCAGCCGCACGGTCGATGCCTACTACCGCACCATCACGCCGGCGTCGATCAGTCTGGGTGACTATCGCATCAAGTCCCGCGGTCTGGGCATGAGTTTTGGCGTGCCGTTCTCGGAAGTCGATACGGTCTTTTTCGGCGCCCGCTACGAAGGTACAGCCATTGAGCTGCAGGCGACCAGCCCGCTGACCTATGTCAATTTCGTCAATACTTTCGGTGCCCAGACCCAAGCCCTGATGGGCACCATCGGCTGGGCACGCGACAGCCGCGACAGCGCCCTGGCGCCGACGCGCGGCCGCTTCCAGCGCGCCAACGCTGAAATCACCACCCCCAGCGGTGACCTGCGTTATGTGCGCACGACCTATCAGCACAGCTATTTTTACCCGATCAACCGTGACTTTACCCTCATGGGCAACGGCGAAATCGGCATCGCCCGCGGCTTTGGCGGGCGGCCCCTGCCCGTGTTCAAGAATTACTACGCCGGCGGCATCGGTTCGGTGCGCGGCTACGAAACGAGTACACTGGGTCCACGCGACACCAACGGTTCCCCGATTGGCGGCGCAACACGACTCAATGCCAATCTTGAGTTGCAGTTTCCGATTCCGGGCTCGGGTCTGGATCGCACCTTCCGCGGCTTTACCTTCTTGGATGCCGGTAACGTCTACGGCGAGAACGAGAAGATCAGTCTGGGGGAATTGCGCTATTCCACGGGTGTGGGCATGGCCTGGCTGTCGCCGATTGGTGCGCTCAAGGTCAGTATCGCCATGCCACTGCGCAGACAGCCGACTGATCGCGTACAGCGCTTTCAGTTTACGATCGGATCAGGATTCTGATCGCCGCCTTGTGGTGTGATCGGGTGTGATCGTGGATAATTGATTTTTCGAAATTCAGGAACAGGAATCATGAGCTTGAACACTTTCAAAAATGGCCTCGGTAGTCTGGCGACGGCTTTTGCCATGGTGACCTTGCTGGGTGTTGCGCCAGCCACGCAGGCGCAGGAAACCTCCAAGGTTGGTTTTGTCAGCCTTGAGCGCATCCTGCGTGACTCGGCTGCGGCCAAGGCGGCGCAAAGCAAGCTCGAAGCCGAATTCGCCAAACGCAGCAAGGACTTGCAGGATCTGGCCAACCGCCTCAAGCCGGCCATCGAGAAACTCGAAAAAGATGCCGCCATCATGTCCGACACCGAGCGCACCCGGCGTCAGCGTGAAGTGAGTGATCAGGACAAGGAATTCCAGCGCAAGCAGCGCGAGTTCAACGAGGATCTCAACCAGCGCCGCAACGAAGAGCTGGCCAGCATCGTCGAGCGCGCCAATCGTGTGATCAAGCAGATCTCGGAAGCCGAAAAGTTCGATGTCGTGGTGCAGGAAGCGGTGTATGTCAATCCGCGCATCGACATGACCGAACGCGTCATCCGGGCTCTCAATAGCGCAAAATAAGCGCATTCCCGTGACCAGGGCGTTTCAGCTTGGCGACCTGGTCGCGCGGTTCGGCGGTCATCTGATCGGTGATGCCCGCCGTCAGGTTCACGGGTTCGCCACCTTGCAGGACGCCACGCCCGAGCGGCTGGCCTTTCTCGCCAATCCCCGTTATCGCAATCAGGTTGCCGGCAGTGTTGCCGGCGCGGTGCTGCTGCGTGCAGAAGATGCCACCTTCGTTCAGGCCGAGGGCAAGCCCCTGTCCTGCGCGCTCTGGGTGTGTGAACAACCCTATGTGCAGTTTGCCCGCATCGCCACCTGGTTGCAGGCCGAAACGGCGACCGTCGTGCCGGCCGGCATCAGTGCGGGCGCGCTGGTCGATGCCACGGCCGTGATCGATGCCAGCGCCAGTATCGGTCCGGGCTGCGTCGTGGGTGCCGCGGCCAGGATCGGCGCGCGCGTGCGTCTGGCTGCGGGCTGTGTGATCGGTGCAGAGGTGGAGATTGGCGACGACACGCTGGTCTACCCGCGCGTGGTGATTTACGACCAATGTGTGCTCGGTGCGCGCAACGTCGTGCATGCCGGCGCCGTGATCGGTGCCGACGGTTTTGGTTTCGCCCGCGACGGCGCTGCCTGGGTGAAAATTCCCCAGACGGGCAGGGTGCTGATCGGCGACGATGTCGAAATAGGCGCCAACACCACCATCGACCGTGGTGCGCTGGCCGATACCGTGATCGGCAACGGCGTCAAGCTGGACAACCAGATCCAGATCGGCCACAACGTGCGCATTGGTGATCATTGCGCCATGGCGGCCTGCGTCGGCATTGCCGGCAGCGCCGTGGTGGGCGCGCGTTGCACCGTCGGGGGCGGAGCCATCATTTTGGGCCATCTCAGCATCGCCGACGATGTGCATGTCTCGGCCGCCAGCGTGGTCACGCGTTCGCTGCACAAACCCGGCCAGTACACCGGCTTTTACCCGCTCAGCGACAACAAAGCCTGGGAAAAAAGCGCCTCGGCCCTGCGCCGCCTGCCCGACCTGCGTGAACGCCTGCGCCGGCTTGAGCAACTCAATGATGTTTCCGGCACCACGCGCAACGACAACTCCCACGACGACAAGCCATGAACACACTCGATATTCACCAGATTCTCGAATACCTGCCGCACCGCTATCCCATGCTGCTGGTCGACCGCGTGCTCGATTACGAGGTCGGTAAGCGCATCACGGCGCTCAAGAACGTCACCATCAACGAACCCTTCTTTTCCGGCCATTACCCGCACCATCCGGTGATGCCGGGCGTACTGATCATCGAAGCCCTGGCGCAGACGGCGGCGGTGTTGTCCTTTCTCACCATGGGCAGCAAGGCCGATGACAAATCGGTGTACTACTTCGTTGGCATCGATGCGGCCCGCTTCAAGCGCCCGGTCAGCCCTGGCGACCAGCTGGTCATGGAAGTCGCGATCACCCGTTCAGCGCGCGGCATCTGGAAATACGCTGCCAAAGCCACGGTGGATGGCAAGGTGGCTGCCGAGGCCGAGCTGATGTGTACCGTCAAGGCCATCGCCGAACCGGCGGGAGCGGCCTGAGATGGCGCGCATCCATGCCTCGGCGTTGGTCGACCCCGCGGCCGAGCTTGATGACAACGTCGACATTGGCGCCTATACGGTCGTCGGCCCCGGGGTGCGTATCGGCGCGGGCACCAGCGTGGGTCATCATGTCGTGCTCGATGGCCTGACCACCATCGGCCGCGACAACCGCATCGCCCACTTTGTGTCGCTGGGCGGGCCGCCGCAGGACAAAAAATACGCCAACGAACCGACCCGCCTTGAGATCGGTGATCGCAACGTCATCCGCGAATTCTGTACCTTCAATACCGGCACCGTGCAGGATGGCGGCGTGACGCGCCTCGGCAACGACAACTGGATGATGGCCTATACCCATCTGGCACACGATTGTCAGGTCGGTGACCACACGATCTTTGCCAACAACGCACAGATTGCCGGCCATGTCGTGGTGGGCGACTGGGTCATCCTTGGCGCCTACACGGCCGTGCATCAGTTCGTGCAGATCGGCGCACATGCCATGACCGGCATGGGCACCATCCTGCTGCAGGACGTGCCGCCTTTCGTGATGGCCTCGGGCAACGGTGCTGCACCGCACGGCATCAACAGCGAAGGCCTCAAGCGCCGTGGTTTTACGCCGGCCGAGATCAGCGCCATCCGGGCGGCCTACAAGACCCTGTACAAATCGGGGGCAACGCTGGCGCAGGCCATCGACAGCATCGTTGCCCAGGCGACGGCGGACGTCTCTGTCGCGCCGCATCTGCAACGCCTGGTCGCCTTTCTGAAAAGCTCGACGCGCGGCATCGTGCGCTGATCCGTCCATGCCGAATATGCCACCGGCCGGGGGTACAGACATCGCCATGGTGGCTGGCGAGGCCTCGGGCGACCTGCTGGCCAGCCTGCTGCTCGGCGGGCTAAACCGCTACCGGCCGGGCCTGACGGTGCACGGCATCGGTGGTCCGAAAATGATCGACCAGGGATTTCGTGCCGACTGGCCGATGGAAAAACTCGCCGTACGGGGTTATGTGGAGGTGCTGCGCCACTATCGCGAAATCACCGGCATCCGGCGCGCGTTGCGCAGTCGCCTGCTGGCTGAACGGCCTGCCCTGTTCATCGGCGTTGACGCACCCGACTTCAACCTTGATCTTGAAACCGGCCTTAAGCAGGCCGGCATCCGGACCGTGCATTTTGTCGGGCCATCGATCTGGGCCTGGCGTGGCCAACGCATCGAGCGCATCGGCGCGGCGGTCGACCACATGCTGGTGCTGTTTCCCTTTGAGGCGGAACTCTACCGTCGCGCCGGCATCGCCGCCACCTATGTGGGGCACCCGCTGGCTGACCTTGTGCCCATGGAGATTGACCGCGATGCCGCCAGGGCAACGCTGGGCCTGGACCGCAATGATGAGGTGGTCGCGCTCTTGCCGGGCAGCCGGCTATCGGAAATCCGTTATATCGCACCGCTGTTCGTCGCCGCCGCGCGCCGCATGCTGGATCAGGCGCCCCATCTCAAATTCATCGCCCCCATGGCCGGCGCGGCCGCTCAGGCAGCATTTGAAGCCTGTCTGCTGGGCGCAGACGCGCCGCCCATCACTTTGCTGCCCGGCCAGTCGCACGCGGCCCTGGCGGCCTGTAATGCCACGCTGGTGGCGAGCGGCACGGCCACGCTTGAGGCTGCTCTGTTCAAACGCCCCATGGTGATTGCCTACCGCATGGCGCCGCTGTCGTGGTTTTTGATGAAGCGCATGAAATACCAGCCCTGGGTAGGATTGCCCAACATCCTCGCGCAAGAATTTCTTGTGCCCGAGTTCTTGCAGGATGCCGCCACCGCCGAAGCCCTGGCCACGGCCACGCTGCAGCAGTTGCACGACGACGGCAACCGCATCCGCCTCGAGGCCCGATTCACACAGATGCATGCCGAACTGCGTCAGGACACCGCCCTGCGTGGCGCCGCTGTGATCGGTGCCTTGCTCGATGGCGTGCCGCTGGCCGAGGTGCTGTCGTGAAGCGCCATCCGGGGCAAGCCGAGATCGCCTTGTTCACGCCGGATCGCACCCTGCATGTGTGTGGGGTCGATGAAGCCGGACGCGGACCGCTGGCCGGACCGGTGTATGCGGCTGCCGTCATCCTCGATCCGGACCGGCCCATCGATGGCCTGCGCGATTCGAAAGACTTGAGTGAAGCCAGACTCGCGATATTTGAGGCGCGCATCAAGGCCGATGCGCTGGCCTGGTCGGTGGCGTATGCCAGCCTGGAGGAAATCGAAACCCTCAACATCCTGCACGCCAGCATGCTCGCCATGAAACGCGCCATCGAAAGTCTGGCGATCGTGCCCGGGCATGTGCTGGTCGATGGCAACCGCTGCCCGCAGATCAGGCTGTCGGTCCAGGCCATCATCGGCGGTGACGCCACCGTGCCGGTGATTTCGGCGGCATCGATACTCGCCAAGACGGCACGCGACGCCGTGATGCGCGAGCTTGATCTGCAATACCCCATGTATGGCTTTGCCAGCCACAAGGGGTATGGCACCAGGCGCCATCTTGAAGCCCTGCGCCAGCATGGCCCCTGCGCCGTGCATCGCCGTGATTACGCGCCGATTCGCGCGCTGCTGGAAGCGGGCTGGCCGAAATGAAACAGATCAGCTCACGCGACAATCCGCGTTACAAAGAACTCAAGAAGCTGGCTGGCGCATCGACCGCGCGCGCGCGCGCCGGGCAGACCCTGTTGGATGGGGTGCACCTGTGCAGTGCCTGGCTGGCCAGTGGAGCCGAGCCCGACACCTGCATCGTTGGCCAGTCCGCCCTGAGCCACACCGAAGTGGCGCTGGTACTGGAGCGCGTCGACAGCGCCCGGGTACTGGTACTCGATGATGCCCT
The DNA here is from genome assembly GCA_947475815.1 of Burkholderiales bacterium. Taxonomy (GTDB): domain Bacteria; phylum Pseudomonadota; class Gammaproteobacteria; order Burkholderiales; family Burkholderiaceae_D; genus CANJOT01. Next base: position 9,241 of record CANJOT010000022.1, on the reverse strand, counting down.
GTTCGCGCCGCTGTCTCAGGTGGAACACGGCGTGGCACTGCTGTTTGTGGTGAACGTGCCGCAGCCCGTGGCGCCAGCGCGGATCATTGAACCCTGTCTGTTGCTCGATCGTCTGCAGGATCCGGGCAATCTCGGCTCGATCCTGCGCAGCGCGGCGGCGGCGGGTATCCAACAGGTCTTGTGTTCACGCGGCTGCGTCGCCGCCTGGTCGCCCAAGGTGCTGCGTGCCGGCATGGGCGCACATTTTCATCTGGAGATTTTTGAGGATTGCGACTTGCAGGACTGGCTGACACGCATCGCGCCACCGGTGTATGCCATGAGTTCCCACGCCACGGCCAGCCTGTACGGCAGTGATGTGCGGCACGCGTCGTGGCTGCTGGGCAATGAAGGGCAGGGCGTGTCGGCGGATCTGCTGGCGTCGGGGGTGTCGACCCTGTTGATTCCGCAGCCCGGCGGGCTGGAATCGCTCAACGTCGCGGCGGCGGCGGCGGTGTGTCTGTTTGAGCAGGTGCGGCAACGGGCGCCTGATCGCGCCTGAACGCGCCTGAGGCCAGCTCAAAACGGCACCTTGATTCATTTGGGAAGACCCGGTGGCTGGCGCGCGCAATGCTCAATAATCACGCCGATCCAGGCGGATGTCCTGTAGCACCGTGGTGGCGATTTCCTCGATCGACTTGGCCGTCGACGACAACCACGGAATCGACTCGCGCCGCATCATCGCTTCGGCCTCGTTCACTTCATACCGGCAGTTTTCCAGCGAGGCATATTTGCTGCCCGGCCGGCGTTCATTGCGCACCTCGGACAGGCGCTCGGGTGTGATCGACAGGCCAAACAGCTTGGCGCGGTGCTCGGGCAGGGCGCTGGGCAGGCGACCGCGCTCGAAATCTTCCGGGATGAACGGGTAGTTGGCGGCCTTGATGCCGTATTGCATGGCCAGATACAGGCTGGTTGGCGTCTTGCCGCTGCGCGACACACCCACCAGAATGACCTGGGCCTCGACCAGGCCACGATTGAGCTGGCCATCATCATGCGCCAGCGAAAAATTGATGGCTTCGATGCGCTGCTTGTATTTCTCTGAATCAGCAATATTGTGCGAGCGACCGATCGAATGGGTCGACTTCATGCCCAGTTCCTGCTCCAGCGGCTCAACAAAGGTCTGGAACATGTCGAGAAAGATGGCGTTGGCCTTGTGCACGATCTGGTTGATCTCGGGATTGACCAGGGTCGAAAACACGATGGGGCGCTTGCCGTCGCCGTTGTGGGCGGCGTTGAGGCGCATGACGGCTTCGTCGGCCTTGTCGGGCGTGTCGATGAAGGGCATGCGGTTCTGGATGAAACGGATACCGTCAAACTGGGCCAGGATGCTGTGGCCGAAGGTTTCGGCGGTAATGCCGGTGCCGTCGGAAACAAAAAAGATTTTTCGGCTGGGTTGGGTATTGGCGTATTCGGGCATGAAAATCAAGGAGTTGAGTCAATAGTTCGGGGCCGTCTGGCGGTCAGGCGCAGGCAGCATGGGTGCTTGGTGCATTGCAAAACGGAGTCGGCAAGTTAAAATGCCGCGCCGGTCGACATTTTCAATTCTGACACCGGCATTGCAAATTTGCTTGTTTTTAACTTTGGTCAGGGGAAGAGTATGTTGGATTCGGCCTGGGTGCTGGGATTTGAGCGGCTTCGTGCAACGGATGTGGATACGGTGGGTGGCAAAAATTCGTCGCTCGGCGAGATGATCAGCCAGCTCGACAGCGCCGGCGTGCGGGTGCCCGGCGGTTTTGCCACCACGGCCGAGGCCTTCCGTGCCTTCCTCAAGCATGGCAATCTGACTGAAAAGATCGCCAACCGCCTCAAGGGTCTGGACGTCAACGACGTGCGCGCCCTGGCCGCGGCCGGCGGTGAGATCCGCCGCTGGGTCATCGAGAGCCCCTTTCCGGCGCAGCTTGAACATGAAATTCGCGAATATTTTCAAAAACTTGTCGCCGAAAGTGAAGGTGAAGTCTCGTTTGCGGTGCGCTCCTCGGCCACGGCTGAAGACCTGCCCGACGCCTCTTTTGCCGGTCAGCAGGAAACCTTCCTGAACGTCGTTGGCATCGACCACATCCTGGTGGCCATTCGCGAGGTCTTCGCTTCGCTGTACAACGACCGCGCCATTTCGTATCGGGTGCACAAGGGTTTTGAGCACGTTGAAGTGGCGCTCTCGGCCGGCGTGCAGCGCATGGTGCGTTCGGACCTGGGCGCTTCGGGTGTCATGTTTACGCTCGACACGGAATCCGGCTTTGACGGCGTCGTGTTCATCACCTCCAGTTACGGCCTGGGCGAGACGGTGGTACAGGGCGCGGTCAACCCGGACGAGTTTTATGTGCACAAACCCATGCTGGCCGCGGGCAATTTTGCCATCATTCGCCGCCAGTTGGGCTCCAAACTCATCAAGATGGAATTCACCCGACCCGGCGAAGAAGGCCGCGTCAAGACCGTGGATGTGCCGCTGGCGCTGCGCAATCAGTTTTCGCTGACCGATGCCGATGTCACCGAACTGGCGCAATACGCCATGATCATCGAAAAGCATTACGGTCGGCCGATGGACATCGAATGGGGCAAAGACGGCCGCGACGGCCGCATCTACATCCTCCAGGCGCGTCCCGAAACGGTCAAGTCGCAGCAGAGCGCCGCGAGCGTCGAATACAAATTCCATCTGCGTGGCGATTCGCGCGTGCTGGCGTCCGGCCGTGCAATTGGTCAGCGCATCGGCTCCGGTCCGGTGCGGGTGATCAAGGATCCCTCTGAGATGGAACGCGTGCAGCCGGGTGACGTGCTGGTGGCCGACATGACCGATCCCAACTGGGAGCCGGTCATGAAACGCGCCTCGGCGATTGTCACCAACCGTGGTGGGCGCACTTGTCACGCCGCCATCATCGCCCGTGAACTGGGCGTGCCGGCGGTGGTGGGCTGTGGTGATGCCACCGACATCCTGATCGACGGCACCATGGTGACCGTGTCGTGCGCCGACGGCGACGAGGGTCACATTTACGAGGGCCTGCTGGAAACCGAGGTCACTGAAGTCGAGCGTGGCACCATGCCGCCGCTGGACGTGAAGATCATGATGAACGTCGGTAACCCGCAGCTGGCTTTTGATTTCCAGTCGATCCCGAATGCGGGCGTGGGTCTGGCGCGGCTCGAATTCATCATCAACAACAATATCGGTGTGCATCCCAAGGCGATTCTGGCCTGGCCGGACATTGATGCCGACCTGAAAAAAGCGGTCGATTCGGTGACGCGGGGTTATGCCTCGCCGCGGGCGTTTTATGTCGACAAGCTGGTCGAAGGTGTGGCCACCATCGCCGCCGCCTTCTGGCCGCGTACGGTCATCGTGCGTCTGTCGGACTTCAAGTCGAACGAGTACAAAAAACTCATCGGCGGTTCGCGTTACGAGCCCGATGAAGAAAACCCCATGCTTGGCTTTCGGGGTGCCTCGCGTTACATCGCCGCAGACTTCGCCGAATGCTTCCAGATGGAGTGCACGGCCATGAAGCGTGTGCGGGAAGACATGGGTCTGACCAACGTGGAACTGATGGTGCCCTTTGTCCGTACCACCAGAGAAGCGGCGCGCGTGGTGGAACTGCTCGCTGAAAACGGCCTCAGGCGCGGCGAACACGGCCTGCGCCTGATCATGATGTGCGAACTGCCGTCCAACGCCTTGCTGGCTGAGCAATTCCTCGAGTACTTCGATGGCTTCTCGATCGGCTCGAACGACCTGACTCAGCTGACGCTGGGTCTGGACCGCGATTCGGGTCTGGTGGCGGAAGGCTTCGACGAGCGTGATCCGGCAGTCAAGGCGCTGCTGAGTCAGGCCATCAAGGCCTGCCTGAAGGCGGGCAAGTATGTGGGCATCTGCGGTCAAGGGCCGTCGGATCATCCGGATTTTGCCGAGTGGCTGATGAAAGAGGGGATTCAGTCGATTTCGCTCAACCCCGACACAGTTGTGGCAACCTGGAAGAACCTCGCCGCCAAGGCCTAGTGCGATCTCCTATTGCCGCGTGATGATGGCGGTGCTATCGTCAGAATATTGCGCCTGAGGTCGCGGGCGAGTGTCTGTTGGGTCTTGGATTACTGGGGAGCTTGTTTGAACAACACGGTTATCTGGTTCGTCTGCGGCCTCGGTCTGGTGGTGGCCGAGTTATTCAGTGGCACCTTCTATCTGCTGATGGTGGCGCTCGGTTTTGCTGCCGGTGGCCTGACGTCTTACGTCGGTGGGGACTTGGTGCTGCAACTGGTCGTGGGTGCGGCGGTGGGTGTGGCCGGCACCCTGATCCTGCGGCGCACCCGGTGGGGCCGGCAGGCGGCACCCGGTGCCAGCGAAGCCAATCCCGACATGATGATCGACATCGGTCAGCCGGTGCACGTGAGCAACTGGCACAACGGCACGGCCCGCGTCAATTACCGTGGTGCCCAGTGGGATGCCGTGCCGGAGGGTGATGCGCTTGGCGCCGCACCCGGCAATTTCAAGATTGTTGCAATCCGCGGCAGCACGCTGGTGCTGGCGCCGGCGTAATACCCGGCGTAATACCCGGCGTAACACCCGGTTTACCCCCCCGGATTTAACCCTAAGGAGAGTGGCATGGATGGTTTTGGCATCGTTGCAGGCATACTGTTCATCATCTTCGTGGTGTTCGCCATCAAGACCATCAAGGTGGTGCCGCAGCAGCACGCCATGGTCGTCGAGCGTCTGGGCAAGTACCATGCCACGCTGGCGCCGGGCCTGAACATCGTCATCCCCTTCATTGATCGCATTGCCTACAAGCATGTGCTCAAGGAAATTCCGCTCGATGTGCCGCCGCAGATCTGTATTACGCGCGACAACACCCAGCTGCAGGTGGACGGCATCCTGTATTTTCAGGTGACCGATCCGATGCGCGCCTCGTACGGCTCGTCGAACTTCATACTCGCCATTACGCAACTCGCACAAACCACCTTGCGCAGCGTCATCGGCAAGCTGGAACTCGACAAGACCTTCGAAGAACGCGATTACATCAACCACGCCATCGTCAACGCCATCGACGAATCGGCCGCCAATTGGGGCGTCAAGGTGCTGCGCTATGAAATCAAGGACCTCACGCCACCCAAGGAAATCCTGCACGCCATGCAGGCGCAGATTACCGCCGAGCGCGAGAAGCGCGCTCTGATTGCCGCCTCGGAAGGTCGCAAGCAGGAGCAGATCAACATCGCGACCGGCCAGCGTGAAGCAGCCATCCAGCGTTCAGAAGGCGATAAGCAGGCCGCCATCAACAACGCCCAGGGCGAAGCTGCCGCCGTGCTGGCCTTGGCAGAAGCCACGGCTTCGGCGATTCGTCAGGTGGCCTCGGCGATCCAGGCGCCTGGCGGCATCGATGCCGTCAACCTCAAGGTGGCTGAGCGTTATGTCGAGGCCTTCGGCAACCTCGCCAAGACCAACAATTCCATCATCATTCCGGCCAATTTATCGGATGTAGGGGGATTGATTGCATCGGCCATGAGCATCATCAAGCACGGCAAACCGACCCCATCCGCCTGAGTCTGAAGCGCTCAACGCGACCTGAGAAAGGCCTCAGGCTGGCCTGATCGGGGGCTTCGGCTGGCGCGCCCCGATGCGCCTGATCGCTTAACCGCGGTTCTGTTTCATCATGCGCTGCTGCTCGCGTTTCCAGTCCTTGTCCTTCTCGGCATCGCGTTTGTCGTGCAGCTTCTTGCCCTTGGCCAGACCGATGTTGAGCTTGATGCGGCCGCGCACATAATGCAGATCGAGCGGCACCAGCGTGTAGCCGGCTCGCTCCACCTTGCCGATCAGGCGGCGAATTTCCTCGGCACGCATCAGCAGCTTGCGATTGCGCACCGGGTCGGGCTGAATATGGGTCGAGGCCGAGTTCAGCGGACTGATGTGCGAGCCAAACAAAAACAGCTCGGCGCCACGCACCAGCACGTAAGCCTCTTTCAGATTGGCCCGGCCGGCGCGGATGGCTTTGACCTCCCAGCCTTCGAGCACCAGCCCCGCTTCGAAGCGCTCCTCGACAAAAAACTCGTGGAATGCCTTCTTGTTCTGGATAATGCTCATGAATGGTTTCGGAGGTCAACCAAGGGTCGGGTAAAATTCGATTCTAACAAAGCCAACTCGTCCGCCTCATGCCTATCGTGGAAAAATCAGTATTGCTGCGCCATCAGGCCAGCCAGATGTACGATCTGGTCGACCGGGTGGAGGATTATCCCCTGTTCCTGCCGTGGTGCGGGGGAACGGAGGTATTAAAACGCGATGAAACGGGCGTGGAAGCCACCATCACCATCAATTTCAAGGGCGTGCGCCAGAGTTTTACCACGCGCAACACCAACAAACCGGGCGAACAGATCGACATCCGTCTGTTGCACGGACCGTTTTCCGACCTCGAAGGCTGCTGGACCTTCGTGCCCTTGCGGGCTGACGCCTGCAAGGTCCACTTCAGGCTTGAATACACCTTCTCCAATCGGGTCCTCGAGGCCATCGTCGGGCCGGTGTTCAACATGATCGCCGGCAGCTTCATCGACAGTTTTACGCACCGCGCCGATCAGCTCTACGGGGCGACCTGATGCGTGTGGCAGTGTGCCTGGCCTTGCCGGACCGTCAGGAGGTCGTGGTGCTGGAACTCGGCGCGGGCGCCAGCGTCGGTGACGCGATCGAGGCCAGTGGTCTGGTGGCCCGGTTCGCCGTGGACCTCACGCTGCAGCGTGTTGGTGTGTTTAGCCGGCTCAGGCGTCTGGAAGACCCGCTCTCCGAGGGGGATCGGGTGGAGATCTATCGGCCGCTGGTGGCCGATGCCAAAACGGCACGGCGCCAGCGCGCCCGATCAGGCAAAGCGATCAAAACCTGAAAAGCCGCCCCGTTAACCGCTGCACTGCTCGCTGATCTGCTTGCGCAGGCGGTTGCTTTCTTCCTCGCGCTGCTGGTCTTCCATAACGCGACTTTCACCGGACTCGTCGGTTTGCATGATGCGCCGGCCGTTTTCAAGCGCTACCAGACTGCCGCGCATGCGCGAACACAGTGCCTGGGTTTCGGCGCTCTTGGCGGCGCTGTCGGCCGCCTTCTTGGCGGCATCAGCGGCCTCCTGCTGGCGTTTCTGGAAGTCTTTTTCGCGATCGGCCATGGACGGTGTGTTCGGCGCTGCCGGGCGGCGGTCGCCTGTGGAATTCTTTTGCTGCGTCAGTTCCTTGACCTGGGCCGCATCTAGGGGCCGGAAGCCCGGTCCTTTGATGATGCTGCGCTCGGGCACTTCGGGGGGCGGTGCCTGATCGCTAATGACCATGCGGCCGTTGGCGTCGCGCCACTGCCACTGTGCCTGGGCGCTGCTACACAGCACCAGAGTGCCAGCGAGCGCGGCGAGCAAGGCGGTAAGCCTGTTGTTCATCCAAGAACTCCCATTTAAGCGGGTTTAGTATCAACCCTGGAACTTGGATAAGAGTATGCCAGTGGATCGAGCGCGATCCAAGTCCTCTGAAACGACAAGTGGGCATGAAGGCAACGCCGGTTTCTGTATAATCCGCTTTTGTGCCCTAAGGAAACGCCATGCGTTTGATGCAGAAAGCACTGACGTTCGACGACGTCCTCCTCGTACCGGCGTATTCGGCCATCCTCCCCCGCGACACGGATCTGCAAACGCGCCTCACGCGCGACATCATGCTCAACATCCCGCTGGTGTCGGCCGCCATGGATACGGTCACCGAAGGGCGGCTGGCGATTGCCATCGCGCAGGAAGGCGGCATCGGCATCGTTCACAAGAACCTGACCCCGCAGGAGCAGGCTCGCGAAGTGGCCAAGGTGAAGCGCTTTGAGTCGGGCGTGTTGCGCGATCCGATCACCATTCCGCCCAGCATGACCATCCGTGAAGTCATTGCGCTTTCGGCGCAATACGGCATTTCAGGCTTTCCCGTGGTCGAGAATAGCAAGGTCGTTGGCATCATCACCAACCGCGACCTGCGTTTCGAAGAGGAACTCGACGCTCAGGTGCGCGACAAGATGACGCCGCGCGAAAAACTCATCACCGTGCCCGAAGGCGCCACACCCGACGAGGCCAAACGCCTGATGAACCGCCACCGCCTGGAGCGCGTGGTGGTGGTCAACGATGCCTTCGAGTTGCGTGGCCTGATCACCGTCAAGGACATCCAGAAATCCACCGAGCACCCGTTCGCCTGCAAGGACGAATTCGGCAAGCTGCGCGTCGGCGCCGCTGTCGGCGTGGGCGAGGGCACCGAAGAACGCTGCGAACTGCTCGCTGCCGCCGGTGTCGATGTGATTGTCGTCGACACCGCCCACGGCCACAGCAAGGGCGTGCTCGACCGGGTCTTGTGGGTCAAGAAAAACTATCCGCGCATTCAGGTCATCGGCGGCAACATCGCCACCGGCGCTGCGGCGCTGGCGCTGGTTGACCACGGTGCGGACGCCGTCAAGGTGGGCATCGGCCCGGGCTCCATCTGCACCACGCGCATCGTTGCCGGTGTCGGTGTGCCGCAGATCACCGCTATTGCCAATGTCGCCAAGGCCCTGCAGGGCACGGGCGTGCCGCTGATTGCCGATGGCGGCGTGCGTTATTCGGGCGACATCGCCAAGGCGATTGCCGCCGGCGCCTCCAGCGTCATGATGGGCAGCATGTTTGCCGGCACCGAAGAAGCGCCCGGCGAAGTGGTGCTGTTTCAGGGACGCAGCTACAAGGCCTACCGCGGCATGGGTTCGCTGGGGGCCATGCAGGACGGCTCGGCCGACCGCTACTTCCAGGACAACAGCAACCCCAACTCCGACAAGCTCGTGCCCGAAGGCATTGAAGGGCGTGTGCCTTACAAGGGCAGCGTGCTTGCCATCATTCACCAGATGATCGGCGGCGTGCGCGCCAGCATGGGGTATTGCGGCTGCGCCACCACCGATGAGCTGCGCTCCAAGGCCGAGTTTGTCGAGATCACCTCGGCCGGCATACGCGAGTCGCACGTGCATGACGTCACCATTACCAAGGAAGCACCGAACTACCGCACAGAATAAGGCGGCTGCTTTGCATCAATATTGCGCCGATCACGCCGCCCCCGGGTGGCGTGATTGTTTAGAGAATTTGGTTTTTTATCCCGATCCTTGAGCCCGATTTTTCAGCCCGGTAATCAGCCCGGCAAGCCCCCATGCATTCCAGAATCCTGATTCTTGACTTCGGTTCCCAGGTCACGCAACTGATCGCGCGTCGCGTGCGTGAAGCCCATGTCTACTGCG
>CANJOT010000021.1 GCA_947475815.1 Burkholderiales bacterium | reverse complement strand
TCAAGCCTGAATGGCACGCTGACCGTCGATGCCCTCAAACCGCGTGAATTTCAGGCCTTTTATGCCGGCGCGTTCACGGGGGATCTGGCCGACACCAGCGTGCGTGCACAAGTCCCATTCCGTCTCGACTGGAGTAAGGCGCTGCAACTGAGTCTGGTTGATGCCTCCGCCCGGCTGGGCAATGTACAACTGCTGTTGCCGGGGCAAAAAAAGCCATCGCTTGCTGCCCGGGAAATCGGTCTGGAAGGTTTGCGCCTCGATCTCGCCACACGCAAGCTCGGCCTCAATGCCCTGACTCTCACTGGACTCAAGCTGGACGTGGCACGCCAGACCAATGGGGATCTGGATCTGGCAGGCTTTGTGCCGCCGGCCAAAGCCGCGGCATCGCCCGCTGCCGTACCGGTGAGCGGTGTGAGCGCTGCGAAAGCCGTGCCTGCCTGGAGCCTTGCCCTGAAGAAATTGGCGATTGCACAGGGCGAACTGGCCTTCAGCGATGCAAGCGTTGCCGCGAAAAACAATAACAAGCCGGCGCTGCTGGCATGGCGCGACCTTGGTGTGCGTCTTGAGAATCTGGCCTATCCTTTTGCCGAGGGCACGAAAGCCAGTTGGCCAGTCGTGCTCGAGTTCAGCGAGGGGCGCGGGGGGAGCGTTAAGCTCGCCGGCACGCTATTGCCGCAGACCCGGGCAGGCCTGCTGGACATCGACATCAGGAATCTAGAGCTGCCCAGCCTGCAGCCGTACTTCGCCGAGTTCAGCAACGTTACGCTGAGTAGCGGCAACCTGACCCTGGCCGGTCGCGCCAGCGCCGAGCTACCCACCGGTCAGCCAGCGCGCGCCAGCTACGAAGGTTCGCTTGGCCTTGCCAATGTGCGTGCCCTCGACAAGCTCACTGGGGAAGATTTCCTGCGCTGGCGCAGCCTCGCCCTGCCGGTGGTGCAAGGGCGTTTCAACATGGCGCCCAACCCGGTGGAGGTCAATCTTGGCGATATCGTTCTGTCCGATTTTTTTGCGCGCCTCATTCTCAATGCCGATGGCCGGCTCAATCTGTCTGACATCCGCGCGCGCGGCGATCAGGTCGCTGGCGATGCTTCGCCAACCAGCCTGACTCAGGCCACACCGGCGGTCGCGCCGGCACCCTTGCCGGCCAAGCCCGAGGGGGTGGCGCCGATGATCCGCATCGGGCAGATCAAGCTGGAAAAAGGCAATGTCAACTTTTCCGATTTCTTCATCAAGCCCAACTACACCACCAACCTGACCGGATTGAATGGCTCGATCTCCAAGCTCGCTTCGGAGGATCCTGCGCCGGCCGACGTGCTGCTTGAAGCCCGTATCGACAACGATGCCCCGGTGCTGGTCAGCGGCAAGCTCAATCCTCTGGCTGGTGTTCTATTTCTTGATCTTGCGGCACAGGCGCGGGGTGTTGAACTGACGCGCTTGACCCCTTATGCCACCAAGTATGCGGGCTACCCGATCATCAAAGGCAAACTGTCGGTCGATTTGAAATACCGGATCGAAGGCGGCAAGCTCGAAGCCAGCAACAGGCTGGTGCTCGATCAACTGACCTTCGGCGAGAAGGTCGACAGCCCCGATGCCACCAAACTTCCGGTATTGCTGGCGGTGGCCTTGCTCAAGAACAGCCGTGGCGAGATTGACGTCAACCTGCCGATTTCCGGTTCGCTGTCTGATCCGGAGTTCAGCATCGGCGGGGTTGTGGTGCGCATCATCGTCAATCTGCTCGGCAAGGTATTGACTGCACCCTTCAGCCTGCTTGCTGCCGCGTTCGGCGGTTCGAATGAGGAGTTGAGTTTTCTCGAATTTGATGCGGGCACCTCGGAGCTTGGTCCTGTGCAGACCAAAACCCTCGATACCCTGGCCAAGGCGTTGACAGACCGCAGCGGCCTCAAGCTCGAAATCGGCGGGCGGATTGATCCGCTGGCCGATCGTGAGGGGGTGCGCAAAGCCTATGTGCAGCGGGCGGTACGGGCACAGAAACGCCGTGAAATGATTGCGCAGGGGGCCGGCGCGGGGCCCGACGAGGTGCAGGTCAAGCCGGAGGAATATGTGTGGTTTCTGGAGCTGGCCTACAAGGCCGAGCAGATGAAAAAACCGACCAATGCGATCGGATTGACCAAGGCTGTGCCGGTGCAAGAGATGGAGAAACTGCTGCATGACAATGCGCCGGTGGATGACAATATGCTGAAAGAGCTGGCCGACCGGCGGGCCTTGCGGGTCAAGCGGTATCTGGAGGATGTGGGCAAGATCAGTGAGGAGCGCTTGTATCTGGTGGCGGCGAAATTGACAGCGGAGGGGGTGAGCGGGGCGGGGAAGCTCAGTCGGGTGGATTTTATGATCCGGCAGTGATCATCGCCATTGCCATTTGAGCACGAACTGCAGGGCAATGCGTGCCTGACCAGCAACTGCGCTGAACTGGGATGAATCCGCATTGACAAGCGAAAGAATGTTGCGCACGATGGCTCATCAGAGGCTATCTCAAGGAGTCCAACATGTACAAGCGCATTCTGCTGGCTTACGACGGTTCCGAATCGGGTCGGCGCGCATTGCTCGAGTGCGGCGACGTTGCCAACATGACCAAGGCGCGCATCAAGCTGCTGTCGGTCACGCCCACCATGCCGCCGGTTTATGTCGGCGAGGGCTTCATCCCGGCGGACATGATCGACAACGAAAAGGAACGCTACCGGCAGGTCTTGGAGGAGGGCATTGCCTACCTCAGGGAGCGCGGCTTCGAGGTCGAGGGTGAAGTCACCTTCGGCGAGGCGGTCGACGAGATCAACCGTGCCGCGATGGACTGGGAAGCTGACCTGATCATCATGGGCCACCGCCGCTCGGGTTCATGGGCCGAGCGCTGGTGGCGCGGCTCGGTGAGCCGCTCGCTGGTCGAAGTGGCCCATTGCAGCGTGCTGGTGGCCATCGTCGACGGTAAATAGCGGTCAATAGCGGTCAATAGCGCCGGCCTTGAGCCGGCGCGCTCAGGTGCCGATCTGCTCGAGCTTTTCCTGCTGCTCGAGCCACTCGCCCTCAAGGGCGCCAATTTCGCGCGTCAGGTAGGCCTGGTCCGAGAGCAACTGCCGCAGCGCGTCTTTTTTTGTTTCGTCGTAAGCGGCCGGGTCGGCCAGGCCGGCATCGACGGCGGCCTTTTTCACAGCCAGTTTGGTCAGTTGTTCGTCGATGCGCTTTAAGCGCGATTCAATTGGCTTGCGCTGCGCGGCGCGCGCATTGCGCTGTTCGGCTTCGTGCTTGCGCAGGTCACGCCGTTGCGCCTCGGTGAGCACGGGTTCGACTTTGCTGGCCAGCGGTTTGTTTGCCGGGGCCGGGCTGTCGGTCTTGTCGGTTTTTCCTGGCTTGGCGGCTTTCTCAACCTTCTGTGCGGCCTTGCCCAGCAGCCAGTCGCGATAGTCGTCGAGGTCGCCATCAAACGGCGCGACCGAGCCGTTAGCGACCAGCAGGAAGGAATCAGTGGTGGCGCGCAGCAGTGCCCGGTCGTGCGAAACCAGAATCAGCGTGCCCTCGAACTGCGCCAGCGCCAGCGTCAGCGCTTCGCGGGTTTCAAGGTCGAGGTGGTTGGTTGGCTCGTCAAGCAGTAGCAGGTTGGGCTTGTTCCAGATGATCATCGCCAGCGCCAGACGGGCTTTTTCGCCGCCCGAAAACGGTGCGACGATCGAGGTCGCCATTTCATTGCCGAAGTCGAAGCTGCCCAGGTAGTTGCGCAACTCCTGCTCGCGGGTATTGGGCGCCATGCGCATGAGTTGCTGCAGCGGCGTTTCGTCGAGGCGCAGCATGTCGACCTGATGCTGCGCGAAATAACCGATCTGCAGGCCCTTGCCGGCGCGCAATTCGCCGGTCAATGGTGGCAGCGTGCCGGCCAGCGTTTTGACCAGGGTTGATTTGCCCTGGCCGTTGGCGCCCAGCAGGCCGATGCGCTCACCGACGCGCAGGCTCATGCTGATGCCATCGAGAATCAGGACATCGTTGCCGTCTTCCTGGTCGCCCTGGCCCGCGTAGCCACAGGCCATGTTTTCGGCCGTCAGCATGGGATCCGGCGCGGCGTCGGGCACGCGAAAGCGGAAGGTGAAGGGCGACGAGGCGTGCGTCGGTGAGATCAGGTCCATGCGCTCGAGCGCCTTGACGCGGCTCTGCGCCTGCTTGGCCTTGCTGGCCGTGGCCTTGAAGCGGTTGACGAAACTTTGCAGGTGTTCGATCTCGCGCTGTTGTTTGGCGTAGGCGGCAGCGGTCAGGTTGGCCTGCATGGCGCGCAGTTTTTCAAAGGTGCTGTAGTTGCCGCCGTAGCGTTTTAGCGTGGCCTGATCGATGTGCAGGGTGACGTTGCAGACCGCGTCGAGAAATTCGCGGTCGTGCGAAATGACGACCATGGTGCCGGCATAACGGCGCAGCCATTGTTCGAGCCAGACGATGGCATCGAGGTCCAGGTGGTTGGTCGGTTCATCAAGCAGCAGCAGGTCGGACGGGCACATCAGTGCCTGAGCGAGGTTGATGCGCATGCGCCAGCCGCCCGAGAAGTTGCTCACCGGCCAGCGTGTCTGCGCAAGCGAAAAACCAAGTCCAAGCAGCAGGCTTTCGGCGCGCGACTCGACGGTATAACCGTCGAGGTCGGCGATCTGGGCGTGCAGGTTGCCCAGTTGCTCGCCGTGGTGGTCGTTGCCGCCGTCGGCATCATCGGCGTCCAGATGGGCGGCTTCGATGGCCTCGATCTGGCGTTCCACGGCGCGCAGGCGCACATCGCCGTCAACAACGAGGTCAAGCGCGCTGCGGTCGGTACCGGGGGTTTCCTGGGCGACGTGGGCAATGCGCCAGGAGGCCGGCATTTCGAAGTCGCCAGCGTCGGCGTGCAATTCGCCGAGCAGCAGGGCAAACAGGCTGGTTTTACCGGCGCCGTTGGCGCCAATCAGGCCGACTTTTTCGCCTGGTTGCAGAGTAACGGTTGCTTTGTCGAGCAATACTTTAATGCCACGCCGCAGCGTGAGGCCTTCAATGCGAATCATGCGTTCAGACGGTGGAGGAAATCGGTGCGGCGGGCAATTGCTCGCGCTCAAGTAAAAAAACCATGTCGTCGCCGCCACTGGTGGACAACCATGTGCAGGGCAGGTCGGGGAAGGCGGCTTCGACGTGATGCCGTTCATGACCGACTTCGACGATCAGCAGACCACCGGGCTTCAGATGGTCGCGCGCCTCGGCCAGAATGCGTCGCACCAGATCGAGACCATCCGTGCCACCGGCCAGAGCGAGTACCGGTTCGTGCCGGTACTCATCGGGCAGCGTCGACATCGAAACACTGTTGACGTAGGGCGGGTTGCTGATGATCACATCATAACGCTTGCCGGGGATGGCGCCAAACAGGTCGGAGCGCATCGCATGGACGCGATCCCGCAGGTGGTAACTGCCGATGTTCACGCCGGCCACATCCAGGGCATCAGTGGAGAGGTCGACGGCGTCGACCTGGGCGTTGGCAAATACATCGGCGGCGATGATGGCCAGGCAGCCCGAGCCGGTGCACAGGTCGAGTACGCTGCTGACCCGATCGGGGTCTTCGACCCAAGGCTCAAGGCCTTCGAGCAACAGCTCGGCGATGAACGAGCGTGGCACGATGACCCGCGCATCGACCGCAAAGCGATAGTCGCCCAGCCAGGCCTGGCCAGCCAGATAGGCGGCGGGCACGCGTTCTTCGACGCGCCGGCGCAGCAGCTGCAGCAGCGCGTCGATTTCGGCTTCGGTGAGGCGCGCATCGAGGTAGACGTCAATCGGGCCGGGAGGCAGGTGCAGGCTGTGCATCAGGAGAAACACGGCTTCTTCCCAGGCGCTCTGGTGGCCGTGGCCAAAAAACAGTCCGGCCTCGCCAAAGCGGCTGACTGCAAAACGCAGCAGGTCGCGGATGGTCTGCAGGCGGGTGTGGGCTGGGCTGAACATGGGAAATGACCTTTCAGGCCAGCAGGCTCTCGAGCACGCGCCGATAGATGTTTTTCAAAGGATCGATATCGCGCACTTCGATGTGCTCGTCGATCTTGTGGATGCTGGCATTGGGCGGGCCAAATTCGATCACCTGCTCACAGATGCGGGCGATGAAGCGACCGTCCGAGGTGCCACCGCTGGTCGACAGCTCGGCGACCAGGCCGGTCTCGGCCGCGATGGCCGCGCACAGTGCCGCGGACAGGTTGCCGCGCCCGGTCAGAAAGGGCAGGCCGGACAGCGCCCAGTCCAGCTGGTAGTCGAGGGCATGGCGATCGAGAACTTCGCCAACGCGCTGCTTGAGGCCATCGACCGAGCTTTCCGTCGAGAAGCGGAAGTTGAAGTCGATCGTGATACTGGCCGGTATGACATTGTTGGCGCCGGTACCAGCGTGAATGTTTGACATTTGCCAGGCGGTCGGCGGAAAAAACTCGTTGCCGGCATCCCAGTGGGTGGCGACCAGTTCAGCGAGTACCGGCGCGGCCAGATGGATGGGGTTCTTTGCCAGATGCGGGTAGGCGATATGGCCCTGCACACCACGCACCGTCAGTTTGGCCGAGAGCGAGCCGCGCCGGCCATTCTTGATGGTATCGCCGAGCCGGTCGACCGAGGTGGGCTCGCCGACGATGCAGTAATCGATGGTTTCGCCGCGTTCCTGCAGACGCTTGCAGACTTGCACAGTGCCGTCGATGGACGGGCCTTCTTCGTCTGAGGTCAGCAGCAAGGCAATCGAGCCGGGGTGATCGGCGTGCGCCGCGACAAACTCCTCGACGGCGACGATGAAGGCGGCAATCGAGGTTTTCATGTCGGCGGCACCGCGGCCGTAAAGACGACCGTCACGCAGCGTCGGTGTGAACGGTGCCGAGGTCCATGCTTCCAGCGGCCCGGTGGGCACCACATCGGTGTGGCCGGCGAATACCAGCACGGGCGCACTGCTACCGCGCCGCGCCCAGAGGTTGGTGACCTCGCCGAACTGCAGGGTTTCGCAAGCAAATCCGAGGGCCTCAAGCCGGCGCGCGATCAGTTGCTGGCAGCCGGCGTCGTCCGGGGTGAGCGAGGGCAGGCGGATCAGGTCTTGGGTCAGCGCAAGGGTGGTGGACATGGAATCGAGGGCTTGAAAGTGGCAACAAAAAAGGACATAAAAAAAGGCAGCAAACAAGACGCTGCGGAACAGTGAGCACGCGTTGCAGGTGGAGCGGACAACGCCGGCGCGCACGCCCGTGCGCTCAAGCGAACAGGCTGCTCCAGGCCGTTTCGGAAAACCCGACCAGAATCTGCCCCCTAGCCATGAGCACAGGCCGTTTGATGACCGATGGTGTGGCCAGCATCAGGGCAATGGCGCCGGTTTCATCGGACGGACGCTGTTCCTCGGGAACTTTGCGCCAGCTCGTGCCCTTGCGGTTGACCAGAGTCTCCCAGCCAACCGTGTTCAGCCACGGACGCAGCAGGTCGGCGGTGATGCCATCGCGCCGGAAATCATGAAACCGGTAGTCGTGTCCGTGCCCGTCAAGCCAGCTGCGCGCCTTCTTGACGGTATCACAATTGGGAATGCCAAACACAATGCAGGGGGAGGTACTCGCCGGATCAGGCATTCAGGGTGAACTCCGTGAAGGACGCACCGTTATCGGAATCATTCTGGCTGGCTTTAGGTTCCGGCTCAGGGGCCGGGCCCGGCGCCGGGGCGTTGTTGATCAGGTACATCAGGTTGGTCGGCGAATCGGAGTTCGCCAGGGCTTCTTCCTGGGTGATTTCGCCGGCGATCATGAGACGGTAAAGCGCCTGTTCAAAGGTTTGCGTGCCGGCGCTCATGCTGGCGTCCATGGCTTCCTTGATGGCGTTGATTTCGCCCTTGTTGATCAGTTCGCTGATGTGGCGTGTGTTGAGCAGCACTTCCACGGCCGCGCGCCGCCCGCCGCTGACCGACCTGACCAGACGCTGCGAAATGATGCTCTTGAGCGCCGCCGACAGGTCGCTCAGCAGTGCCGGCCGGTTTTCGATCGGATAAAAGCCGATGATGCGATTCATCGCGTGGTAGCTGTTGTTGGCGTGCAGCGTGGCCAGGCAAAGGTGCCCGGACTGGGCGTAGGCAATGGCCGCCGCCATGGTGTCCTTGTCGCGGATCTCGCCGATCAGGATGCAGTCGGGCGCCTGGCGCAGGGCGTTCTTGAGGGCAATCTGCAGGCTTTTGGTGTCGGCGCCGATTTCGCGCTGGTTGACGATCGACTTCTTGTTCTTGAAGACGTATTCGATCGGGTCTTCGAGGGTGAGGATATGGCCCGAGCGCTGTTCGTTGCGGTAGTCGAGCATCGAGGCGATGGTGGTCGACTTGCCGGAGCCGGTGGCGCCGACCAGCAGCACCAGACCGCGCTTTTCCATGATGATCTCGGCGAGCGCCGGCGGTAGCAGCAGCGATTCCATGCGCGGGATGTCGTTCTGGATGAAACGGATCACGCACGACACCGAGCCGCGCTGGTAGAACGCAGACAGCCGGAAACGGCCCAAGCCCCGCACGCCGATCGCGGTGTTGAGTTCACAGGTCTCGGCGAGTTCGCCCAGTTGGGCTTCCGACAGGTATTCGGCCAGCAGACTCTTGATCATGCTGTTATCCATGACCTGCTGATTGACCGGCACCGCCGTGCCATTGATCTTGAGGTTGATGGGTGAGCCGACCGACATGAACATGTCGGACGCCTTCTTGTCATGCATCAGCTGGAACAGGCGTTCCATCGGTTGCGCGCTCATGGTTTTACCCTGGTTGGTCGGAAGAGGTGTGCTTGGACACTGCGTGGCTCATGAGTCCGGTCAGAATGGGGACGCCTCAGTCGGCGCGCAGGAGCTCGTTAATGGCCGTCTTGGCCCGCGTCTGCGCGTCAACCCGCTTGACGATGACTGCACAATATAAGCTGTATTTGCCGTCGGCGGAAGGGAGGTTGCCGGGCACCACCACCGAACCCGAGGGCACGCGACCGTAAAACACCTCACCGGTGGCGCGATCATAGATCTTGGTGCTGGCGCCAATGAACACGCCCATCGAGAGCACGGAATTCTCTTCCACGACCACCCCCTCGACCACCTCGGAACGGGCGCCGATGAAACAGTTGTCTTCGATGATGGTCGGGTTGGCCTGCAGCGGTTCGAGCACGCCGCCGATGCCCACGCCGCCCGACAGGTGCACGTTCTTGCCGATCTGGGCGCAGGAGCCGACGGTGGCCCAAGTGTCGACCATGGTGCCTTCATCGACATAGGCGCCGATATTGACGTAAGACGGCATGAGCACGACATTGCGGGCAATGAAACAGCCGCGCCGTGCCACGGCCGGCGGCACCACCCGAAAACCGCCGCGTTCGAAATCGACGGCTGAGTAATGCGCGAACTTGGTGGGTACCTTGTCGTAGAACTGCATGAAGCCGCCCGACGGCATGGGCTGGTTGCCTTCCAGACGGAAGGACAGCAGCACGGCCTTTTTGAGCCACTGATGCACGACCCACTGGCCATCGATCTTTTCGGCCACGCGCAGCGTGCCGGCGTCGAGTGCTGCGATGGCGTCGGCCACGGCCGAACCGATGCGCGCCGGCGCGATGCCGGGGCTCAGGGTGGCGCGGTTTTCCCACGCTTCTTCAATAATGGCTTGCATTGCATTCATGGTGATTGACTCAAAAGGCAAAAAATAAAAATCGGGGTGACCGGATGCTTGGCCAACATGGAACAGGCGCAATGAACAGACTTAATGAACAGGCATAATTCAAAGACCGTTCACAAACGAAACGATGCGCTGCGCGGCTTCCAGGCACTCTTCAACCTCGGCCACCAGCGCGATGCGGATATGGTTGGCGCCCGGATTGATGCCGTCCTGCTCGCGTGCCAGATAACTGCCCGGCAAAACGGCAACATTATATTCGGCGTACAGGCGGCGTGTGAATTCAACATCGCTGATTGGCGTTTTGGCCCACAGGTAAAAGGCGGCATCGGGCAGTTTGACGCCCAGCACCTGCTGCAGTACGGGCGTGACCTGGGCGAATTTCTGCCGGTACAGGCTGCGGTTTTCGATCACATGGGCCTCATCGTTCCAGGCCGGGATGCTGGCGGACTGGATGGCCGGGCCGAGGGCGCTGCCATGATAGGTCCGGTACAACAGGAACTTGGCGAGAATGGCGGGGTCGCCGGCCACAAAGCCGGAACGCATGCCGGGCACATTGGAACGTTTGGACAGGCTCGTGAAGATGACCAGACGCTCGAACGAGCGGCCCAGCTTGTGCGCTGCTTCCAGCCCGCCCAGCGGCGCTTCGTCGCGGAAGTAAATTTCCGAATAACACTCGTCCGAGGCAATCACAAAACCGTAGCGGTCGGACAGTTCAAACAGCTGGCGCCAGTCCTCCAGATTCATGACCGCGCCGGTCGGGTTGCCGGGCGAGCAGACATAAACCAGTTGCACATCGGCCCAGGTGGCCGCATCGATGTTGTCGTAATTGACGACAAAATTGCGCGCCGGATCGACGTTGGCGTACAGCGGCGTGGCGCCCGCCAGCAGGGTCGCCCCCTCGTAGATCTGATAAAACGGATTGGGGCAGACCACGCGCGGGCGCGGCTGGTGGCGGTCGATGATCGTCTGCGCGAAGGAGAACAGGGCCTCGCGCGAACCATTGACCGGCAGCACTTCGGTATCCGCATTGACAGCGGGCAGGCCGTAACGCCGCTGCAGCCAGCCGGCCATGGCGGCGCGCAGCGCCGGTATGCCAAGCGTGCCCGGATAACTGGCCAGACCACCGAGCGCGGCGACGAGCGCGTCTTTGATGAACTGCGGCGTCGGATGGCGCGGTTCGCCCAGTCCCAGACTGATGGGCTTGTAGGCCGGATTCGGCGGCGTGTTGCCAAACAGCAGGCGTTGCCGCTCGAAGGGGTAGGGATGCAGCAGATTCAGATCCGGATTCATGGCTCAGGGCGGGTGAAGAGTGGTCTGTTGGATTCGGTCGGCGTTTGTTTGATGCAGCGATTATAACGGCCCGGTCAAAAGACCCGGTGTTGACCATTGATTGCATTCCCATCCGGGAACCGTCCCCGGTTGCCAGTTACCCATATTCGTCGGTCACCGAGTGCGCTGCTGGCCTCGCGTGGCCGACTTGTGGCGGGTCTCTTCCCGCTGCAATTCAGGCATTTTTCCCGTTTCATGAAAGGATTCACCATGGCAGTTCAAAATTTCGAAGAACTGGTCAGAGGTCTGTGCGCGACCCTCGGCGCCGATGTGCCTGCGATGTCTGCCGATCCCGGTGAACCTCAGGGACTGAACTTCGAAGTCAGCGGTGTGGCGGTGGTTGTGGCGTATGCGCCCGAAGTGCGCGATGACCGGGTGTTTGTGTTTTGCCGCTTTGGCGCCGTGCCGGAGGCCCAGGAGCGTGCTGCCCTGCGGCGTCTGCTGGAGGTTAATTTTATCCTGTTCCGTGGCAATGCGCCGGTATTTTCCATTGATCCCACCAATGGTGAGGTGATCTTCGGTTACGAGGGCCTGCTCACGCTGCTCACGCCCGAAGCCGTCGTGGAGAGCATGGAACGCATTGCCGAACAGGCCCTCAAGTGGCGTGAAACCTGGTTTCTCGATGAAGACGCCCCGATGCGCATGATGGAAGCCCGTGCGCCGGGCCTGTCCGATTTCGCCTGAGCGTTGGTGTTTGTAGCTTGATGTCCCCGGCGTGCAATGCGCCGGGGATTTTTTTATTTCAGCAACATGCCAAATACCGTGCGCGCCACACCGGTGGCCGTGCCAATCGGGTCGGCGCGGATCGCCTTTTCCTGCTCGGCGATCATCAGGAACAAACCGTCCAGCGTTTTTTGCGTGACGTAGTTTTCAATGCGCGACTGCTCGGCGCTCACCAGACCCAAGGCCTTGCCCTTGTCGGCCAGCTGATTGTATTTTTCCGCCAGACCGACGGACTGGGTGGCCTTGGTGACAATCGGCAGGAATCGTTGCGTCAGCTGCGTGCTGGTTGCCTTGCGAAAATATTCCGTGGCGGCGGTGTTCGAGCCGGTCAGGATGCTGCGCGCATCCTGCATGCTCATGTTGCGGATGGCGCCTTCGATCAGCGTGCGCGCTTCCGGTACGGCCTGCTCGGCGGCGCGGTTCATGGCGTTGACCAGCTCATCGGTCTGGCGCTGCATGCCGACCAGCTTGAGACCACGCTCGACCTTGCGCAGAGCATCGGGCAGGGGAATTTTCACGCGCTCATCACCCAGAAAACCGTCGGCCTTGCCGAGCTTGGTGATGGCTGCGGCCGCACCCTGGATCAGGGCGTCCTTGAGACCGCTGCTCGCTTCGACATTCGACAGTTTCGACAGGTCGGCCGCCTGGCACGACAGGCTCAGGGCCAGTGTCGTGATCATCATCGTCAGTGCATTGCGTGATCCGTACAACATCAGTGTTCTCCCCGGTCCGATTCAAATTGGTTGGCTGGAACTTTCTGGACTGAACGCCGCGACGATTGCCTCCAGCGGCTCGCCAGCCAGATAGCGGCGCACGTTGGCGGTAACGAATTTCGCGATGCGCAGATTGCTGTCCGAGCCCGATACATGCGGTGTGATGATGACGCGCGGCAGGTGCCACAGCGGGTGGCTGGCAGGCAGGGGTTCCGGGTCGGTTACGTCGAGCCCGGCCGCGCCGATCTGGCCGTTGGCCAGCGCGGCGACGAGGGCATCCTGATCGACCACAGCGCCGCGTGCCACATTGACAAAATAAGCGCCTTTTTTGCAGCACGCGAACCGTTCGGTGTTGAACATCCTGCGCGTCTGTTCCGACAGCGGCACGGTAACCACGATGGCGTCGGCACGTGCCAGCACGGTATCGAGCTGGTCGGGATGCACCATCTCGTCGGCGTACTGATCGCCGCCTGGCGTGCGCCGCACGCCAATCACATGGGCGCCAAAGGCGCGCGCGCGCAGCGCCACCTGCTGGCCGATGGCACCATAGCCCACCACCACCACCGTGCGGCCGTCAATCACGCGCAGGTTGCCGCGCATGCTGTCATCCCAGTTGGCCGAGCGCTGCTGACTGATGGCCAGCTCGAAATGTCGGCCCAGTGCCAGCAGCAGCGCCACGGCGTGCTCGGCCACGGCCGGTGCCAGCGCGTTGCCGGCACTCGTGACGAGGATGCCCGCAGGGGGAGGGTAGTCAATCAGTGCGTCATAACCGGCATTGATCAGCTGGATCCATTTGAGCGTGCCGACGTGCTGGCGAAGCAGGGCCTGGGTCGTGGCGTTGTAAAAGCGCACAGGCATCATCATGACCTCGGCGCCGGGCAGGGCGCGCGCCAGGCTGTCAGCGTCACTGGCCTGGACGATTTCGAGACCGGCCACGGTGCCCAGTTGCTCGGCGATGGTGGCGCGGTTCACCGGCGTTCCCCATAAGGCAACACGCATGTTTAATCTCCCGGATCTCTATTATTGTTGGGTCAGGCTCAGTTACGCGCCAGAATGTAGTCGCGCGCTTCGTGCAGACGCTCTTCGAGCAGCTTGCGCACGCGTTTGGGCTTGCGGGCGCGCAGGGCTTCGATGATGTCACGATGAAACTTCAGCGAGCCCTGCTGGCGTTCGGCGTCGCGCCAGTGGTAGAGCCGGTAGGCCAGCGGCATGCGCAGGGCTTCAAGCAGACGCACGGTCACGGCGCTGCCGCTGGCCTGAAAGATCAGATCGTAAAACTGGCCGTTGAGCGACATCAGGGCGCCAACGGCATCAAGATTGTCCGAGGGCACGCCGGCGGCCATCAAGGCCTCCGCAGCCAGGCAGTTGGCCTCGAGTTCGACCACCAGCGCTTCGGCGCGCAGCGTGCAGGCCAGTTCGCCCGCGTAGCCTTCCAGCGTGGCACGCACCGAATAGCGGTCATGGATCTCGGCTTCATCAAACCGCTGCACCACCGCGCCGCGATGCGGCAGCAGTTTGACGATGCCATCGGCTTCAAGCGATTTGAGCGCCTCGCGCACCGGTGTGCGTGAAATGCCCATTTCGGCGGCAATGCGCTCGATGGTCAGGCGCTCTTCGGGCTTGATCTTGCCTTCAAAAATGGCGTTGCGAATCATGTCCCGAGCCTGATCGGCGAGGGAATGATTCGTCACTTTTTTCATGCGGTCCTGGGACATTCTGAGTCTCGTCGCGAGGAGTTGGAGTAAACACGACGATCATACATTACATGCAAAAAACAGGGGCGGGTAATCCCGGATGCCAGGCCGGTGATGTCTTGTGGCCTATCCCCGTGTACGTTTGTCTGCCGCAGGTTTCTCCGGACCGCCACCGCCACCGCCACCGCCACCACCACCACCACCAGTCCATTGTGCGCCAGCCACCCCATCGGCCACCCCGCTCACGGCAACCGGGACGGCTGCTTCGGCAGCGTTGTGGTCCTCGATGCGCCCAAACCGCATCATCAGTCGTGCACTCGCCCTGTCAAAACGAGCCGTTTCGCTGTGCCGGCCGAGGCCAGCGCGCAATTCCTGCAGCTCCTGCTCGAGAAACGACCGTGTCAGCCAATCGGGTGCCTTCTCCGACAGCCGAATGACCCGATGGTAGAGCTGCAGGGCCGGGTAGGGTCCGTGCGTGTGCGCCGGAGCACTGCGGGTGCTGGCATTTTTTGTGTCCTCGCCTTCGGCCGGATTCCACGGGCCAGCATTGAGGTCGACGTCGGTCATGAGCATGCGCCGCAGCTTTTGCAGGTCTTCGGCGTCGAGCAGATCGTCGCTGGCCACGACCAGCCTGGCCAGCATTTCAAGGTGTTGTGCTGGCCGATCGAGCACGAGCCGGTCGATGGTTTGCCAGATCAGGCGGCGGTCAAGGTAAGCTTCGGCGTGCAGGAGCAGGCCCAGACTCCGGGTGTCGTGATCGAGTTCCAATGCAAGCATTTGCACCGGGTCAAAAAAAGCTGCAACCACCGTTGCAAACTGCTTGATGGCGTCCTTCGAGCCAGCGTGGGTCCCTGAACCGGCGGCGCCGGTCGCAACGGCGCGCGTTCTGGCCTCGGCCGCGGCGC
Organism: Burkholderiales bacterium; assembly: GCA_947475815.1. Classification (GTDB taxonomy): domain Bacteria; phylum Pseudomonadota; class Gammaproteobacteria; order Burkholderiales; family Burkholderiaceae_D; genus CANJOT01. The sequence goes on along the minus strand of CANJOT010000021.1, from coordinate 11,536 downwards.
GCAGGTGCTCGGTGCAATGGGTTTTTCTGTTTTTGCTGTCGGGCAGCTCCTTGCACAGGCCCAGCAGCATTCCCTGGACCGCGAACCAGCGTGTGCGCAGGGGCATGGTGAGTGTGGTGAGCGCGAACATCAATGTGTACAGGGCATCGTACCGCCTGGATAGATAATCCATCTCCATAGGATCATCGAATACCGAGGGATCAAAGCCGTGGGCCAGTCCCTGAAAGATGGCCAGCAGGGCTGCATCGCTTATCGGTGCTCTGGTCTCGCTGAGCAAGGCGCGAAAAAGGGCATCGACCTTGGCCGGCCCGTTGGCGGCTTCCACGTCGCAGTCGGAGGCCCATCCCATGTATAACTTTTCCAGGGTTTCCACCCGAGTGGACGGGCTGTGCCGCAAGGTAGTGCGGACAAAATCCTCGGCGCTGATTCCTTCGTCGATCTCGAGGATGCTGCTGCAGATCTGGTAGATCCGCGAGGAGGGCAGCGCCGGTCGATGGCTCAGCACGCTCGAGAACAGCTGCGTGATGCCCGCCGAGTCCAGTTGCAGCTTCTGGCAAAACTCATGATAGAAAGATTCCAGAGCGTAGCTGTCGGCAGCGCTGCAGCACCGCAGGGTGGCTTTGTGCAGGGCGTCGAGACGAGCAACGCTCAGGCCGCTGGGCAGATATGACCAGTATGCACGGATGACGGGCTCGTTGTCGGTGACCAGCAGGGCCGCGACGATTTGCCGGCGTTGTGGGGGAGTCAGGTCACGAAATCGGACTGCGCTGAACACGTCTTTCATCAATTTTATTTTTTCGGCCGCCCGCAACGGCTCGCGCAGCACGCTTGCCAGGTTGCTCAGCGCCGCTGCATGCGGATCGGGCGGGGTCGTCTTGCGGTCGAGTACCGCCTTGAGCGGGATGCGCGTCGAGACTGCGGAAGGGGCCTGTTTGATCACCGGGATCAGGCTGAGCGCGCGCGGACCGGTGAGGGCGGAAAGTGACGATAGTGAAGATAGTGACGAGTGCGGCGCTGACGCACTCGCAGCAAGCGTGCGGGGGGCCAGCGATGTCAGCGACCCAAGCGGCGCACCGGTGCTCATCAGCCGGATGGGTAGGCTGATGGGCGGCGGTGCCGCCCCGGCGGCAATGGTGGAAGCCGGAGCGGCCACACCGGTCCTGTGTGGACTTCCGGGCGGAACGGATGCGACGGGCTGTGCGCGTGACGGGTCAAATGGCCGGTTTGCTGTGGATTCCATGGAACGCTCCCTGAGGGATCAGCTGAAACCAGAACTGTATTGATTTTTACCCAAAAAAAGCAAGATTTATAACGCATTTAACATCGCGTCTTGCACCAGAATGCAACAAGCGCAAGCGCGGTACGCCAGATTCGCGCGGAGCCAGAAGGCGGACAGGGCGTCTATGTTCTGTGCGACACTATTCCTTCTCACACCCGATTACCTTCTATTGTTCACAATGATGAAAACAGCCCTCGTCATCGGCGGCACCGGTCCCACTGGCCCCTATATCGTCAACGGCCTGCTGGCGCGCGGCTATACGGTCACCATCCTGCACAGCGGCTCGCATGAAGTCGCCTTCGATCAGGAGGTCGAGCACCTCCACGCCGATGTGCATTTTCGCGAGACGCTCGAAGCCGCGCTCGGCACGCGTGAATGGGATCTGTGCATCGCCGCTTACGGCCGACTGAAACTCAATGCAGAGCTGCTGGCTGGCCGCACCGGCCGGGTGATCGCCATGGGCGGCAGCACCGGCGCACTGGCGCACGCCGATGATGCGCGCTGGGGCCGCATCGGCCCTGCCGCCAATTTGGACGAGCTGCGCGGCTTGCACGAGGCGGATGCGGCGCGCAACAAATTTGGCTATCAGATGGCACGCGCCGAGGAGGCCCTGTTTGCCGCCCACGCCGCCGGTCATTATCAGGCCACGCAGATTGCCTACCCCATCCTGTACGGCCCGCGCCAGCCCGGTGCGCACGACTGGTGCGTGATGCGCCGCGTGCTCGATGGCCGGCGGCGTTTCATCATTGCTGATGGCGGTATCAAGCTCGAGGCGCGTGCCTTTGCCGCCAATGCCGCGCACGCCGTACTGCTGGCGGTCGATCAGCCCGAGGTGTCGGCCGGCCAGAAATATCTCATGTCCGATGTGCCGCTCTACAGCATGCGCCAGCGCATCGCGGCCATCGCCCGCATCATGGGCCACGAATTTGAATTCATCGACCTGCCTTATGACCTGGCCGTGCCCTGCCACGTGTTGTGGCGGCGCCAGCGCAGCTGTCGTTTTCGCGATACCGGCAAGATCCAGCGCGAGCTCGGCTATCGCGATCTGGTCGGTCCGGAAGACGCACTGGCCGAGTCGGTGCGCTGGCTGCTTGAAAACCGGCCCGATGCGGGCGGCGAGCTCGAACACCAGCTCGGCGACCCTTTCGATTACGAACGCGAGGACCGCCTCATCGAACACTGGCTTGCGGCCCGCGCTGCGCTGCCCGCCACCGATTACCCCCTGCCGCCAGCGGCGCACATGTACCGCCATCCCGACAAGGTCAACGAGGGGTGGAAACGGCCCTGAAGCAGGGTGCTTGGATCGGTCAGCTGAGGGCGGTGTGGTCGATCCAGTAGGTAGTGCCGGCTGAGGTGGTTCTGCTGATCAAACCATTTTCCGCTGTGACGCGCAACGGGCTGGAGAGAGACTGTGCCTCGATGCGGCGCAGTTCGGGTCGCGCGGGGTCGAAATCGGAGTGAATCCGGACAGGAACGCCCATGAACCGCCCTAAGGTGAAGCTTGGGCTTTCGGGCAATGACGAAACTGGCCGGGCGGGCGAAGACGAAGACTGGACTGGCGGAACTGCCGTACTGCCTTTCGAGTCACTGCCCGCCGCAATGGCCGGTTTCACCGCCTCGGCCGCTTGCAGCAGCGAAGTCAGATGACGATCTGTGCTGCGCAGGAAATCCAGTTTCCATGCGCGCCCGCTGGGCTCAAGCTCTCTGGCGCACTGTAATGCCTTGACCCTGATCTGAGAATTCAGGGCGCCATACAGGATATTCAGTTCCTGATTGAGGAATTCGCGATTGAACCACCGTGGCAAGGCCAGCCCCTTTGTAAGAGGCCATGCCTGAATGAAGTGCTCAACCTGCAGGAGATGCGACAGGTCAGGTTCTTCATCCCCTGCCAGATTGACAAGTTGAAATTCGTCCAGCATGAGGTCGCGCATTCTCCGGAATTGCGCTTCATTGCAGGTGCTGGCGGAGACCTTGAGAAGTTCGATGAGCCGTTCGCGTTTCGTGTTCGCATTGACGTGCTGGCTGATTGCGGTGATTTCGAGATCGAGCTGGCCGTTCTCAAGAAAACCCGGCATCTTCCAGAGCGCGGTGCGCTGTTTGAACATTTCCCCGGACAGGTTACCGTCCGGAAGTGCGAAATAAACCTCACGCGCTGCACGCATGGTGCGTGCAGCGGTCTGGTGGGCTTGGTCGGTGGGGGCGTCGTCGCCGATGATTTGAGTGAACAGAGCACCATGGCGCTCATCGAAAAACTGGCGACGCTGTGTTGCCGGTGACTGTGATACCAATGCGTTGAGCACCGCCGTGGTCATCAGCGCGCGCAAGGCTTGATCGACAGGCTCGCGCAGCATCGTCTTGAGCAGGTCGCGCATCTGCTCCTTCGTATCCCAGTGCTCGATCGACTCGTTGTGGCGCCTGGGTTGGACGATGCCCTCAGCCAGACCCCGCATCGCACTGGCAATCTGGACATTGCTGCAACGCTTGCTCGCCCCGGTGATGGCACGGAAAATGTCAGGGATATCATAGAAACTGAATTTACCGTTGCCACCTTCAGAGTTGAGCAGGGTATTGAACATGCTTACCAATTGTTCAGCCTGGAGGTGCGGGCCATGAAGCAGCAGTGCGCTCGCCATTTCCTGATGATTGACGGCGTCAGCGAGGAACGCGTGCACGGCGGCGAGCGTGGCCTTAGCCGGCGTGTCTGGGTCGCTGAGCAGGTGTCGCACAACACTCACGCACAGCGAGCCCGGGTCGATGGCGGGCGATCGTTCGGCAAATCTCGAGATATGAATGGCCAGGGAAGAAAAAACCAATAAAATGGTTTCCGTGTCTTCGCCCGCAATGCGCGTGAGCAAGCTTGCCGCGAGGCTGTTCACTGATGCGGTAGAGCTGTCCTGTTTGAGAAAGAGTGGCAGGCAGCTGCGCAGCAGCTCCGGATTGTCGCTCTCGGCGAGCAGGCGGGTCAGCATACCGTCGGCCCAGGCCGGCGTCTCGTTGTCGACCGCGTCGCTCAACAGCTCGTCCAGATAGGGTATCAAAAGCTCCGGTCGGACCCCACTCGCGAGATAACGGCAGGCCCTCTCGTAACGTTCTTTCGTTGAGAGTGACTCGATGTTCGCCTCGGCCAGGCTCAAGCCCGGCACGACCCATGGCACCGACGAGTTGGCGGTGCACGCCGGGTGTGCGCCGTCAAGCCTGCTTTTTTTGCCGGGCTCGCCGGGTGTTTGAGGTTCGGGGCTGGCGCTGACGTCCCGTTTGCGCTTGAGGCTGTTTGTGACTGCCTTGGTGTCACCATGGATTGTTTGCGTCAGGGCAATGGGAAGGGGTGGCAGTGTGTTGGGTGTTGCGGCGCTGGCGCCCGGCATCACGGTCGCTGCGTTTGGCAGCACGGGCGGGCCGGTGTGGACCGGGACGCTGGTGGTTTTACTCCATGAAAATTGTGGGTCCATGTCTTTTCCTGTGGAGGGTCGTCGTGTGAATGCTTCGGCCGTGAGTGCCCGACGTGGCAGTTTGGTTCCGGCACGGCGCTTGTTTTCAAATACTGCTTTTTTGATTGATGTTTGTGGCGGAAGACCGAAACGCTTGCGGCTCTCCCGGTCCCGCCCCAGCGTGGGCGGGCAGTGGCTGCTGAGGGCCCGACAGATAGCCCGACTTTCTTAAACTACATGTAATGTGTATTATCGAGGCTGGCTCGCGTGGCCCCGACCCTGCGCGCCGACTCTGCAGGTGCGCGTAGAATTTGATGACACGAATCCGCGGGGTGATGTCATCATGCCGGGCACGGGCGTGATTGCCCTGCCGCAGCTCTGCCTGCCGTCCCGATTGACCATACTAAAGACAAGCTCAGACACAATGTCCAATTCCACCGTAAACGCCAAGCCGCTTGCCGGCCTGCGCGTGCTTGATTTCAGCCACGCCGCCGCCGGTCCCTTTGCCACCATGTTTCTGGGTGACATGGGCGCCGAAGTCATCAAGATCGAAAAGCCCAAGGGTGGTGATGGCGCGCGCACGATGGGCATTCCCATGCCTATGCTCGGCCCCAAGGATTCGGACTATTTTGTTGGCCTGAACCGTAACAAGAAAAGCATCATCATCGACCTGGCTTCGCCCGAAGGCGCGGCGCTGGCGCGCGAGATGGTCAAGCAATGCGATGTCGTGGTCGAAAACTTCCGGCCGGCGGTGATGGATCGCCTCGGTCTCGGTTTTGACGACATCAAGAAGCTGCGACCCAATCTTGTGTACGCCTCGATTTCGGCCTTTGGTCCGACCGGCCCTTGGTCGGAGCGTCCGGCCAACGACATCATCATGCAAAGCGTGTCCGGCCTGATGGGCATCACGGGTGAGGTCGATGGCGCACCCGTGCGCATTGGCGCGCCAATCTCGGATTTTTCGAGCGGCCTGTTCATGCTCGCCGGTATTCTCGGCGCGCTGTATGCGCGCGCCAGCCATCCCGAAGGCCAGCATGTGCAGATCGCCATGCTCGAAGCCTCAATGAACATGATGAGCAACTATATTCCTTCCGTGGCCACGCTCGGCGCCAAGGTGCCCAAGCTCGGCCGCGGCCATGCGCAGATCGTGCCCTATCAGGCCTTCGTCTGCGGTGATGGTGAATACATCATGATCGGTGCTTTCACGCGCAATTTCTGGCACAACCTGGCGCGCGCCGTTGGCCACGAAGAGTGGATCACCGATCCGAAGTACGTCACCAACCCGGCGCGTCTGGCCAACCGGGCCGATCTGGTCGGCAAGCTTGAGGCCATCTTTGGCTCGCAGCCGCGTGATTACTGGCTCAAGGTGATGGAAGAGGCCGACGTGCCCAACAGCCCGGTGCTCGAGCTGCACAATGCCGTGCGCAACGAACAGATGGACCACAACGGCGGCTTGATGTCCATCGGCGAGGGCGCCAAGGCGGTGCTGGTGGCGCACAGCCCGATCCGCGTGAGCGCCTGGGGCGACGATGCCGCCAAGCCGGCGCCTGGCCTGGGCGAAGACACGCGCGGCGTGCTGCGCGAACTGCTCGGCAAGAGCGACGCTGAAATCGATATACTTGTCGGTAGTAAAGTGGTGGCGACTCCCTGATTCTTTTTTTGATCTTTGATGATCTTTCCGGGCAGTAGAAAAAATAGCGGAGACTGTATCCAATGAGCAATGCAAAAACACGCAAACCGATTCTTGACGGCATACGCGTGCTCGATATCGCCCACCAGTACTCGGCGGCCAACACCTGCGCCATTCTGGCTGACCTTGGCGCCGATGTCGTGTCGATCGAACATCCCGCAGGCAGCCCGATTCGCACCATGCTGCCCAAGAAAGACGGGCACTCGATGTGGTGGAAGGTAGCCCAGCGCGGCAAGCGCCACATCACTCTGAATCTGTCGACGCCGCGCGGCAAGGAAATTTTTCTCGGCATGATCAAGGACTTCGATGTGCTGGTCGAAAACTTCCGTCCCGGTACGCTGGAGCGCTGGGGCCTGGGACCGGACGATCTTGAGAAGGCCGGTGCCAACCTCACCATGATGCGGATCAGCGGTTTTGGCCAGACCGGTCCGTACCGCGAGCGCCCTGGCTTTGGCACGGTGGCGGAGGCCATGAGCGGTTTTGCCCACATGAACGGTTATCCCGATGGCCCGCCGACCTTCCCGTCGACGACGCTGGCCGACGGTGTGGCATCGTTGTGGGGCGTGATTGGCACGCTGGCCGGCCTGCTGGGCAACCTGCGCGCCGGTAGTACCCGTGGCGTGGAAGTGGCCGACGTCGCCCTGTTCGAAGGTCTGTTCCGCATCATTCCGACGCAGGTGCCAACCTACCAGCAAACCGGTCTGGCGCAACGCCGTCCGGGCAATTATCTGGGCGATCATGGCGTGCTGCGCAATGTCTACCGTTCCAAGGATGACCGCTACCTGTGCGTGAGCGCGGTGGGCCCGGCGGCCATCCGCCGCATTCTGGTGGGTGCGGGCGCGACCGAACTGGTGGCTGTGATTGACGCCGGCATCATGAACGAACACGAAACCGCCAAGATCGAACATTTCCTTGGCCGCTGCAATGCCCACCTGCTTCCGTGGACCGAGGCGCGCATCTACGCCGAGCTGACGGCCGATCTGGAAGCAGCCGGCGCCGTATTCAGTCCTGTTTACAGCGTCGCCGAAATCGTCAAGGACGAGCAGTACCTCGCCCGTGAAGATATTGTTACCCTGGACGATCCGGATCTCGGACCGTTGATGATGCAAGGCATCGTGCCCAAGTTCCCGGGTCGCGATCACAAGCTGCGTCATGCCGGCGGCGCCAGCGGTCTGGACAACGTCGCATTTTATGGCACGCACGGCATTTCGCCGGAAGAAATCGAAACCCTGCGCAAGCAAGGGGTCATGTAAAAGGAGGCATCGATGTTACGCACTGGCAAGCTCGATCTTTCCCCGGTCAACCGGGTTCGGCGGCTCACTGACGGCGACACCACGCGCCTGCACAAGACCATGATCATCGGCCCGGTGGAGGGCGAGTCGCCCACGGCCAATGCGTTTCTCATCGACCAGATGCCGCACTGCTCGGTGCGTACCCATTTCCACGTCAACAGCCAGTTCCAGGTGTTTGTCGGTGGCGGCGGCAGCATCGGCAACAAGGAAATCCAGCCCTACGTGGCGCAGTACGTCGGTCCGTCGACCGGCTATGGGCCGATCGTCGCCGGGGATTACGGCCTCTGGTACATGACCCTGCGGCCGAGCGCGCCAGCCGGCGCGATCTACCTGCCGGAAGGTCGGGACCGGCTCGACCGCAGCAAGAAGATGCGCCAGATGATGTCGGCACCCTGTCCGCAGGGCACGGTCAGCGCCGAGCGGCCCGTGGTCGAAATGATCGCGCCGCAGGACGATGGCCTGGCCGCATGGATGGTTTATGTCGCGCCCGGCGCCACCGTGCCTGCGCCGGTGCATGAGGGAGGGCTGGCGCGCTACTACGTTGTCGGCCATGGGGAGTTGATCGCAGCCGACGGTGCGCAGCTGGCGCCATTGTCCGTGGCTTACGCCACCGGCGCTGACATGAACATGCCCTTGCATGCCGGTCCGGCCGGTCTTGAAGTCATGGTGCTGCAATTCCCGGCTGATGCCATCTGAGCGCAGCCTTCATCGGTACCGTAACGAAAATGGAGCTCTCATGAACACTCTGCGCCGAACCGGATTGCGCGCGCTTGGCACAGCAGCCCTGCTTGCTACCATTGGCCTCGCGCAGGCCCAGACCGCGCCCTGGCCCAGCAAGCCGGTGCGCATCATTTTGCCGTTCACCGCCGGTGGCACGGGCGACGGTGTGCTGCGTTCCATGGGGCCGGAGCTGTCGGCACGCCTGGGCCAGCCGATCATCATGGAAAACATGGTCGGTGGCACGGGTATGGTCGGTCAGGATTACACCATGCGCCAGCCCGCCGACGGCTATACCTTCGTGGTGCTTTCGATCTCTGGCGTGCTGGCCTACCATCAGCTGGGCAAGGTGGTAAATTTCGCGCGGGACCTCACCCCGGTGGCGCAGATCTACACGCAGTACGGCATGCTGGTGAGCAATCCCAATCTGCCGGAAATGGCCAACATCTATAACCTGCGCCAGCTGATCGCCTACGCCAAGGCGAATCCCGGCAAGATCAATTTTGGCAGTCAGGGCACCGGCAGCATTGGCCATCTGGTGATGGAAAAAATCAAGACACTCGCCGGTATCAGTCTCGTGCACGTGCCGTATCGTGGTGCAGCGCCCGGTTACAACGATCTGATGGCGGGTCATATCCAGATGATGTCGACCTCACTGGGCGCCTTGCCCTACGTTAAGTCGGGCAAGATGCGCGCCATTTCCATTGGCTCGCCAACGCGCCTGCCGGCGGTGCCGGAGGTGTCGACCTTCATCGAAGAGGGATTGAGTGGTTATGTCGCCGGATCCTGGCTGGGTCTCGCCGCACCGCCCAACCTGCCCAAGCCGATACTCGATCGCATGAGTGCCGAGATCAAGGGCGCACTGTCCAAGCCGGAGGTGCTGGAAAAGTTGCGCACGCTGGGTACCGATCCGGAGTACCTGGCGCCGGCCGAATTCGCTGTGCGTGTGCAGGCTGACTATGAACAATGGGGCAAGATCATGCGCGACAACAACATCAAGCCCGACTGAGCGCCGGGCTTGATGATGCGTAGCAGGGGCGGGCCATCCCGCCCCTGTTGTTTTGCGGCGCGTATTATCGCGCGCCCGGGCCGCGACCCTCAGGGTGCTGATGCTGACCCTGCCCCTGACCCCGACCCTGACCCTGGGTTTGCGCCTGAGCATGGTCGTGGCCGTGACCGTGCATGCCCATCCCGCCATGGGTGCCCGGCGTGCCGGCAGTACCCATGCGTTTTTGCATATCAGCCTGGTTGGCGGCCATCAGTTGCTGGCGTTCTTCGGGCGTCTTGGCGTTGCGCATTTTCTCCTGCATGGCGGTACGTTCCTGCTCGCTCATGCCGCTCATACCGCCCATGGCGTGCTGGCCTTTGCCCATGGACATCCCCATGCCAGCGCCCATGCCCATGCCATTGCCCATTTCATGGGCGGTGGCAACAGCGGTGATGCCGAGGCCGGCGGTGGTCAGCAAAGCGAGGAATATCTTGGTCGACTTGTTCATGATAAGACTCCGTAAATGAAGGGTGGTTGGACTAACACCCGGCGGCGCCTGCTTCTCGTCTCGGGGTGATGCCATTACACCAGCCGGGTGTAAGCGGCGCATGTCAAAAACGGGCTGTTTTGTATCACAGCATGTCAGGCAGGCAGCCTGTTACCTTGTGTTGCAAATGGTTTGCGATCGGCCTGGGTTCGGCGGTATAACAGCAACATGAATACTTCAGATCATGTGCTGGTGGTCGATGATGACGCCGAAATCCGCAAGCTGCTGGCCGAGTACCTGCAAAAAAATGGATACCGTGTCAGTCTGGCGGCCGATGGCCGCGCCCTGCGCGCCGCCATGGAAAACAAACCACCCGACCTGATCGTGCTCGATCTGATGCTGCCCGGCGAGGACGGCCTGACCCTGTGTCGCGACCTGCGCGTGCGCTCGCAGGTGCCGGTCATCATGCTGACTGCGCGCGGCGACGAGACGGATCGCATCATCGGCCTCGAGATCGGGGCTGACGATTACCTCGCCAAGCCCTTCAGTCCGCGTGAACTGCTGGCGCGCATCAAGAGCGTGCTGCGGCGCGCGCGTGCGCTGCCTGAAAACCTCCAGCCCGAGGAGGCGCGCACCTTCCGGTTTGGTGGCTGGCTGCTCGATGTGGCCGCACGTAATCTGCTGTCTCCGGCTGGCGTGGTGGTGGCTCTGAGTGGCACCGAATACAAGCTGTTGCGGGTATTTCTGGCCCATCCCAACCGCGTGCTCAACCGCGACCAGTTGATCGAACTGATGCTCTCGCGGGATGCCGGACCCTTTGATCGCGCCATCGATGTACAGGTCAGCCGTCTGCGCCATCGCCTGCGCGCTGATGCGGCCGCGCCGGACATTATTCGCACCGTGCGTGGCGAAGGCTATGTGTTTGCCGCGCCGGTGACGAGTGAGGTGTAAATGAAGTTCCTGCCCCGTTCGCTGTTCACGCGACTGGTACTGGTGCTGCTCGCCGGCCTGCTGCTCGCGCAGATGGCCAGTCTGGCCATCAACCTGTACGAACGCGATGCGCTGGTGACGCGCATGGGCGGCATGCAAGCCGCCCAGCGCATCGCCGACATTGTTGTGCTGCTTGATGGTTTGCCTGCGGCGCAGCGTCCGTCCATCGTCGCGGTGCTGAGCAGCGAGCCGCTGCTGGTGCGTCTTGGCGGACCGCTGCTGGCGGTCGACACTGACAGCGGACCGCGTGCGATGGTGTTTGGCGCGCTGCTGCGTGGTCTGGTGGGCGACGATCGCGACTTGCGGGTGCGTGTCGACGAGCCGGGCCTCCCTGCCGCCATGCCCGGTCCTCCCTTCGGCCACGGCATGGTCGGGCCGGGCGGCCGTGGATTTGGCGCGGGTCCTGGTTTCATGCATCGTCAGGCGCAGGCCGCCCCGGCATTCACCGCGCAGCTGCGTCTGCGCGACGGTACGCTGGCCCTGTTTTCTTCCCGTCAGGCCGAGGCCGCTGGTGCTGCGCCGACGCGCATGCTCATCAGTCTGGCGGTGCTGCTGGCTGCCGTGCTCGCCCTGTCCTGGCTGGCGGTGCGCTGGGCCACCCGTCCGCTGGCGCAACTGGCGGACGCGGCCGAGCAACTGGGCCGCAACATCAAAAGCAAACCGCT
>CANJOT010000020.1 GCA_947475815.1 Burkholderiales bacterium | reverse complement strand
GATTACGCCGCCGCTTTCTGTGAACGCCATGCGCGTGCCGCGGGCGACCTGCTCGACACCATCATCGCCGATATCCGCGAGCGCCTCGGCCTGCAGGTGCAGCCCGGCGACTTCAAACTCGAGACCCTGGCCGCGCATCACTGGATGAACTACAAGGTGATCGATGAACACGGGCGTCAACTGGCGATGGGGCGCAATCTGGCTGCCTTGCGGGCCGAACTCGGCCAGGAGGCGCAAAAGCGCTTTCAAAGCGCCTTCAATGAAGCCAGCCAGCGCAAGCCGCATGGCGATGCAGTCGCCGGCGCGGCCGACAACCGTGGCAGTCCGGCCCGCCCCGCAGCCAGCAGCGTGCCCGGTCTGACCGACGTGCCGGACCGCATCATCGACTGGACATTTGGCGCTTTGCCCGACATCACCGAGCTGAACCGCAATGGCCAGATCCTGATCGGTTATCCGGCACTGGTTGACCGCCTTGATCACACGACGCTGGAGATTTTTGACGAGCCCGACGAAGCCGCGCGCGCCCATCGCATCGGTTTGCGGCGCCTGTTCATGCTGCAGTTTCGTGAGCAGATCAAATTTCTCGAAAAAAACCTGACCGGCCTGCAACCGATGGCGCTCCAGTACATGCCGCTCGGCTCTCTGGAAGAGTTGCGTGAGCAGATCCTGTTTGCCGCGGTGGAGCGTGCCTGTCTGGCCGATCCTCTGCCCGCCGACCCAGCCAGTTTTGCCGCCCGCAAGCTGGAGGGCAAGGGCAGACTCGGCCTGCTGGCCAATGAAATCGCGCGTCTGGCCGGTCTGATTCTGGCGGAACACGCCAGCGTGCTGAAAAAACTCGTGACCGTAAAAAGCCAGACCGCCGCGTATGCCGACATGCAGGCCCAGTTGGCCCGTCTGGTCGGCAAGCGATTTGTCAGCGAGACGGCGTATGCCCGCCTGACCCAGGTGCCGCGTTATCTCAAGGCACTGGCGACGCGCATCGACAAACTGCGCGCCGATCCGCCCCGGGATGCGCGCTGGATGGCGGAAATGGCGCCTTTGCTGCAGAATTGGCAACGTGCTCTGGCGGCCCGCAAGGGCGTGGTGGACGAGCGGCTTGAGGATTTTCGCTGGCTGCTCGAGGAGTTGCGCGTGGCCTTGTTTGCCCAGGAAGTGCGTACACCCATGCCAGTGTCGGTAAAACGGCTGCAAAAAGCATGGGACAGTCAACAAGTATGAGTCCCGGCGCGTTACCCTTACAGACATGAGCTTTTTTTCAGTTTAAATTCTTGTAAAGTGCTTTCCCATGCATGGTTCGGTCCGGTTTTCTCTGCGCAATTTCCTGTTCCTGCTGATGCTGCTGGCCGGCCTGTGCGGCGTGCCGCGGCTGGCGCTGGCCAACATGATCATCGTTCTGAACTCGGGCGATGCGACCATCAACGTCATTGATCCGGTCACGCAAAAGATCGTGCGCAGCCTTGCCGTCGGCAAGGAGCCGCATCATCTGATGGAAATGCCCGACGGCAAGTCGCTCATCGTCGGCAGTTCGCAAGGCAACAGCCTGACTTTTCTCGATCCCAGAACCGGTGATGTGCAAAAGACCGTGCGCAACATCGAAGACCCCTATCAGCTGGCATTTTCGCCGGACGGCAAGTGGTTTGCGGTCACCTGCCTGCGCCTGAACCGGGTCGATCTCTACAACGCTGCCGACTTCAAGCTGGTCAAGCGCATTGCCATCGGCAAGCTGCCCAGCCATCTGGTCTATTCGGCAGACAGCTCCACGTTGTTCGTGACCCTGCAGGGCAGCGACCAGATTGCCGGCATTGACCTGGTCAGCCAGAGCGTCAAGTGGACCATGCCGGTTGGCGCGCTCCCGGCCGGCATCTGGATGACGCCAGATGACCGTTATTTGATGGTCGGTATCATGGGTTCCGACTACGTCGAGGTGATCGACTGGCGTACCCGCAAAACGGTGCAGAAGATTGTCACGGGCAAGGGTGCGCACAACTTCCTGCCCATGGGCGACAGCCGTCGCCTGCTGGTCTCGAACCGGGTGGCCAACACGATTTCAGTGATCGACATGAGCACCATGAAAAAGGTCCAGGAATTCACCGCTCTCGGCGGCCCGGACTGCATGGAAGTGAGCGCCGATGGCAAGACCCTGATGTTCACCTCGCGCTGGATGAAGCGGGTGTCCATGGTCGACATTGCCTCCGGCAGGCTGCTCGCCCAGATTGCCGTGGGCCGCTCGCCGCACGGTATCTATTTTGCCGAGCATGCGGCACGCCGCTGAGCGTGGCAGGCCCTGGTTCATCCTGAGCCTACTGGCCGGGTTGGCGCTCGTGGCCGCATGGCCGGCGGGCGCGGCCGAGTCTTGCGCCAAACCGGTTTACCTGACTTTTGACACCGGTAGTCAGTCGCAGGCGCAATTGATCCACGACATTCTTCAAAAGCATGGCGTCAAGGCGAGCTTTTTTCTCGCCAATGAAAAGACCGTCAATGGCGATTATTCGCTCGATCCGGCCTGGGCGCCCTACTGGCGTACTCTGGTGGCTGAGGGGCACGCCTTTGGCGCACACACGTTCGACCATGTGTCGTATCGCGGGGCGGACGGCGACGCACACGTCAGGATGCGCCCCCAGTTTGGCGCGAATGCGGGCAAGACCCTCAGTTGGAGCGGCGCTCAGGTGTGTGCTGAACTGAACCGCGTCAAAGTGCGTTTCAAAACACTGACCGGTGCCGATCTTGATCCCATCTGGCGTGCCCCGGGCGGCAAGACCTCGGCGACGCTCAATGCCATGGCCCAGTCCTGTGGTTATCGCCATGTCGGCTGGGCAGAGGCCGGTTTTCTGGGGGATGAGTTGCCCTCGGAGAAATGGCCGAATGCGCTCCTCTTGCAGCGTGCGCTGACCCATATCCGCCCGGGCGACATCGTCATGGCGCATCTGGGCATCTGGTCGCGTCGGGAAACCTTTGCGCCCACGCTGGATCCGCTCATTGCCGGCCTCAAACAGCAGGGTTTTTGTTTCCGTACCCTGCGCGAGCACCCGCAGCCTGGAGGCCGCTCATGATGTCCTTGCCGGGCGCCTGGTTTGATGCGGCGCAGGCCAGCCTGTTTGAATCACTGGTCGAGCCGCTCCTGTTTGCTCTCGGTGGCAGCGGTTATCTCGAACAGGCGTATTCAGGCACCGAACTGTTTCTGCTCGGCGTGCTGCAGATTGTGCTGCTGTATGCGATGCTGCGGCCGCTCGAGGCGCTGGCGCCGGTGGAGCGCTGGGCCGACCGGCGCGCCGTGCGTGTCGACGTGATCTATACCCTGATCCACCGCCTTGGCCTGTTTAGCCTGGCGGTGTTTTTCGCCCTCGACCCGCTGATTGACGAACTCGCCGGCGTCCTGCGCCTGGAGGGCTTTCGGACCTTCAATCTGGACGACCTCTGGCCCGGGGTGACCTCCATCCCGGCGGTGGCCTTTGTGCTCTACCTGATCGTGCTTGATTTTGCCGGTTACTGGGTGCACCGCTGGCAACACCGCTTTGACTGGTGGTGGGGTTTGCACAGCCTGCACCATAGTCAGCGCCAGATGACGCTCTGGTCCGACAACCGCAATCATCTACTTGATGACGTGCTGCGCGATGTCCTGTTTGCCCTGCTGGCCTTGTGCATTGGCATGCAACCCGGGCAGTTTGTGCTGCTCATCGTCATGACGCGCAGCATCGAGAGTCTGCATCATGCCAATCTGCGGCTCGGGTTTGGCCGCGTCGGAGAACTGCTGCTGGTCAGCCCGCATTTTCACCGGCGCCACCATGCCATCGGTGAGGGGCATGAGGGCGCGCATCAGGGCTGCAATTTTGCCGTGCTGTTCCCGATTTGGGACCTGATGTTTGGCACGGCCAGCCTGAAAGCCGGTTATCCGGCCACAGGCATCCGCGATCAACTGTCCGGCCGCGATTATGGCGACGGCTTCTGGCGCCAGCAGGGGCTCGGTCTGGTGCGCCTTGTACAAGGCTTTTCGATGGTAAGGCGGATGCGATGAGTGATGTCCTGCGGGCCTTTGCCCGCGGCCTGATCAGCCAGTTGCACCCGCGCATGTTGTGGCTTGCGATCTGGCCCTTCCTGCTGGCCCTGCTGGCCTGGGGCGGTCTGGCCTGGTGGTTTCGCGAAGACCTGTTGCTGGCGCTCGGTGACTTCATTGGCGAGTTGAGTCTGGTGAGCTGGGTCGAGGGCGCGCTGGGCATGATCGGCATCGGCGGCTTCAAGGTGTTTCTGGTGCCGGTGGCTTTCCTCGGACTGCTCATCCCGGCGGTCGTGCTCACGGCCTTGCTGATCATCGCGCTGTTTGCCATGCCCATGGTGGTCGACCATGTCGCCACACGGAGCTATCCCGATCTGGCGCGCGATGCCCGGGCGGCCTCGTTTGGCGTCTGGTGGATCAGCCTGTTCAACGGTTTGTGGGTCAGCGGCGTGTTTGTCGCGGGCTGGATTGCCACCATGCCGTTCTGGCTGATCGCACCGCTGGCGCTCATGCTGCCGCTGTTCTGGTGGGCCTGGCTGACCTCGCGCATCCTGCGCGTCGACAGCCTGCTGGAACACGCCAGCCCGCAAGAGCGTGCCCTGCTCATCGAGCGTCATGGCCGCAGTTATTTCCTGCTCGGGCTGATGGTCAGCCTGATGAACTTCATTCCACCGCTGTTTTTCTTCGCACCGGTATACTCCAGCCTGGTGTTCACGCACTTCAGCCTGCAGGCCCTGCGTCGATTGCGTCATCAGGACCAGCCGGCTCCCGCCGCACCGGGTACCGCCGTGCGCGACATGGGCCCGGTCGACATTGTTGACAACACGGCAGAGCCTGATCCATCCCCCCCATCCCTGCGGAGTCCGTCTTGAAGCGTTTTGGCCTGATCATCGTCGGTGACGAAATCCTTTCTGGCAAGCGCCAGGACAAACACCTCTCCAAGGTCATCGAATTGCTGACCGCGCGCGGTCTGTCGCTGTCGTGGGCGCAATACATTGGCGATGATCGCGCTGCCCTGACGGCGGTGCTGGAGCGCTCCTTCAGGCAGCACGATGTGGTGTTTTCGACCGGTGGCATCGGCGCCACGCCTGACGACCATACGCGCCAGGCCGCCGCGGCGGCCCTGGGTCGCGAGCTCGTGCTGCACCCCGAGGCCGAAGGCTTCATCCGCCAGCGCATGATCGATGCCAATCAGGGCTCGCCCGATACGCCCGAGGGGCGCCAGCGCCTGCGCATGGCCGAGTTTCCGGCGGGCGCCGCCATCATTCCCAATCCTTACAATCGGATCGCCGGTTTTTCGGTCGGCGAGCACTATTTCGTGCCCGGCTTTCCGGTCATGGCCTGGCCGATGCTCGAATGGGTGCTCGACAGCTGCTATGCCGAGCTGTTTCATCACACGCCACAGGGCGAACGCGCCATGCTGGTGTTTGAAACCGCTGAATCGACGCTCACGCCCCTGATGGAGCGCGTCGAGGCGGCGCACCCGGACATGAAGGTCTTCAGCCTGCCCTCGGTGGGTGAGGGCGGTTCGGGCAAACGCTCGCGCCGGCACATTGAACTGGGTGTCAAAGGCCCGGCCGATCTGTTGCCCGCAGCCTGGGCCGCGCTGCGTCAGGGCGTGGCCGAGCTGGGCTCCGAGGTCGACGAAGAGGTTTGAGCCATGCATGACGCTGCGCTGGTGTTGTTTTCGGGGGGGCAGGATTCCACCACCTGTCTGGCCTGGGCGCTGGAGCGGTTCGAACGCGTCGAGACCATCGGTTTTGATTATGGCCAGCGCCATGCCGTGGAACTGGAGTGCCGGCCGCATGTGCTAGCGCTGCTGCGCGAGCGTTTTCCCCGGTGGGCTGCACGGCTGGGCGACGATCACATGGTTGATCTGGCGGTGCTCGGGCAGATCAGCGACACGGCCCTGACCTCAACGCGCGCCATTACCCTGGCCCAAAGCGGCTTGCCCAACACCTTCGTGCCAGGCCGCAACATCCTGTTCATGACCTTTGCCGCGGCGATTGCCACGCGTCGTGAATTGCCGGTGCTGGTCGGCGGCATGTGCGAAACCGATTATTCAGGCTATCCCGACTGCCGCGATGACAGTCTCAAGGCCCTGCAGGTTGCGCTCAATCTGGGCATGGGCCAGCGTTTCAATTTTGAAATGCCCCTGATGTGGCTCGATAAGTGCCAGACCTGGGCACTGGCCCATCAACTGGGCGGCACTGCACTGATCGATCTCATCCTTGAACAGACCCACACCTGCTACCTGGGCGTACGCAGCCAGCGCCATGCCTGGGGATATGGTTGTGGCAGTTGCCCGGCTTGCACGTTGCGCGCGCGCGGGTACACGGCGTGGCTGGCCAGCGCGGCCTGACTTTCCTGATGCGCAAGGACGCCCTCATCCTCAAGGCGGGTTCATGAAGACCACCTCGGAACGCTGGGTTGGCCTGGTGCCCTATCTGTTTGTGCTGATCTGGTCCTCCGGCTACGTGGTGGCCAAATACGGCCTGCCGTACGCCGAGCCGCTCACCTTCCTGTCGGTACGTTATGGGTGCGTGATCGTGTTCATGCTGGTGCTGGCCGGCTTGGCCTCGGCACCGTGGCCGGATTCGCCGCGGCGCGTGCTGCACATTGCCGTGGCCGGCGTGCTCATCCAGGCCGGTTATCTGGGCGGGGTCTGGTGTGCCATCAAACTTGGCATGCCGGCCGGTGTGGCTGCCCTGATTGTCAATACCCAGCCCATCCTCACGGCGATTGCCGGGCGCACCGTCGGTGAACGTGTGCGCGGCTGGCAGTGGGCCGGCCTGTTTCTCGGACTGGCAGGCGTGGCCCTGGTGGTGTCGAACAAGGTTTCCCTGATCGGGATGTCCTGGCCCGCCGTCGGTCTGGCCGTGCTCGCTTTGCTGTCCATGACCGCTGGTACCTTGTATCAGAAGCGCTACTGTCCGAGTTTTGACGTGCGTACCGGTCAGGTCATCCAGTTTGCGGCCTCGCTGGCGGTGACCCTGCCGCTGGCTCTTGCCTTCGAAACCAGTCAAATCGACTGGAACCCGCATTTTTTTGCCGCCCTGGCGTGGTCGGTGTTTATCCTCTCGGGCGGTGGCATTTCCCTGCTGTTTATCATGATCCGTCATGGCGCGGCGACCCGCGTGACCAGCTATCTTTACCTCGTGCCGCCGGTGACGGCGCTGATGGCCTGGCTGATGTTCGGCGAAACCTTCAGCCTGCTGGCCTGCGCCGGCATGGCGCTGACCGTGGCCGCCGTGGCGCTGGTCGTGCGCTCGCCGGACATGCCCGCTGCGGCGCTGCAGCAAGCCCAGAAACCTCGTTAACAAAGATTCCCATCTATTTAATCTTGAACATTTTTTTGATTGCGCTACACTATGGCAACTTGAATGTGTGAGGGATCGTATGCGTAAATTCCAGCAGCTGCGGCTTGCAGGTGCTTTGGTGCTATGCAGTGCCATGTTGATGGGTGGTGCCTTGGCGCCCGCCGTGGCCCAGGCGGTCGAGGTGCAAGCCACGCCCGCACCCCCGGTAAAAGCCAAACACGCAGTCAAGCGCAAGCCCAAGGCCGCGCGCGTCAAACGCAGCAGCGCCGAGCTTCTGCCCGCCCGTGCTTCGACCGCGCAGCGGGCCGGTTTGCGTAGCAAGGATGCCGGCAGTCACCCTCTGGCGCTCGAATCGAGTGCCGTGCTGGTGATCGATCAGGACAGTTCCAGCGTACTGTTTTCCAAGAACCCCGGCGTCGCGCTGCCGATTGCCTCGATCACCAAGCTGGTGACCGCGCTGGTGGTGCTCGAAGGCGGCCAGTCGCTCGATGAACCGGTTGAAATTACCCAGGCAGATCTCGATACCGAAAAGGGGACCGGTTCGCGTCTCAAGTTTGGCACGGTGCTGAGCCGTGGCGACTTGTTGCATCTGGCCCTGATGTCCTCGGAAAATCGTGCCGCTCACGCGCTCGGCCGCAACTACCCGGGTGGTCTGGCCGACTTCATCCCCGCCATGAATGCCAAGGTGCAACTGCTCGGCATGGGCAGCAGTCGTTTCGTTGATCCGACTGGGCTGTCGAGCCGCAATGTTGCCAGCGCCGAAGACCTCGTGCGTCTGGTGCATGCGGCCTCCCTCAATCCGACCATTCGTGAGTTTTCTACCGGTCGCGAACATCGTGTGCAGGTGGCCGGTGGCCGTTCCATCGACTTTCGCAATACCAACGCGCTGGTGGCCAATCCCACCTGGAACATCGCTCTGCAAAAGACCGGATACATCGCCGAGGCCGGGCGTTGTCTGGTGATGAATGCGCTGATTCAGGGCAAGTCCACCGTCATTGTGTTGCTCGATTCGGTCGGCAAATATGCACGGCTCGGTGATGCCGCGCGCATTCGCAAGTGGCTCGAAGCCAAGAACGCCACACTGGAAGCCAAGGCCATCTGAGCTGGGCTGCCCATAAAAAAGCGCCGTTCGCGGCGCTTTTTTTGTGGGTTACTGCGTTTCAGGCAGCCGGCTGTGCGTGCCCGAGCGCAGCCGAAATGAGTTTGGCCGTGGCCACCAGATCATTCAACCAGCCTTCCTGCAGGCGGTCCGACGGGGCGGACACCGACAGGCCGGCAATCAGCTTGCCGGTGTCGTCGTGGATGCCGGCCGCGATGCAGCGCACGCCCAGTTCGAGTTCTTCATTGTCGCGTGAATAACCGCGGCTGCGGATCAGGCTCAATTCCCGTTCCAGCTTGGCCGGATCGGTGATGCTGTTGCGAGTGTGGCCGGCAAGACCTGTGCGCATGGCGTAACCACGTACCTGTTTGGCGTCGTCGGCCGAGAGAAACAGTTTGCCCGAAGAGGTCAGGTGCAGAGGCGCGCGGCCACCGATGGCGCGGACCACCTGCATGCCGCTGAATTCGCTGAAGGCGCGTTCGACATAGATGATCTCATCCCCCTGCCGCACCGACAGATTGACGGTCTGGCCGGTGATGCGGTGCAGTTCACGCATCGGCTCAAGGGCTGCGTCGCGCACCGACAGGCGTGCCTTGACCAGATTGCCCAGCTCCAGCAAACGCATGCCGAGGCGGTAATGGCCGGGCTCGGTGCGATCGACAAAGCGCGTGGTGACCATGTCGTTGAGAATGCGGTGCGCCGTCGAAGGGTGCAGCCGGGTGCGCGCTGCCAGTTCTTTCAGGCTGACCGGATCCGGAGCCCTGGCGAGGGTATCGAGCAGGGTCATCATCCGGTCGATGACTTGAACGGCAGTGCCTTTGGTTTCGATCGTGGTCATGATGCAATGCAATATATGTGACTTGCTTTATATCATATTGCGAAATTCACGTCATGGTTTTCTGTCACGTCCCTGTAGCAATGTGACCACTGGCGCCGGATTTTAGCGCGAAGCGGCGCTGTTGCGCTGCAGCGTCCGCGCGCATTCCGCCACCAGTGCCGGGCCACGGTAAATTAGGCCGGTATAGAGTTGGACCAGGCTGGCGCCGGCGTCTATTTTTTCCTGCGCGTCGTCGCCGCTCAGAATGCCGCCCACGCCAATGATGGGAATGTCGTCGCGCAATTCCTTTTTCAGGGCACGGATGACGGCGTTTGCGCTTTCGCGCACCGGCGCACCCGACAGGCCGCCGGCCTCTTCGCTGTGGCGCAGGCCACGCACCGCATCGCGTGCGATGGTGGTATTGGTGGCGATTACGCCATCAATGCGATGACGCAACAGGGCGTCGCTGATGTTGCGAATCTGGTCAGCGTCCAGATCGGGCGCGATTTTCAGGGTCAGCGGCACGTAACGGCCATGCTGGTCGGCCAGTTTTGTCTGTTCGGCCTTGAGTGCACCCAGCAGTTCGTCGAGTTCGCTCGCGCCCTGCAGCTGGCGCAGGTTCTTGGTGTTGGGCGAGGAAATGTTTACGGTCACATAGCTGGCGTGCGGATAGACGCCGCGCAGGCCGATGAGGTAATCATCGACCGCACGCTCAATCGGCGTGTCTGCGTTCTTGCCGATGTTCAGGCCAAGGATGCCGCGATAACGCGAGGCCGCGACATTTTCGCAAAACCGCTCCAGACCGCCATTGTTGAAGCCCATGCGGTTGATCAGCGCCTGCGCCTCGGGCAGGCGGAACATGCGCGGCCGCGGATTGCCCGGCTGGGCGCGCGGCGTGACGGTGCCGATTTCGATGAAACCAAAACCCAGGCTGGCCAGGCCATCGATGCAGGCGCCATCCTTGTCCAGTCCGGCGGCGAGTCCCACCTGGTTGGGGAAGTCCAGACCCATGACCCGCCGCGGCGACTGCGCCACGCGGCCCGGCGACAAGCCGGCCAGACCATTCAGGCCGAGCTTCTCGCCACGCCGCAGGGCGGTCAGAACGCGGTGATGCGAGTCTTCAGCGTCGCAGGCAAACAGCAGGGGGCGGGAGAAGGAGTACAGCAGCTCGGATAGCACGTGTCGGTCCGGATTCGGTGGGTAGTTTATGATTTTAACCCGGCGCGCCGAATCGCCGTCATGCCGCTCGCCGTTTTAACCGGGCAAGACGTCCCAGCGGCCGCCGCGCAGCGCTTCCATGGGTTTGAAGTTGGCCTTGTAGGCCATGTTGGGGCTTTGCTCGATCCAGTAACCCAGATACACGAAGTCCAGGCCGAGTTCGGCGGCCTGATCAATCTGCCAAAGAACGTTGTACGTGCCAAAGCTGGCGCCGGCAACATCCGGATCGTAGAAGGTGTACACCGACGACAGTCCATCATGCAGCACATCGACGATGCTGACCATGCGCAGCGTGCCAGCCTGCGGTCCGCTGCTTTCGCGAAACTCCACCAGCCGTGTGTTGACCTTGCTCTGCAGCAGGAACTGGCTGTATTGCTCGCGGCTGTCGCGGTCCATGCCGCCGCCGGCGTGGCGCGTCATCTGGTAGCGCAGATAGAGTTCGTAATGTTCGGGTTCGAGCGCCAGTTCGCAGATGCGTGTTTGCAGGTCGGCGTGTTTCTGTCTGGCGCGGCGCTGGCTGCGGTTGGCCTTGAAGTCGGCCACGCGCATGCGCACCGGCACGCAGGCGCGGCAGCCATCGCAATACGGGCGGTAGGTAAACAGCCCGCTGCGGCGAAAGCCCGAACGCACCAGCTCACTGTAGACGTCGGCATTGATCAGATGACTCGGTGTCGCCACCTGCGAACGCGCCTGGCGGTCACTCAGATAACTGCACGGGTAGGTTGCCGTTGCATAAAACTGCAATGCAGAAAACGGCAGTTCCTTGAGTTGAGTCATGCGCGGGTCATCCGGACATCAGATCCGTCTTGGTGAAAAGCCATGGTGCTGCCCGACGGCCAGGCGACTTGGGCCGGCAGCGTGACCAGACGACCGACCTCGGCGGCGAAGCTGGCGCGGCTCACCGGCCGTGCGCCCATGGAGGCCAGATGGGCCGTTTGCTGCTGGCAGTCTATCATGGGGCAGCCCAGCCGTTTCAGGAAAAAAACCAGATGGGCGAGGGCGATTTTCGAGGCATCGGTGGCGCGTGTAAACATCGATTCGCCAAAAAACATGCGTCCCAGCGACAGCCCGTACAAGCCACCCGCAAGCTGGCCGTCGATCCACGTTTCCACCGAATGCGCGTGGCCGCGCCGGTGCAGGCTGGTATAGGTGCTGATCATGGCTTCATTGATCCAGGTGCCGCCTTCCTCATCGCGCGGCGCGGCGCAGGCGCGCATCACCTGCTCAAAGGCCGTGTCACAACGCACTTCAATGTGTGTGTCGCCTTCGATCATGGGGTCATGCATGCGCCGCAGGCGCTTTTTCAGCGAATGCGAAATGCGCAGTTCATCGACCCTCAGCACCATGCGCGGGTCGGTGCTCCACCACAACACCGGCTGGCCGTCGCTGAACCACGGAAAGATGCCCTGCCGGTAGGCTTCGAGCACGCGTTCCGGTGTGAGTTCCTCACCGGCACAGAGCAGGCCGTCGGGCGCGCTCTGCGCTTCGCTCACCGCAGGGAAAGGGTCGCCGGGATCGAGCCAGGGGATCAAGGGCGGGCGTCGGCCGGGGCAGGGTCATGCGGGCGCAGATGCGCGCCCGGGATCACCTTGTCGACGTACAGCTCGTAGCTGCCGCGCGTGCGATCTTCAAAAAAACGCTGCAGGGTCAGGGAGACCGTGCGAAATGCCAGATCGCGCCAGGGAATGTCGGCCTCGTCGAACAGTTGCACCTCGAGGCTTTCAGTGCCGGGCGCAAAATCGAGGTCGAGCAACTCGGCACGATAAAATACATGCACCTGATGAACGTGCATGACGTCGATCATCGAATACAGCGGGCCGAGCGTGATGCGGGCGCCCGCCTCTTCCGTGGTTTCGCGAATCGCGCCGTCGGCGACGGTTTCGCCGTTTTCCATGAAGCCGCCCGGCAGGGTCCAGAAACCGTAACGCGGCTCGATCGCACGGCGGCACAGCAGCACCTTGTTTTCCCAGACGGGGAGGGTGCCGACCACCAGGCGCGGATTTTCGTAATGGATAGTGCCGCAATGCGCGCAACAATGGCGCAGACGATTGTCGCCATCAGGCACGAGCAAGGCGACGGTCCGGCCGCAGTTTGAGCAGAAGTTCATGGGATCTTTGTTTGAATTTCGGCAATTTTAGCATCGCTCTGATGTGTTCGTCGGGGCATTGTTCTGGGGCCCCGGAATGCACCTGATTCAGCCCTGAAAAATAGTTGGCAAATTGATTTGCCGTGAGGCCCCGAAGTGTGTACTATTCGTCTCGCGGGGTGGAGCAGTCTGGCAGCTCGTCGGGCTCATAACCCGAAGGTCACAGGTTCAAATCCTGTCCCCGCAACCATATCTGTTGAGAGCCGATCAGTGATTTTGCTGGTCGGCTTTTTGCATTTCAGGACCCGTGGTCTGGGTTGCCTGAATGCAGTTTGACACCAGATCTCGATTGAAGCTTGGACATGTTCAATTGCAGCTTGACCCCTCTATTTTTTGTGCCTACAATAATTCGATGCAAATCGAATTCGACCCCGACAAGCGTGCACGCACGTTGCTGGAGCGAGGATTGGATTTCGCCAGGGTTGAGAAGGTTTTCGCAGTCCGGCATTTCACCGCCGAGGATGTCAGGGAAACCTATGGGGAGCCGCGTTACATTACTGTGGGCGCGCTCGATGGTCGGATGGTGGTGCTGGTTTGGACCCCGCGCGGCGAAGTTCGTCGCATCATCAGCATGAGGAAAGCCAATGAACGCGAACAAGCGCGCTACGCCCACCGAGTGGGTTGATCCGGATGACGCGCCGGAATTGACGGATGCCTTTTTTGAAGAGGCTGACGAGTATGTTGGCGACAAGCTTGTTCGTCGCGGACGGCCCAAGGCGGACAAACTCAAGGTCCGCCTCACGTTACGCTACGACGCAGAGGTCGTGGATGCTTTCAGGGAAACTGGCAAGGGTTGGCAGACGCGCATGAACGCCGCGCTGAGGGATTGGCTGAAGCTTCATCCGCTACGGTAGTTGTGAGGTTCAAATCGTGTCTGCGTAACCAAGGGAATTGCTTGTGGAACCGCAAGAGTTCTACCACGATGGACTGGCCCCCTCCCGCAACCATCCCTGTTGAGAGCCGATCAGTCATTTTTGCTGGTCGCCTTTTTTCATTTCTTCCTACAGGTGAAATTTCCAAGTCAAGTCACTTGATATTTTATATCCGTCTTGATATATTTGTTCATGGTTCGCCTTCCTCCAAGTCTGTCCCGTGAAAAGCCGCTGCATTGGGTGGCGTCGTCGAAAAAGGACTATTTGACCTTTCCGATCGAAGTGCAAGACGAAATGGGTTATGCACTTGGTTTGGCGCAACTTGGCGCCAAACATCCGAAGGCCAAGCCATGGAAGGGGGATGGATCCGGCGTACTGGAAGTCGTCGAGGATCACCTTGGCGACACTTTTCGCGCCATTTACACAGTGCGGTTTGCTGATGCGGTATACGTGTTACACGCCTTCCAGAAGAAATCGAAGAGCGGTATCAAGACAGACCAGATGGACATAAAATTGGTTGCGGAGCGCCTCAAGCGCGCCAGAATGGATTATGAATTTGGGGATGCATCATGACTACAATTACTCGCGGCACCAGTAATGTCTTTGCTGATCTCGGTTATCAGGATGCTTCCGAGCGCCAGGTCAAGACCCGACTTGCACTTGCGGTCAATGAGCTGCTCAAGGCGCGCAAGTTAAAACAGCGTGAGATTGGCATGGTGCTTGGTGTGCCGCAGCCCAAAGTCTCTGCATTGAAAAATTATCGTCTGGATCAGTTTTCCGTAGAGCGTTTGATGGAGTTTCTGACTGCACTCAACCAGGATGTTGAAATCATGATCCGGCCACATGAAGATGCGACGCGAACCGGGCATATTTCAGTGCTGGCGGTGCCGAGCTGACCGAAGCGTTCGTCGGAGCGGTCCTGCGACAGGTCGATGCCGAGCGCCTCAGTGCTCAGTCAGGCGATATCCAGGCTGCGCGTGTTACGCCAGTAGCGCGTATTGTTCAGTTTGATTTTTCGTCGCTCCTTGTGGGGCGGTCCATGTCATCTTTTGGTGTTCCAGAGTCAGCCTGCGCTGGTCTTTGCCAAAAGCGACAATGTGCCTGACGCTGGCAAACAACTCCACGGGTAAACCAGCCGGCAACGATTGCGTACCGGCGATGCGCGCAATGATGACGTCACCCTGCGCGATACGGGCAAATAGCAGGGTTTCCGCGCCAAGATTCTCGACTCTTTCAAGCGTCGCGGGCAAGCGGATGCCGTCCTGAGGGCCGCTATGCGCCCCGACCAGATGCAAGTGTTCGGGCCGGATGCCCAGCGTGTGCGCTGTGCTCAGCGTCTGGAACAATCCCGCAGGCGCATGCGCGGCCGACAGCACCGACTGGGCGCTCATGAGATTCATGGCTGGACTGCCTAGAAAAGAGGCCACAAATGTATCGGCCGGCCTTTCATAGACCTCCAGAGGTGCAGCGTACTGGAGCAGTACCCCTTGATGCATGACGGCGATCCGATCGGCCATGGTCATGGCTTCAACCTGATCGTGCGTCACATAAACGGTGGTCACGCCGAGAGAGCGTTGCAGCGAGCGAATTTCGGTGCGCGCCGAGGCGCGCATCTGTGCATCCAGATTCGAGAGCGGTTCGTCAAACAGAAATACCTCCGGGTCCCGAACAATGGCGCGCCCGACGGCGACCCGCTGGCGCTGTCCCCCTGACAAAGCCCGCGGCCGACGCCCGAGCAACGCGCTCAGGCCGAGCATCTCGGCGACACGGTTGACGCGTACGTCGATCTCGGCGCGCGCCATCCCGCGCAGACGAAGGGCAAAGCCCATGTTCTGTGCAGCAGTCATGTGCGGATAGAGCGCGTAGTTCTGGAACACCATGGCCATGTTCCGATCCTTCGGAGCCAGACCGGTGATGTCGCGATTGCCAAGCAGGATGCGCCCGGAAGTGGGCGGCTCGAATCCGGCCAGCATGCGTAATGACGTGGTCTTGCCGCACCCCGACGGCCCGATCAGGACCACAAACTCGCCCTGCGTGACGGGCAGGTCGAGCGGTGCCACGGCGAGTGTGCTACCAAAGCGCTTTTCGGTGCGCTCGAAGCGCAGATGTGTTGCGTTGTTCATCCCTTGACTCCGGAATCGATGAACGCGTCCATGACGCGTCGTTGCAGGACGCCAAATACCAGCAGCGCTGGCATACTGGCGAGCGTGACACCGGCCATGAGGGCGCCGTAATTGGTAAAGTCTTCTTCGAGAAAGTGGCGTATGCCGATCTGCAGCGTGCGCGAGGCGTCGGTATTGGTGACCAGCATGGGCCAGAAGTACTCGTTCCAGATGTCGATAAACTGCACGATCGATAGCGCGGCCAGCGCTGGCGCGAGATTGGGGAGGACGACCAGCCACAAGGTGCCCCAGGATGAAGCGCCATCAATTTCAGCCGCATCGAAGAGTTCGTTCGGAAAACTCATGAAGTGCTGACGCAGAAAGAAAACGGCAAAGGGTGCCGCCAGGTTGGGTACGATCAGTGCCGCCCAGCTGTCAAACCATTCAAGCCGTGCGATCAACACGTAGTTGGGAATCATGGTGAGCTGGTGTGGGATCATCATGGCGGCCATGACCAACGCAAACAGCCAATTGCTACCGCGGAAGCGCCATCGGGCGAACGCATAGGCGGCCAGTACACCGATACTCACCTGACCGATGACGCGCGGCACAGTCGTTCCGACCGAATTGATGAAGTAACGCAGGAATGGTGTTTCGTTCAGGATGACGCGAAAATTGTCCAGCGTCGGATGAAGCGGCCAGAGGCGAAAATCAAACACTTCTTCCGGCGGCTTGAATGCCGTCGCCAGCACCAGCAGCAATGGCGCCACGACCGACAGGCCTGTGATGAACAGCAGGACGTGAAAGATGATCCGCCACGAGGGACTTATTTGCATGATGAGATCCGGATGCCCATGCCGCAGGTCGGTCGGTCACTGTTCATAGTGAACGCGGCGATCAAGCCAGCGAAGCTTGGCCACTGTGATGGCCAATAGAAAAAGAAGAATGATCACCGTTCCTGCGGCGCCAAGGCCGACATCGAAGGTGCGAAAGGTGTACTGATAAACCATGTAAAAAAGATTGGTGGTGGCATTGAATGGACCACCGTGAGTCAGTATGTCTATCGGTGTGAATACCTGCTGGACTGCAAAGATGGTGGTCGTGACCAGCACAAAGAACGAGGTTGGCGTCAGCATCGGCCAGATCAGATGTCGAAAGACCTGCCAATCGGTAGCACCATCGAGCTGCATGGCGAGAATCTGCTCGTGGCTGATCCGTGAAAGGCCCGCGAGGTAGAGCAGAACATTAAACCCGAGTACCTTCCAAGTAGAGATGGCCATGATGCTCCAGAAGGCGCTGACAGGGTTTGCCAGCGGGTTTCCTGCCGGTAGCCCGATTGCCGCAGCGACCTGGGTCGCCAACCCGCCAATCGGGTTGAGCAGCCAAAGAAATACCACCGAGATGACGACAAAGCTGATCAGCGACGGCAAGAACAGTATGGTTCGATAAAAACGTCCTGACTGGCCCAGCGCCCAGATACCAACGGCAAACGGCAAGGGTAGCAACACCTTCAGCGGCACCGACGCAAGCATGTACCAGACCGTATTGCGAGCGGCATCGGCAAACAGCACGCTATTGAAAAGTCGCTTATAGTTTTTCAGACCTTCAAACTGCAACGGCACCTCAGGATTCAGATTCCAGCGCATCAGACTTAACCAAAAGGTGTCGAGCAGTGGCCAGTAGGTGAAGATCCCCAGCAGTACCAACAGTGGCAGAAGGTAGAGGTAGGGGGCCAGCGCCTTGCGACCCGCCTGTCCATTGATTTCCTGATTACGCATGGGCTTCGATGGGTGACTTTATCGCGCCGTGCAGCCGGTCGCCGCATTCATGCGTGCGACCGCCTCCGGGACGAGTTTGCTGGCCGGCCCGTGATTGGCCCACAAGGCATCCATCAGATTGCTGACAATGCTCTGCGCTTCGAGCGCCCCCTGCTCACCCCAGGTCGCGGTCGGCACGGTGTCGGCCATCTGTGCGATCACGGGTTGCACCAGCGGATACGAACTGACGTACTTGGCCATATCCGGGTCGGACAGAGGATTTTTCGACAGTGGCATGTAGCCGCTTTCACGCGACCAGCGGTTGGCAATTTTCCGGTCGCCAAGGTAAGCCAGCACGCGCAGCGCTGCGTTGCGGCGTTCTCCTGGAGGCGAGTACAGCATGAGCGCCGCGCCGCTATTTGGTGTCTTGCGTTTCATGCCGTCTTTGAACAGCGGGTAGTTGGCCACACCGAGTTCGAAATGGCCGGCAGTGTCAGCGACCGTTCCACCCAGAGAGGCGCTGGACGTGATGTACATCGATAACTTGCCGGAGTTGAATGCGGACTGCATCTGCCGGTCGGCGGCTACTGGCATGACCTTGTATTTGACGACAAGGTCTTGCCATAACGCGACACCAGCAACGCCGGCCGGACTGTCGAACAGCGCGCAGCGGCCATCTGCAGAAAGGTATTTTCCGCCGGCGTTGGTGACCATCAACATGGTTCCGTAGTCGCGCATGGCCGCGTGCAAGTGACCCATACCCATCACGCCGGTTTTTTTCTGGATCACCAGCGCCATCTGTGTCACTTCATCCCAGGTTCGCGGCGGCCGATTCGGATCAAGGCCGGCTTTTCGGAAAATATCCTTGTTGTAATAAATCATAGGCGTGCCATAAGCGTGCGGCACAGCGTATATTTTTTCACCGACGCGGCCGAGGTCCAGAAATACCGGCAGGTAGTTCTCAAGAAACTTGGCCTTGGCGGGTTCGGCGTTGAGGGGGACCGCAGGGGTGTTGTTCAGAAAGTGAATGATGTTCTTGCCGATTACCGTGGCGATGTCGACCTGGCGTCCAGCCGCCATGGCCGCTTGCAGTTCAGCGGTGATTTGCTCGGACTGCGAGAACATATCCTTGATGCGAATGTCCGGGTTGCGTTGCTCGAACTCGTTGAGCAGTTTGCGGAACGAATCGTAGTTTTTACCGGTCTGGTAGTGATAGAGCGTGATGGTGGTTTGTGCAGAAGCCGAGCTGGCGATGGCCGCAACACCCAGTAGCGTTGCCAGTAACGCTTTTTTCAAAAGACCGGTGAATTCCATTGTGAAAGATCTCCGTAGAAGGAGCGCTCACCTTAGTTCCCTCGTGTGGCACCCCGATGACCGGCTTGTGACCATCGTGTGACGGGCGTGTGAC
Organism: Burkholderiales bacterium; assembly: GCA_947475815.1. Classification (GTDB taxonomy): domain Bacteria; phylum Pseudomonadota; class Gammaproteobacteria; order Burkholderiales; family Burkholderiaceae_D; genus CANJOT01. The sequence goes on along the minus strand of CANJOT010000020.1, from coordinate 8,002 downwards.
TCTTTTGAAGCGCTGCCTCTGGCACTGGTTTTTTACTCATGCTGTCACAAAGCGGATTTAAGATCGGCGCACATTCATCAAAAGGCGAGATCACCTCATGCGTATTGCCCTGGTTGCCGACAGTCATCTTTCTCCTGCAGCGACAGCCTTCAATGAAAATTGGCGTGCCGCCGGTCGTTATATCGCCGAGGCCGCTGTCGACCTGACGGTTCATCTGGGCGACATCACGGTCGATGGTGCGACCGATGTCACGCAGTTTGAACACGCCCGCACACTCAGTCTGGACTGGCCGACCGAGATACGTTATTTGCCTGGCAATCACGACATCGGCGACAACCCACCAGGTCCCGGTGTGCCGGCGAAGCAGTTGCTCAATCTCGCGCGCCTGAGGGAGTTTCGCAGTACGCTTGGCGACGACTACTGGACCATGGTCACTGACAATTGGTGTGTCATCAGCCTCAACGCTCAGTTGTTTGGCACGGCGACTCCCGAGGAGGAGGAGCAGTGGCAATGGCTAACGCAAACACTCGCCGGCAACAAGAGCCTGCGAACGGTGTTGATGTTGCATAAGCCCTTGTTTCAGAATTCCCCTGACGATGTAGCGCCGCATATTCGTTATGTCCCGCTGCTGCAGCGTCGCCGCCTGTTTGATTTGTTTGCCGGCCACGCACTCAAACTCGTGCTGTGCGGCCACACCCACCAATACCTGGACCGGACCATTGAAGGCGTGCGTCACATCTGGCTCCCCTCTACCGCGTTCTATCTGCCCGATACCCTGCAAGAGCGTGTCGGCGAAAAGGTAATCGGTCTGGGTGTGCTCGATCTCAATGCCGATGGTTACCGCTTCAGTCTGGTCTGCGCCGACGGCATGGGTCGCCACAATATCGTTGATCATCCGGTTTATCCCGGCGTCCGAGCGGTTGCGGCGCCTGCTTGATGCCGTGGCTCAAACCTGGCATTCGGGGAGATGATTGACTACGGCCCCAAGCTTCATGCCACCTTAAAGCGGTCTTCGTACCCGATTTTTGTCCGGAATAGCCGCTGAACCAGGCCCGAAAGCGCGGGGTGAGTTCGATCCACGGGTAGGGACCTACCGCCCGTTTTACTTATTTTTATTTATTTTATGGGGTGTGCGGTGAGTGCGCCTTCAGGCAGTCTGCTTCGCTAAGTCGAGACAGCATTGGGCGGCGATTTCGTAGGAGCGCAGCCGGGCGGAGTGCTCGAACATCGCCGAAGCAATGATCAGTTCGTCGGCCTGGGTGCGCTCGAGAAACGCCTTCAGGCCGGCGCGCACGGTGTCCGGTGAGCCGATAGTCGAGCTGGCCTGCACCTGGTTGATGATGGCGCGCTCGGAGGGCCCGATGGTCTGCAGGTAATTGGCATCGGGTGGCGGCAGCGCGACCGGCCGGCCGGTGCGCGAACGCACGATCGATTGTTGTTGCGAGGTCGCCAGACGTTGTGCCTGCGCGTCGGTATCCGCGGCAAACACGCTGATGCCGAGCATGACGTAAGGCTTGTCGAGATAGGCGGAGGGCTGGAAGCGTGCGCGATAGATCTGGATGGCCTGCATCATCTGCTCTGGCGCGAAGTGCGAGGCAAATGCGTAGGGTAGGCCAAGATGGGCGGCCAGTTGCGCGCCAAACAGGCTCGAACCCAGGATCCATACCGGCACACGCAGGCCGGTGCCGGGCACGGCACGCAAATGGCCGGGGGCGGCCGGTTCAAAATAGTTGATCAGCTCGACCACGTCCTGAGGAAATTCGTCGGCGTCGGCGTTCAGATTGCGGCGCAGGGCGCGCGCCGTCATCTGGTCGGAGCCGGGCGCACGGCCTACACCCAGATCGATGCGGCCGGGGTAGAGCGCAGCCAGCGTGCCAAACTGTTCGGCAATCACCAGCGGGGAATGATTGGGCAGCATGATGCCGCCGGAGCCGACGCGGATGGTCGAGGTGCCGCCGGCGATGTGGCCAATCAGGATCGAGGTGGCGGCGCTGGCAATGCCCGGCATGCCGTGGTGTTCGGCCAGCCAGTAACGCTGGTAGCCCCAGCGTTCGGCATGGCGCGCCAGATCCAGGCTGTTGGCAAACGACTCGCTGGCATCGCCGCCCTGGGTGATCGGGGAAAGGTCGAGAACTGAAAACGGCGTCATGGGGCAGGGCTCCGGGTACGGTGCGTGGGGGCTTGAATGACCTATTATCCCCCAGGGTAGAAAATCAGTTCTGCGGTATCGCGATATTGACCACCCTGTCTTGCGGCCTGCGGGGCGGCCTCCGATTCGCGGATCGGGGTCTGGCCTGCGATGGCTCGGGGTGGCTTGGACGACAGGATGCTCGGAACAGGATGCTCAGGATGTGGTCTGCCGTTTGCCATTCGGGGGCGGACCATGTCAGGCGCCGCGGGGTGGTGCGACGCTTGATCTGCAAGAGGTCTTTGCCACGCGGGGAAGTTTGTCGTATCATGAAGCCCGAATTGAGGCTGAAGCGGAACAAGCCGGGATGGTTGCTGTGACAGCGGCCCTACTGGCACCGAGAGCCGCCCGGGCCGGAGCCGAACCATGACAAATGCTCATGGCCACCAGTCCAGATAAAAAAGCATGCACTCCCGGCTGAACATGCCGAAGCCGCCAGCGTCATGGCCGATTGCGTGCTCGCCTGCATTGCCGCTGAGTGCGGGCAGATCCTTGAAGTATACGAATTCGGGCCGCCGGTCATCATCCGACCAAGGGGTGCCCCGGTGTAGGACCGATTGCAGTCCGGGGTTGCGCGCAGCCCTGGCGTGATCTGAGGCAACCCGAGCAAGCTGACGCAAGCGCGTCGCGCATGGGCCTTGTACGCTCCCTTTTGGGGCCAAGATGGAAATATCCGAAGTCAAAAAAGTGCTCGAAGCCGCGCTGATGTGCACGCAGGAGCCGCTCGCCCTGAGCGAACTGCGCCGCCTGTTTGACGACGAAGTCGAGGGCGGATTCGTGCGCGAGGCGCTTGAATCCCTGCGGCTCGACTGGAATGATCGTGGCCTTGAACTCGCTGCGCTGGCCAGTGGCTGGCGGTTTCAGAGCCGGCCGGAGATGCAGGTTTACCTGTCACGGCTCAATCCTGAAAAGCCGCCGCGTTATTCCCGCGCGGTGCTCGAGACCCTGGCCATCATTGCTTACCGCCAGCCGGTCACGCGCGGCGATATTGAAGATATTCGCGGTGTCACGGTCTCCACCCAGATCATCAAGTCGCTCGAAGACCGCGGCTGGATTGATGTCATTGGTCACCGCGATGCCCCCGGGCGCCCCGGTCTCTATGCGACCACCCGGGACTTTCTCGACGACCTCGGACTGTTGTCCCTGGACCAGCTTCCTCCGCTTGCTGACGGTGAAATCAATCCCGATTTTGCCGCCGCTCTAGAACAAAAGGTAATTGACTTTGCGCCGACTCCACCGACACCCGTTGCGTAAGCCCCGTCCCGAGGCGAACGATGCCACTGGCATCGCGCCGGACCAAGCCCAGTCCGGGCAGGGCGAATCCACCGTATCGGCAGGGGCCGGCGAGGGCGGCATCCCAGATGTCAGCCTGCCGCCGCGTGGGCCCCGGGGTCCACGGGGCCTGCGCGGTGCCCGCGGTCCCCGCCCCGAGCGGGCCGATCGGGGCGAGCGTCCGGTCGTGCCGGCCGGTGAGCCCGGCAGCGCGGATGAGGCCCGTCCACAGGGCGAGCCGCGTGCCGATGGTCGTCCCGAGCAGCGCGCTGAACGGGGTCCGCGCCCGGAAGGTCGCGGTCCGCACAGCCGTGGCCCGCGCAATCGCCCGGATGGTGCGAACCGCCAGGCACCGCGTTCCGAGGCTGCCGCAGGGGCCGAACGTGGTCCGCGCCCCGAGCGCCGCGATCGGGGTGACAAGGTCGAGCGCACGCCGCGCCTGGCCTTGCCGGTCGAGCCCTGGACACTGGATGCCGCGCTTGCCGCACCCGAAGAAGATCTGTTGCCCGAAGAACCCGTCGCCGAAGTGCCGGTGGATGAGCCGACCGATCGCGTCTGGGACGATGAGGACGACGATGAGCTCGACGACGAAGAACTCGACAATTCCATCTCTGGCAATACCGTCGGCCCGGCCGTCAAGCGTCGTGTTGCCGCCCTTGATCTGGACGAGACGCCCAAGCTGCACAAGGTCCTGGCCGACGTCGGCATGGGTTCGCGCCGCGAGATGGAAGAACTGATCATCGCCGGCCGCGTGTCCGTCAACGGCGAACCGGCGCATATTGGCCAGCGCATCGGCGCCGACGACCAGGTGCGCATTAACGGCAAGCTGGTACAGCGGCGCATCACCAGCCGTCCGCCACGCGTGCTGCTGTATCACAAGCCAGCCGGGGAAATCGTCAGTCATGATGATCCGGAAGGTCGCCCGAGCGTGTTCAAGCGCCTGCCTTTGCTCAAATCCGCCAAATGGCTGGCTGTTGGCCGGCTCGATTTCAACACCGAAGGTTTGTTGATCTTCACCACGTCGGGTGACCTGGCCAACCGGCTTTCTCATCCCCGTTACGGTTTTGAACGGGAGTATGCCGTGCGTGTGCTCGGCGAAGTGACCGATGAACAGCGCCGCCATCTGGTTGAAGGGGTGATCCTCGAAGACGGACCGGCGCGTTTTTCACGGCTCGAATTCGTCGGTGGCGAAGGTGCCAACCAGTGGTACCGCGTGGTCATCGGCGAGGGCCGCAACCGCGAAGTGCGGCGCATGTTCGAACTCGTAGGCCTGACCGTCAGCCGTCTGATCCGCACCCGTTATGGCGACCTCAACCTGCCGCGCACGCTCTCGCGTGGCCGCTGGGAAGAGGTCGACAGTCTTGATGTATTGCAGTGGCTGGCGCAGCTTGGCCTGGCCAAGCCGGCGGCCAAGGGTCCGGGCGTGCGTCCTGACGGGCGTGCCGGCAAGCCGCCGCGCAAGTCGAGCGGTCCGCGCCCCAACATGGGCAATACCGGCAACGTCCTGCACGGTCCGATGAGCGGGCCGATGAGTGGTCCGGGCGGCCACTTCGGCAACGGTGGTGGTGGTCGCGAGGTCGATGGCAATCGCATCGGCGCACCCGGCGGTCCGCGCGAGGGCAAGCCCGCTGGAAAATTCGGTTCACGGGCACGCAAGCCCGCGGGTCCGGGTGGTTCCGCCGCGGGTTTTGGCGGCAAGCCGGCAGGCGGGCCGCGCCGCGAGGCGCAACCCAAGCGTATTGATCCCCTCATGACCAATCTGGGCGGTGTGATGGCCGGACCGGGTGGTCGCAATCGCGGCCCCGGCGGGCGTGGCGGCCCCGGTGGTAGCGGCGGCCCCGGCGGACGCGGAGGCCCCGGCGGTAGCAGTGGTTCCGGCGGCCCGAAGCGGCGTCGCAATCCCTGATTCGGGTCGACCCGCCCAGGCATGCCCGGGCGGGTCGGAATGCCGCGTAAACGCAGCGGCGCAACGTGAAAAGCTGCGTTGTGCTTGTCTTTGGGCCCGCTTTTCCGTATAATTTCCAAGTTATTTTTCAAGCACTTGGCTGAAGCATCCGGGTGTCTGCAAGAGCATGCTGGCCAATGCGTGTTGAAGTGCGTGGCCCGGCAGTGCGTGGCCCGAAGTCTGGCCAGGAAGAAGGACCGCGTTTGGCTTCGGCCGGACTACAGCAGCAAAGCATGATGGGCGGTCCGCCCATTTTTTATTTGTGGCGAGCAATCTGTGGCGTGCATGGCACGGCTGGCGCTGTTGGCTTGCCGCAGCAGCCATTGTTGGTCGTTATGTGACAGGTGTTTGGCGTTTGGTGTTATCACGCATTTTTTAATGAACAGGTGCAGTCATCGCAGCAGATCTCTTGACCACGCTGATTGAAACAACCTTGTCGGGCATGGGTTACGAACTGGCCGACCTGGAGCGCTCTGGCAGCGGTTTGCTGCGGGTATTCCTTGATCGCCCGGTGGGCGTAGAGGGCGGCATCGGCATCGAGGATTGCGAGCGTGTCAGTCATCAACTGATCCATCTGTTCACGGTCGAAGGCATCGACTACGAGCGCCTTGAAGTGTCGTCACCCGGGCTCGACCGGGCGTTGCGCAAGCTGTCTGATTTCAGCCGTTTTGCCGGCTTGCCGGTGAAACTCAAGCTGCGCATGCCGTTTCAGGGGCGCAAGGCCTATCAGGGAATATTGCAGCCGGTCGAAGGCGAGGGGCCGGATGCCAGACTGTCGTTGGTATTCAACGACAATGAGGACGTGGCGCAGCGGCTGGAATTTACGCTCGCCGAAGTGGACAAGGCGCGGCTGGTGCCGCAGCTGGTTTTCAGGAGTAACAAAAAATGAGTCGCGAAATTTTACTACTGGTCGATGCGCTGGCGCGCGAGAAGAACGTGAGCAAGGACACGGTCTTCACCGCGCTCGAACAGGCGCTGGCGGCCGCGACCAAAAAGCTCTATGAGGGCGATGTCGATATCCGCGTGTCGGTCGACCGCGAAACCGGCGCCACCGAAGCGTATCGCCGCTGGCAGGTCGTCCCGAACGATGCCGGCCTCGAATTTCCCGATCGTCAGGTTCTGCTCATGGACGCCGTCGACCAGATCGACGACATCGAAGTCAACGAGTATGTTGAAGAACTGCTCGACCCGGTCGAATTCGGCCGCCGTTTTGCGCAGGACACCAAACAGGTCATCCTGCAAAAAATCCGCGACGCCGAACGCGAGCAGATTCTGGCCGACTTCCTCGCCCGTGGCGAGAGCATCCTGACCGGCACCGTCAAGCGCATGGACAAGGGTGACGCCATCGTCGAAGCCGGCCGTGTCGAGGCGCGCCTGCCGCGCGACCAGATGATCCCCAAGGAAAACCTGCGCATCGGCGACCGCGTGCGGGCTTATGTCATCCGTATCAACCGTGATGCCCGCGGTCCACAGCTGATCCTCTCGCGCACAGCGCCCGAGTTCATCATGAAGCTGTTTGAATTTGAGGTGCCCGAAATCGAGCAGGGTCTGCTCGAGATCAAGGCTGCCGCACGCGATCCGGGCGTGCGCGCCAAGATCGGTGTGGTCAGCCACGACCGTCGGGTTGATCCGATCGGCACCTGCGTGGGCATGCGCGGTTCGCGTGTGCAGGCCGTGCGCAACGAACTCGGTGGCGAGAACGTCGACATCGTGCTGTGGTCGGAAGATCCGGCCCAGTTTGTCATCGGCGCGCTGGCGCCGGCCAATGTGTCGTCGATTGTGGTGGACGAGGAAAAACACAGCATGGACGTGGTGGTCGACGACGAAAACCTCGCCATCGCCATTGGCCGTGCGGGTCAGAACGTGCGGCTCGCTTCCGAGCTGACCGGCTGGCAGATCAACATCATGACGCCGACCGAATCGGCCGACAAGATGGAGCAGGAAACCGGCAACACGCGCCAGATGTTCATGGATCGCCTGGATGTGGACGAGGAAGTTGCCAACATTCTCATCGAGGAAGGTTTTGCCAGTCTGGAAGAAGTGGCTTATGTGCCGATCAACGAAATGATCGAGATCGCCGCATTCGACGAGGAGACCGTGCACGAATTGCGCACCCGGGCCCGCAATGCGCTGCTGACCGAGGCCATCGCCAAGGAAGAGAAAGTCGAGGAGGCCACCGAAGACCTGTTGTCGCTGGAGGGCATGGATCGTGATCTGGCTGCCAAACTGGCCGAAAACAACATCCACAGTCGTGACGATCTGGCTGAACTGGCGGTTGACGAACTCACGGAAATGGTGGGCATTGATGACGAGCGCGCCAAGGTGCTGATCATGAAGGCACGCGCGCACTGGTTCAACTGAGGTCGGCGGCGGCCTTTTGGCTGTCGTCTCCACAGTGTTTGGTTTGGTATGGTTTTGTGAGAATGTCGTCGCTGATGTTTGCGGCGTCATTCAATGCAGCATGAAGCGCGGTGCAATGCACCGCTGCGGATATCGGCCCAGGGGGCCAAAGGAATCGAGGAATCAATGGCAAGCAACAACGTTGCTCAATTCGCAGCAGAACTCAAAGTTCCGGCAGCCTTGCTGCTTGAACAGCT
>CANJOT010000019.1 GCA_947475815.1 Burkholderiales bacterium | reverse complement strand
TGCGACACCGCCCAATGCGGCGCCTGCACGGTGCTGCTCGATGGCCGCGCCATCAAGTCGTGCACCGTGCTGGCGGCACAGGCACAGGGCAGGCAGGTCACCACCATCGAGGGCATTACGCCCGCTGACGGCACGCTGCATCCGATGCAGCAGGCTTTCAAGCAATGCCATGGCCTGCAGTGCGGCTTTTGCACCCCCGGCATGGTGATGAGCGCCATTGACCTTGTGACGCATCACAGCGTCGGCGACGAACCGGCACTGCGCGCCGCGCTCAACGGCAACATCTGCCGTTGTACTGGCTATCAGAATATTGTTGCCAGCATCCAGCAGGGTGCGGCGGCCATGTTGAACAGCAAGAGTTAAGGGGCGGCCATGTACGAGATTGCATATGAACGACCGGCCAGCCTGACACAAGCCATCGAGCTGCTGCGCAGCAGTGGCGGCCGGCCCCTGTCCGGTGGCCAGACGCTGCTGGGCGCCATGAAGCTGCGCCTGGCGCAGCCCGGCACACTGGTCGATCTGGGTGGCCTGGCCGAGTTGCGCGGCATTACCCGCGAGGGTGATGTGCTGATTATCGGCGCCGGCATGCGCCATGCCGAGGTGGCGCTGTCGGAAGAAGTGCGCCGTTCGATTCCTGCGCTGGCAGCGCTGGCCGGGGGCATCGGTGATCGCCAGGTGCGCAACATGGGCACCATCGGCGGGTCGATCGCCAACAACGATCCGGCTGCCTGCTACCCGTCGGCAGCACTGGCGCTCGACGCCGTCATCCAGACCAGCGAGCGCACCATTGCCGCGGCTGATTTTTTCACGGGCATGTACGAAACCGCGCTGGGGGAAACCGAACTGGTGACGGCCGTGCGTTTTGCCGTGCCGCGGCGTGCCGCCTATGTCAAGTTTGAACAGGCGGCCTCGCGTTTTGCGCTGGTTGGCGTGTTTGTTGCCCAGACCGATGCGGGCGTGCGTGTGGCCGTGACGGGTGCCGCGTCGGCGGTGTTTCGCTGTCGTCAGCTCGAAGCCGCGCTCGACAGGGAATTCAGTCCGGCGGCAGCGCGCGCTGTGACGGTGCCCGCTGACGACCTGGCCAGTGACCCGAACGCCACCGCGGCCTATCGCGCGCATCTCGTGCCGGTGATCGCCGCGCGTGCCGTTGCGACGGCCCTCGGTCAGGCCTGAACGCTGGCCTGAACGCTGGCCTGAACGCTGGCCCGAACGCTGGCCTTGGTGCCACCACGCAGTCAACCGGAAAACCATCGATGTTGCTATCCAGTACCCAGACCGTGCCCGCGGGCCTCGAAGCGACGTGGCTGGCGTTGAATGACCCCGCTTTCCTCAAGGATTGTGTGCCCGGCTGCGATGAAATCGAGCTGACTGGCGAGAATGAATACAAGGTGCGTCTGTCGGCCAGGGTTGGACCGGTGAGCGCCAAATTTGCCGGCCGCATGACCCTGTCTGATTTACAGCCGCCGCACTCTTATTCGATCAGTTTTGAAGGGCAGGGCGGTGTGGCCGGTTTTGCCAAGGGCCGCGCCCACGTCACGCTGAGCGCCGAAGGCGAGGCGGCGACTTTGATGCGCTACGAGGTGGAAGCGCAGGTCGGTGGCAAGCTTGCCCAGATCGGTTCACGCCTGATCGACGGTGCCGCGCGCAAGCTGGCCGATGATTTCTTCAAGGCGTTTGTGGGCAAGATGGAGCAGCTTCAGGCCTGAGTCGCTGGCGCCCTGCACATCGGGGCTGCCGAGCGGACAGACCTGACATCCCCTGCGCATCGACAGCGCGGTGGCACTGGCATGCAGCAGCGATAAAAGCGGACATTGAATAACTGAAACCCCAGAAAGAGGTTCACGCATGAGCGCATCAGGCTTTACGACCCGCACCGGCATCCTTGATGAGGAAATTGCCGAAGTTCGTCAGCTCATCGGTAAGCGCCTGCGCATTCCGCAATGGAATCACGAAGCGTCGATCGACACCATCCGCCATTACGCTTACGGCCTGGGCGACGACAACCCGCTGTGGTGCGATGAGGACTATGCGCAGCGTTCACGTTTTGGCGGCATTGTTGCGCCACCGACATTTCCGTACAGTGTTTTTCCGGCCGGTATCGGCCCCGGCTTGCCCGGCCTGCAGCCCTTCCAGGCGGGTGGTCGCTGGGATTTCAAGCGCTACATCAAGCTCGGCGAGCGTCTCGTGCCCGAGGCGACGCTGCTCGATGTTCAGGAACTGCAGGGCCGCCGTGCCGGCCGCATGATTCTGATGCTCGGCGAGGTGATCTACCGCACCGCCGCGGGCGAGGAAGTGGCGCGCAATATGTCGCGCCAGTTTCGCATCGCGCGCAAGGGTGCGGACAGCACCAGCGGCCTGCAGTATGCGGCGCGCAGTCAGGATTGGACCGAGGCTGAGCTCGACGAGATGGAAGATCAGATCTGCGCCTACCGCCGGCGCGGTGCCGAAGCGCGTTATTGGGAGGACGTGCAGATCGGTGAGTCGCTGCCCACGCGCCTGAAGGGGCCGATGAACATCCAGACCCTGATGGCCTACTACGCCGGCAACCTCGCCGGCGGTATGTACCGTGCCACCGACATTCAGGTGCGTCACCGGCGTCTGTGTCTGGCCCATCCCGAACTGGTGCCGAACTGCCGTCCCATCGTGGCCCAGACCGAGCGCATCGCCTACGGCCAGGGGCACGTCGATTCGAAGGTCGCCGCCGACGTCGGCATGCCGGGTGTGTACGACAACGGCTGGATGCGCGTCGGCTGGTGCCAGCAGATCCTGACCGACTGGATGGGTGACGACGGGTTTCTCGAAACCTTCGACAGCACCATTCATTTGCCCAATATCGTTGGTGATATCGTGCGCTTTAACGGCCGCGTCACGGGCAAGCGCAGTGAGGCCGGCAAACATCTGGTCGACGTTGAATTCCGCGGCGAGCGGCAAGACGGTGAATTGAGTGTCAAGGGCACTGGCACGATCACGCTGCCAGTCCGTGGCAACTGAGTTTCCAGAGGCAAGCAACACTGCAAATTTTTGGGGAGAATAGGCAATGAGGGCAACGCGCATGAAGAGAGTGTTTACGTTTGCTGCACTGAGTCTGTCGGGCAGTCTGTTCTGCGGTCTGTCCGGTTTGACGGCGGCGCAGGCGCAGGAATATCCGGACCGGCCGATCCGTGTGATCGTGCCCTTCACGGCAGCCTCTCCGAATGACCTGGTTGCGCGGGCCACCATGCCCAGGCTGTCGGAGATCCTCAAGCAGCCCATCGTCATCGAGAACATTCCAGGGGCGGGCAATGTGATCGGCATTCAGGCGGCGGCGCGCGCCAAGCCTGATGGTTACACCCTGCTCTTGCTCGGGCAATCGGCTTCGGCGATCACGCCCTATATCTTCGCCAATCCGCCGTACTCGCTCGAAAAACAGTTCACGCCCGTGCACCTGACGGCGAGTTTCATGTTCCTGCTGGCGATCAACGCGCAGGTGCCGGCCAACTCTCTGCAGGAGTTCATCAGCCTGGCCAAGAGCAAGCCCAACGCCCTGTTTTACGGCACCACCGGCCCGGCCTCGGGCACCAACATTGCCATGCTTCAGTTCATGAAAAAAGCTGGCATCAAGATCACCCAGGTGAACTACAAGGGCGGCGCCGACATTCTCACGGCCATGCAGCGCGGTGATGTGCAGGCGTATTTTTCCGTGCCACAGTCGGCCATCACCGGCGTGCAAAGCGGCAAGGTGCGTGTACTCGGCGCGACCAGCACGGTGCGTCACCGCGACTTCCCGAACGTGCCTAGCTTCACCGAGCAGGGCGTCAACATGATCTCCAAGAGCTGGTATGGGCTGGTTGCGCCCATGGGGGTGCCGGAGGCGATTGTGGAAAAAATCAATGCCGCCATGAACCAGACGATCAAGTCACCAGAGGTCGTCAGCCGCCTGCTCGGCATGGGTTTTGAAGTGGAAGGCGGATCGGTCGCCGAGTTCGCCCGCTTCATGCGTGACGAACAGGCGGAGTTGCGCCCGATCATTGTTGAAGCGGGCATCAAGGGTGATTGAGCCCCGGTCTGCGGCAGGTCCCGACAGATTTTCTTTCAGAAGGAATCCGAACATGATGACGCACTTCAAGCAAGTTCTGGCAAGTGTTTTTGCCGCACTGATTGCCCTGACACCGGCCTACTCACAGGAGTATCCCGATCGCCCGATCCGCATCATCGTGCCGTTCTCGCCGGCCACGCCGCTCGATCTGATTGCGCGGGCGCTCACGCCCAAGCTCACTGAAATTCTCAAACAGAGCGTGGTGATCGAAAACGTCCCCGGGGCCGGTAACGTGATTGGCATCCAGACTGCGGCACGCGCCAAGCCTGATGGTTATACCCTGCTGATGGTCGGGCAATCGGCCTCGGCGATCACGCCGTTCGTGTTTGCCAATCCACCGTACTCGCTGGAAAAACAGTTCACGCCCGTGCACCTGACGGCGAGCTTCGTGTTTGTGCTGGCCATCAACGGACAGCTGCCCGTGAACAATCTGCAGGAGTTGATCGCGCTCGCCAAAAGCAAACCCGATGGGCTGTTTTATGGCACCACCGGACCGGGCGCAGGATCGAACATCGTGACCCTGCAATTCCTGAAAAAGGCCGGCATCAAAATCACGCCGGTCAATTACAAGGGCGGCGGCGACATCCTTACCGCCTTGCAGCGCGGTGACGTGCAAGCGTATATGTCGGTGCCCCAGTCGGCCATTGCCGGCGTGCAGAGCGGCAAGGTGCGCGTGCTGGGCACCACCAACAGCGTGCGCCACCGCGATTTCCCGAACGTGCCGACTTTTGCCGAACAGGGTGTGAACCAGGTCTCGAAGAGCTGGTACGGCATGGTTGCGCCCATCGGGGTGCCGGAGGCCATCGTCAACAGACTCAATGCGGCGATGAATCTGGCCATCAAGTCGCCGGAAGTGATCAACCGGCTGCTGAACATGGGCTTCGAGGTGGAGGGGGGCTCGGTGGCTGAATTCGTCAAGTTCATGCGCGAAGAACAGGCTGAATTGCGCCCCATCATTGTCGAGGCTGGCATCAAGGGCGAGTAGCACCGCAGGCGCAGGGTCAGAAAAAAATAACAGGGAGAAAAGCATGTCTGCGGTATTCAGCGGCACGAGTACGATCACCGACGAAATGATCGATGAAATCAGGGCCATGGTGGGCACGCGCCTGCGCATCGACCAGTACAACCACGAAGCGACCTACGACACCATCCGCCACTACGCTTTTGGCATTGGTGATGACAATCCGCTGTGGTGTGATGAGGACTACGCGCGTGCCGGCCCCTACGGCGCCATCGTTGCACCGCCGACTTTCTTTTTCAGCGTATTTGCGCCGGGCATCGCGCCCGGCCTGCCTGGCCTGCAGCCGTTTCAGGCGGGCACCGATTGTGTCTGGCACAGACTGCCGCGGCGCAACGAGCGCATCAAGGCCGAAGTGACCTTCACCGGTTTTGACGAACACAAGAGCAGCAAGTCGGGCCGCATGATCATTCAGCACGGTGAGGTGCGCTACTTCACCGGCGAAGGCGAGTTGCTTGCCGTGATTGGCTCACACAGCTACCGCACACAGCGCCGTGAGAGCGGTGAGGGCGGGCTGGCGTACGAGCCGCTTGAGCAGTATGTGTATACCGAGGCTGAACTGGCCGACATCGAACGCGACATCCGCGCCGAAGAGGTGCGTGGCGCGACTCCCCGATATTGGGACGAGGTGAATGTCGGCGATACCCTGGTGCCGGTGGTCAAGGGCCCGCTGGACCGCACCACCATGACGGTGTATTACGCCGGCGCGCTGGCGACCTCCGGCTACAAGGCCAGTGAATTGAAATGGAAGCAGTGGATCATGGCCCGCGAACATCCGGAGCTGCTGCCCAACAACTATGACCTGAGCTATTTCTCCGAACGCGTTCTGCCCAGCCTGGGCCATCAGGACGATGCCATCGCGCGTGCCATCGGCATGCCGGGCGCCTATGACAACGGCCACCAGCGCATGGGTCAGATGGCTCACGTGATCACCAACTGGATGGGCGACAGCGGCTTTCTGGCCGAGATGAGCGTGCGCATCCGCCGGCCCAACGTGTTTGGCAATACCACCTGGTACACCGGCAAGGTGGTCGAGAAATTCATGCATCTGGACAAGCCCGCGGTGCGTCTTGAGTTGTGGGCCGACGACCAGCGCGGCACGCGCAACACCACGGCCAACGCCATTGTTGTGCTGCCGCGCCGTGGCTGAGGAAGCACGCCGGGCCACCAGTCTCGAGCGGCTGTTTGCGCCGCGTGCGGTAGCGGTCGTTGGGGCGTCGTCGGATGCGCGCAAGGTCGCTGGCCGGCCGGCGCGTTTCATGGCGGCGCGCGGTTATGCTGGCGAGGTCTATGGCGTCAATCCGTCGGTGGAGAATACCGGTACGCGTCTGGCGGTGGCCAGCATCGATGCCTTACCGGATGGTATCGACGTGGCGATCCTGTGTATTCCGGTCGACCGGATCGTTGATGCCGTGGCGGCCTGTGGCCGGCGGCGTATTCCGTTTGCGGTGATCTTCGCTAACGGCTTTGCCGATACCGGCAATCACGCCTTGCAGGCGCAGCTCGTGGCCGTGGCTGCCGAGGGGGGGGTGCGTCTGTTGGGGCCGAACTGTCTGGGCGTGTTCGACCTGGGCACCAATTTCACCGGTACCTTTGCCTCGCGCCTCGATACCCGGCGTCTGTTCCATGGGTGTGTCGGTGTGGTCAGCCAGAGCGGCGCGGTCGGCAATTCGGCGCTGCTGTCGTTCGAGGCGCTGGAACTGGGCGTGAGTGCCTGGCTTGCCACCGGTAACGAAGCCGACATCGACGCGCTCGAAGGCATCGCCTGCCTGCTTGAGCGCGACGACACCGAAGTCATTGTCACCATGCTTGAGGCGGTACGCGCGGCCGGTGCGCAACTGCAGGAACTCGGCCGGGTCAGCCGGGCGCGCGGCAAACCGATCATTGTGCTCAAGAGCGGCAGAAGCGATGCCAGCAAGGCGGCAGCGCAGTCGCATGCCGGCAAGATTGTCGGCAGCTTTGATACCTGGAGCCAGGTGATTCGCAACTGTGGCTGGCTGCAGGTCGATTCGATCGAACATCTCACCGATGTGGCACTGGCCATGGGCAAGGGTGGCTGGCGGCAGGTAGGCTCGGTGGCCGTGCTGTGCGGTTCCGGCGGCATGGGCGGCCTGTTCTGCGATGACCTGACGCAGGCTGGCATCCCATTGGCCATTCTCGCGCCCGAGACGCTGACGCGTCTGGGCGAGGTGCTGCCCGCCGGTGCCGGGCTGGGCAATCCGGTTGATCCGACCACGGTATCGGAAGACGTGTATTACCAGGCGGCAGAACTGCTCGTGCGTGATGCCGCGGTGTCGACGGTGATCCTGCTGATCAATTCTCTGGCGCGCAACTACGACGTCGCCGAGGCGCGGCTTGGGCTGCTGGTGCAGACGGCCAAGGCGAACCATACCCGCCTGGCCATCAGCTACTTCAGCCCGCACGATGTGTTGCCCGCAGCGGTGGAAAAAGCGCTGATGGCACTGGGTGTGCTGATCCTGCCGACCGGGCCGCGTCTGGCGTGGGCGCTGGGCACGATCGATCGCTGGGACCGGTTTGGCAAGCCTGATGCGCGCCCCGTGATGATGACCGACGCGGTATCAGCGCCGCTCTCACGAGCGGTGCCGCAGTCCCTGATTCATCTGACCGGGATGCTGGCGCAGTACGGCATCGATACCGTGCAGACACTGACCGTCAATTCGGATGCCGAAGCGCTGGCCTTGTTACATGGCGGACAGGGCCGCATCGTGCTCAAGCTCGAAGGCACCGACATCGCCCACAAGACCGAACAGGGGCTGGTTCATACCGGATTGTCGGATGCGGCGCAGGTCAGCGTAGTCATGGCGCGCCTGCGACATTTGCAGGCCACGCATGGCGGTGTCATCGTCGCCCAGCCCCAGCTCGAGGACCGGCTGGAGGTGCTGGTCGCCGGCCTGACCGACCCGGAGTTGGGCCGCCTGATCACGGTTGGTCTTGGTGGGGTGTTTGTCGAGTTGCTGCACGAGGCCGTGGTGGCGCCTGTGCCGCTCGATGAGCCGGCAGCGCAACGCCTGCTTGCCCAGGGGCGTCTGGCCGACATGCTGGCCGGTTATCGGGGCGCGCCAGCGCGTGACGTGCCCGCTCTGGCGCGTTTGCTGGTGGCCTGTTCGCGTCTGCTGGCCGAGCATCCGGAGATGGTCGAATTCGAACTCAACCCGGTGATGGTGGGGCCTCTGGGTGCGGGCGCCAGCGCCGTCGACGCGCTGGCGGTGATGGCCCCGGCATGATGCCTGTTCAGGCGGTGCGCACGGTCCGGCGCACAAAGCGCCAACCGGAAGCCGTCTTCACCAGCGCATCGGTATAACTGCCACTGGTTATCACGACCGTCTTGCCGGTCTCGACCTGAATGCCGGAGAGCAGCAGCAGGCAGCTGCCGCTGGCTTGTGTGCCTTCTCCCACAATGCGGATGTCGGCGTTCCAGTGGCGCTCGGGCCGGACGGCCTGCGCGGCCGGACTGGCTTCCCTTGCCCGGACATACTGTTCGAGCGCGGCCCGGCCGCTGACGGTGGCCCTCGGGCTGTCAAACACGCCATCCTCGGTGTAGGTGGCCGCCCAGGCGCTGGCATCGGCAGCGTCAATGGCGTGGTTGTACTGTTCGTAAAGAGCAAGAATATCAAACTGATCCTGGGTGCCGAGCATGGCGGGTCTCCTGTATTTTTGTCGAATCAGTGGCGATCATCTGCGATAAGGCGCGCGTGCGTCAATCGTTCGGTAATTTGCGTATAGGCAAAATACTTTGGTATTGACAATTCTTATCCCCGCTGTTAGCTTCAGAATAACAGGCTTGAGGCGCGCTCGGCCAGCATGCAGAGTGACCCGGCAACGGCCGCAAAGTCATCGCAACAGGGCGTCTGACCGAGGCGCGAGCACGGAGGGGGAGAGTGATGGTGGTGAACTGGAGCGCACGCGCTCGTTTTGTGGATCAGATTGTCGTTCTTACGGCGGCTGCATCCGGCATCGGCGCGGCCACCGCGCGCAAGCTGGCCGGTGAGGGTGGCCGCATCATCGCGGTCGATACCAATGCCGCAGCCTTGCACTCGCTCCTCCATGAATTGCCCGGTGGTACTGAACGGCACCTGGCGCTGGTGGCAAACTGCCTTGACGAAGGCGAGGTGCGCACTGCCGTGGCGCGTGCGCTGGCCTTTGCTGGCGGGCGCATTGACGTGCTGATCAATGGCGTGGGCGGCTCTACCCTGCGCCCGCTGCCCGGTGACGGGCTCGACCTCATGCCACTGGAGCAGTGGAACGAACTGGTGCAATTCAACCTCAATGGCACCTTCCTGTTGTGCAAGCATGTGATGCCGGTCATGAAAGCCCAGCGTGCCGGCAAGATCGTCAACCTCGCTTCGATTGCCGCGCGTGGCGACGAGGAGCGTATCGGCAATGGTGCCTACAGTGCGGCCAAGGCGGGCGTGGTGGCCCTGACCCGGCGCGTGTCCCGTGAGCTGGCTTCTTATGGCGTGACCTGCAATGCGGTCGCTCCTGGCGGCACGCTGACGCCGCGCCTGCAGCAGTATTACGCCACGCTGAGCCCGCAAGTGCAGGCCGAGGCGCTGACGCGAATTCCGCTGGGCCGCCGCGCGACTCCGGAAGACCAGGCCAATGCGATCGTTTTTCTGGCCTCGTGCGATGCCGATTTCATCACCGGTGTCACGCTCGATGTGACCGGCGGCCAATGACGGCCGCGCTCACCCGGCGCGCCTGATCAGGCTTTCCTGACGGCGCCGCTCTGGCACATGGCATTGATGGCGTCGCTGTCATACCCGAGCGTCGTCAGCACCTCAACCGTGTGCTGGCCGAGTCCGGGGGCGATGGTCGCGGGCGAGGCGTCGCCCTTGGGCCCGCCATCACGCACCGGGAAGGACGGCACACGCAGCAGACCCTCGGTAGGATGTTGCACCTGGTGCCAGAAACCGACGTCGGCCAGATGCCCGTCTTCCGTCAGGTCTTCGAGCGTATTGACCGGGCCGTAGGGCACATCATATTGATCGAACAGTTCGACCCACTGCGCCGAGGTGCGCGTGGGCAGCACGTCGCTGACGATCATGTACATGGCTTCGATGTTGCGTGAGCGGTCGCTCGCCGTAGCAAAGCGCGCATCGGTCAGCACGTCCGGGCGGCCGACCGCCGTGAAGAACTTGCGCCACTGGCTTTCGCTGTGTGGCATGACCGCGAGAAAACCATCTTTGGTCCGGTGCGGCCGCCGGTAGGAATTGAGCAGGCGGATGTAGCCTGAGGTGGCGCGCGGCTCCTGCCAGGTCAGGCCATTGAGGTGTTCCACACTCATGAAATGCGTCATGGTTTCGAGCATCGGCACTTCCAGCTGACGGCCTTCGCCAGTGCGTGTGCGCTCCATCAGCGCCCCCATGATGCCGATGACCGCGAACAGTGCAGTGGTCTTGTCGGCCAGGATGGTGGGCGCGTAGGCCGGCTGGCCATCCACCTGACCGCGCAGCGCGGCCAGACCGCAACCGGCCTGGATGATGTCATCGTAAGCAGGCCGCGTTGCACCGCGGCCGGCAGCACCGTAACCGTAGGAAGCGCAATAGATCAGTTTGTCATTGACCGCGCGCAGCGCATCGTAACCAATGCCCAGGCGCTCGGCCGAGTCGGCGCGCATGTTGTGCAGAAAGATATCGCTTTGCGCCACCAGCCGGTGCACGGCTTCCAGTGCCGCGGGCTTGCGCAGGTCCATGGCCACGCTCTGTTTGCCCCGATTGCAGTTGAGGAACAGGGCCGCCATGCCGGGGTGTTCGGCGTGGCCCAGGGCGCGCGTGCTGTCGCCGCTCAGGGGTTCGATCTTGACGACGCTGGCGCCCATGTCGGCCAGCACGCTGGCCGCGTAGGGTGCCAGCACGACTGCGCCGACTTCGACGACTCGGATACCTGCAAGGGGCTTCATGAAATTCTCCTGTCTCCTGCGTTGTCTGTTGTTGTTGGCGCCCGCCCGTTGGGTGGATGGCTGCTACGGCACCGGCGGTGCGGCAGCGCGCAAGCTAGCGCAGTGCCTGCGTGATTTCGGCGGCTGCGCCTTTGACGGCGCGCACCAGACGCTTGCGATCGGCGTCTTCCAGTTGGGCGCTGATGGTGGTGATGCTGATGGCGCGCTCGACGCCGCCGTCGGCATTGAAGATGGGTGCCGCAATGGCCGTGATGCCCTTGCGGAAGTGGTCGATGTCGATCGCATATCCCGCGCCCGGCACGCCACGCACTTCAGTGAGCCATTGCTTGAAGGGTGGCGGGCTTTGCCAGCGCAGGCCGGTGAAGCGTCGTTTCAGTTCTGCGTCGTCGTAACCGCTGTAGGAGGCCATCACCCGCCCTGAGGCGCTGGTGAACAGCGGCAGCGGCGTGCGCCCGCCAGGCGACACCATGTCGCCCGGCGCGACCGAAGCGGCGACGATGATGAACATGGTGTTGTCACCGTCACGTTCCTGACCGGAGGCACCGACCTCGTATTCGCGCGAGAGCCGGTTCAGGTGGGGCTGCGCGGCCTGAACGAAGGGATTTTGCTGGGTCAGTTCACGGCCCAGCGACAGGATGCCGCTGCCCAGGCGGTAGAGTTTGGTGTTGGCGTCGTAGGTGACCAGCCGGCCCACGCCCAGCTCGCGCAGGATATGCAGGCAGGAACTCGGGATGATCTCCAGTTCGCGCGCGACCCGCGACAGCGTCAGGCCCTGGGGATGGCGTGCCAGCAGCCAGAGCGCACCGCAGGCGCGGCGTACCGCCGGCACTTCGCGGCGGGCTGCCGCCCGAGTGACCCCATCGGCGCCTGGCTTGGTGGCCTTGCTGCCGGAGTGCGCGTCCGGTGCTTCTGTATGATTGAGTGACATGGGTGGAAACTTTACCTATAATTTTGCGCTTAAGCAAGATTATTGTCTTTGAACAAAAATGAGCTGAACAATCAGCACAGGCCAATCAACACAGGCAAACCGACCATGACCAATACCCAGCAAGCCGCCACGGATGGACAGGCAGACAGCCCGCTCGCCCTGCAGGCCTTCCGGCAGGAGGTGCGCAGCTTCATCGACGCGGCGCTGCCCGCCGAACTGCGTGCCCGCGTCGAGCGCGGCTACGACCTCCTGACGCGCGCAGACCATACCTACTGGCAGAAACAATTGTATGACCGTGGCTGGGCCGCGCCGGCCTGGCCGGTGGAGTATGGCGGCACTGGCTGGAGTGTCGCGCAGCGACAGGTGTTTGATGACGAATGCGGTCGCGCTTCCTGTCCGCGCACGCAGCCCCAGGGCATCAAGCTGGTCGGCCCCATCATTTATACCTATGGCACCGCGGCGCAGAAAAAGCGTTTCATTGAACCCATCCTCAAGGCTGACGAATGGTGGTGCCAGGGCTATTCGGAACCGGGTGCCGGCTCCGATCTGGCCGCGCTGTCCACCAGTGCCGTGCTCGAGGGGGATCATTACCGTGTCAATGGTCACAAGGTCTGGACCACGCTGGCCCACTGGGCCGACTGGATCTTCTGTCTGGTGCGCACCAGCAATACCGGCCGCCGTCAGGAAGGCATCAGCTTTTTGCTGATCGACATGAAAACCCCGGGCATCACGCTGCGGCCGATCACCACGCTGGATCTGGCCCATCATGTTAACGAGGTCTATTTTGACGATGTCCTGGTGCCAGTGGAAAACCGCATCGGCGACGAAGGTCTCGGCTGGACCTATGCCAAGGCCCTGCTGGCCAACGAACGCGCCGGCATTGCCGAACTTGGCCGCGCCCGCGAGCGGCTCGATCGCCTTAAGGCCCTCACGCGTGAACCGTCCCTGCATGGCGGTCGCCTGCTGGGCGACGCCAGCTTCCGCGCCCAGGTTGCGCAACTCGAAGTCGAAATCATGGCCGCCGAAGCGACGACGGGCCGACTGCTCGAAGGCAATACCGAGCCCGGTCTGTCGTCGGTGCTCAAGTTGCGTGGTTCCGAGATTACGCAACGCCTGTCGCGCATGAATTTTGAAGCGCTTGGCCCGCACGCCTTGCGGCTCGACATTGAGCATGCCGAACGTGGACCGCGCGACGACGATCCGCTGCCGTCGTTTGCGACCGGCCGCACGGTGGAATACCTGCGCTGGCGTTCGCTCACGGTGGCCGGTGGCACCAGCGAGATTCAGCGCAACATCATTGCCAAGCTGGCTTTCAAGGACTGATTTTTTTCAGGATAGATGAACATGCAATTCAGACCCAATGAAACCCAGCAGCAGCTGGAAGACAGCGTGCAACGGTTTGCGCAAGACCATGAAGATGCCGCGATCTGGCGCAGCACGGTGCGTGAGCGTCATGCGTTTCGCGCTGAGGTGTGGCAGCAGATGGCGGACATGGGCTGGCTGGGCATCGCCATTCCTGAACAGTATGGTGGCGCAGGTCTGGGTGCGCGCGAGTGCGGCATCGTGCTCGAAGGCTTTGGCCGGGCGCTGCTCAATGAACCCTACTGGAGCACCGCCGTGTTTGGTGTGCAGATCTTGCTCGCCGCCGCCACGCCTGCACAGCAGCAGTCCCTGTTGCCGCGCGTGGCGGACGGTACGCTGCGACTGGCGGTTGCGCTGGCTGAGCCGGGCACCCGTTACGACTGGACCGATGTGCAGTGCAGCGCACGGCGCGTTGCCGCCGGCTGGCAGATCAGCGGCCGCAAGATCGCTGTGCTCGACGGTGCCGTCGCGGACCGCTTGCTGCTGCTGGCGCGTCTTGAAGACGGCACGATAGCGCTGTTCTGTGTGGATGCCGGCGCGCCCGGTTTGCGGCGCCACGACACGATCACGCTGGACGAGCGTCGTTGCAGTGATTTCGTGTTTGAGGGCATGCTGGTTGCCGAGGATGCACGGCTGAGCGCTGTGGCGGACGCACTGGTCGCCATGCAGCACGCCATCGACCATGCGCTCGTCGGCCTGGCAGCCGAGTCGGTGGGCGCCATGGCCGCGGTGCTGCGCACGACGATTGATTACCTCAAGACACGCAAACAGTTCGGCAAGCCACTGGCCGAGTTTCAGGTGTTGCGTCACCGCGTGGCAGACATGGTGATGGCCACGGAGCAGACCCGTTCGCTTGCTTTGGCCGCGGCCAATGCGCTCGATGGTGAGCCGGGTTTGGGCGCGCGTTTTGCTGCGGCAGCGAAGGTGCAGGCCGGCCAGGCGGGCAAGTTTGTCGGCGAGAGTGCGGTGCAGTTGCACGGCGGCATCGGCGTGACGGACGAGTTGCACGTGGGGCATTTTTTCAAGCGCCTGTTGTGCATTGATGTATTGCTGGGGGATGCTGCCTTTTATTTGCGGAGGGTGGCGGATCTGGATCCGGGCTTGCAGGCAGGCTGATCCTGCGCGGCCGACGCTGAAGCTGCGGCGTGCTGGCACCTGCGATTTGGATCATCCAAAGGTGTACAGAGTGCGTTTGTCGGGCTGGACCGCGCGGGAGAAGCCGGCCATGGCTTCCTTGCGCAAGCCCGGTTCCTGTTTCAGCAGAATGCGCTGGAATGACAACGCGACTGCAGCCACCATGTCCGAGCCGCCGCTGGCCAGCGTGTAGGCCTGTACCAATTGACTCTGCACATCCTTGGGATAAAGGGCGACGATTTTCACAAACGCGTCAAAACGTGCACTGATGTCACCCAGGCTCATCGGTCCGCACAGGGCCATCCCATCGCTGAAATGCTGCGTCATGTCCTCGGCGGGCAGGTTGACAGCGTCGGCCACGAGGTGATCGGCGTAAGTCGTGTGCGCGTCGGGCAGGCGGGCCAGTATTTCCAGCGGCAGTGGCGAGTTCATGTCCAGCCAGGCAAGCCCCTTTGCGGGCGTAACGCCAAGCTCATTTTTCGATTCGAAGTTGAGCGCAATGGAAGTTTTTACAGGACTGGCAAAACAGGCCTGCTGACTCGTTTCCCTCGGCGCAGCGCTTGCGTCCGAACCGGAAAAATAAAAGTGCGCTTGTCCGGACACCGCAGACCGTTGTTGTATCGTACTCAGGGACGCGGCTGGCTCCCTCGGACTGGTATCGACTTGCGTCAAGGGCGACGGAAAACTGGCGGCGTCATGCAGCGCTCGCCAGGCCGGTGAGCCATTTTGCAGCATGCTGTCGACAAAATGGGGCAGGGGTAGCGGTGGCCGTAGAAGCGTGCCCTGCCAAGACGGGTTCGCAGCAAAGGGGGTTGATGCTGACGACGACAGCGAGGCGCTGCAAGCGGTCAAGGGCACCCGCACTGGCGGGCCCGAAGCCCCGTCAGAGCCGGGCTGTGGCGCTTGCGTCAAGCGGGCCACTGAGCCAAGTTCTGAACGGTTTGTCACCGGCGTTGTGAGGAGGTCGCTGGAGCTCGGCATCGCTGCAAGCGGCGTGAACACGGGGGCGTCGGGGCGCAGATTGAATCGACGCTTGGGAGCATTTGGAGCGGCTGCAGGCCCCGTCTGGCCCGCTGGGTGGGGTGGCGTGTTGCAGGGGGATGCCGGGTGTCGACTTGGAAGCATGAAGGTCCTGGATTGTGTAGTGATATCAGGTTGAGTCGAGCGGAGCGTCAGAGCAGCGCCAGAAGATCGTCGATCAGCGTCGTCACCAGGCCGCTTTGGTCAAGGACCTCGGTGATTTGCGCGATCGCGATATTGAACAAGTCCGGGACTGCCTTGCCCGCCTGCACTTGTTCGATGAGGGCCTGGCTCAAGTTGTTGGAAAGCCCAAGGTTCTCTGCCCGGCTGTCCACCCACAGAAAATCGCGCGTCACGGATTGGGCATGTGTCAGTTCGCGGACGCCTTTGCCCGCCGCGCACAGGAAGCGCACGTGGTCTTCGAGTTGCACTGTTCGGGCGCGTTGGCGCAACAGGTCCAGGAGTGGTTGACGCTGGAGCGCGATGCCGGACCCAAGTTCGAGCGTCGTGTCGTCTGCCGCGAACAGCACTCCGGCGGATTTCCATCGTTCGAGAAGCCACACCAGGTCAAACTTCTGCAGGTCCGATAGCCTCTTCGGCAAGCCCATTTTTTCAAGCAGGCTGGCGTTGACAACCGCGCCAGCCGAGCGCTGGCTGCTGGGGGCTGCGCGGGTACGTTTGGCGGCATCGCCGGGGGCTTGCATTTTGCGGTCGAGAGGCGCTCTGGCACCCCCGTCCATCCCTTTGGTGCTGCCGCTCGCGCCGGGCAGTGCGCGCGTGCAGGCAGGTGGAGAAAGCACTTTGTTTTCACGCGCGACATCGGCCCAAGTCTGCCTGGCGTTGTCCTCGATGGTGAAGCTGCGGGGCCCCGGATTGCGCGGATCGGGATAAACGACGCGGATCTTTTTAGCCGAAGAGAAGGCAAGCTGCAAGCCATTTTGCACATGGGTCTTGAACGGTTCGGCTAGCCCCTGTTGCACGGTCTGCAATTCGTGCCACACCACTGCAGGCATCAGGTCGCCGCCATGTCCGCGGGCAAAGGTGCAGACGCCTTCGATCTGCCTGTCTGAGGGGTGCTGTGCGGCGCTCAACAATTTAAGAAACGCCCTGAAAATTTTGCCGGTCTCCTGAGGACTGAAGGGCCCGTAATCGGCCAGTGCCATTTTGATCGCTCCAACGCCCATTTCGGGCGCGGCGGTGGTGATGGCCTTGTAGGTTTCGATGGCGAATTGATGCTGTTCCTGCTGGCGAGCCGCAGATCGTACTTTGTGCCCACCCGATCCGGGAGGCTTCAAGGGCAGCGCGGTCGGCACAGTGCGCGATTGAGAGATCGTTGCCGATGATGCGGATGACAGCGATGCAGATGACAGCGATGCGGATGAGGCCGATGGAGCAAAGTGGTTCAGCAGCGCATGGAGATCTCGCTGGAAGCGTTGGTGGATCTCTGGTACGCCGGGGGACGTCGGCGAGGATGCGAGTTGCCGCTCTGCCGGCGGCGACGGTGTCGATGGTGAAAGCGCCTTGCGAGCTGGCAAGGTGCGGGGCAACTCGCTGCCTTGAACCGCCTGGTGCCGGGTGGGCACGATATGGACGCTCGTCCGCGCCCTTGCGCTGATCGCGCTTTCGGCACTCTGCGACGGCGTGGTCGATTGCACCAGGGGGCGGGGCGGAACAATCCTTGGCTGATTCATCAGTATCCTTCTACAAAAAACCCTATTGGGTTGACGGTTTACGGCCTGGCGTCGTGAAAAGCCCTTGGTCAAAAACCCGTTGGGGCAGGCGGCCAAGCGCTTCGAGGAGATCGTCGATCAGCCGGGTCAGTAAACCTTGCGGCGCAGCAACCATGCCTGCCACCTCCTCGCCTGCTTTCCTGAACAGCTCTTCAGGGCGTTCACCGAGGTCGACTCGCTCGATGATGCTGCGGCGTAGCGCTGCGCTAATGTTGATCTGTTTATGGGTATCCCGAATGTACTCGTCGGTGAGTGCCCTGACGTGTTGATCGGTCGCAGTGCCCTTGCTCAGAGCGCGCAGAAACTCGACGTTTTCCCGCATCCTTGCGGGCCCGGCACGGCGTTCGAGTTCACCAATCAGGGGCTCTACCTGAAGGGTCAAACCTGAGGACAGTTCAACGGACCGGTTTTCATTGAACAGCGCCGTGGCATTCCTCCATTGGTCCAGCTTCTGGCGCAGTTGCAGGAGTGCTTCGTAACTCAAGCTCAAGCTGTCTGAAATCCCCATCGCCTTCAAGACAGAAACAAGGGGCCCGCTCGCCGTCTGGGCCAGGCTCGATGGCACGGCGCTGCTGCCTGGCAGGGAAGACGAGAGATTGATCTCTTTCGTGTCGCGAAGCAGTTGCTTGCGGGGACTGGGGCCGGTCAGGGATCCACCACCGCCACCGCCACCGCCACCCGCTCCAATTCCCGTATCAAGCCACATGGGATTGAATCGCATCATGACAGGGGCCTCGTCGGCGTCGTCCCCATGCATGCTGCCATGAGTCATGATCAAGGGCGACGCCGCAGGCACCGTTTTGCTCACGCCGTCCGGAGTGGAAAATATTGGGTGGTGTACCGGTGTTTTTCCCTGATGGACCGGGCTGGCTTTGTTTTCCCTGAAATGGGTATAGTCAATGCGCAGGCTGGCGTTCGACGTGATGGCCTCCGACAGCGCCTGAGCAGCGAGTGTCTGTCGTGCTGGACTGACTGTGAGTGCACCCAGTTTTCCTTGAAGCGCGAGGTACAGGGCAACCGGCATCAAGGGACCACCGTGTGCCTGAGCGTACTCGCGGATGAAGGCTTTTTGCCTGGCCTCCTGCGGCTCGCGAGCAAACACCTGCGCCAGAAAGACGCCAAAATCCTGGCCGGATTCGGCCGTGCTGACGGACCCCTGTTTGGCAAGTTTGTTCCTCAGGGCCAGCACGCGATGCTCCCAATCGGCACCGGCTTTAAATATTTCGTACGCCGTCAGCACCTTGCCCGTACTTTGTGACGCGCTACGCGCTGACCGGCTGACCAGCCTTGTGCGCGGCTTGGGCGTGGTGAAGGCACTTGATATGCTGTGGCGCTGGAGTGGGCTCGAAGCGGTGCGCATCGGTGAATCAGTCGTCGCATCCCGTAAGGCGCTGCCTGGGGTGTGCGGTATCTGTGGCGAAGGCGGCACAGGAGGCGAGCCTGGCGGTGGGGGCGGGGGCGGTGACTCGAGCGGTGTGCGCGGGTTTGCGGAATGCAGAGAGGCTAGGGGCGAGGGCCGGTTCGGAGTGTTTGAACTGAGCTGTGCGATGACGTTCCAGGCAATGCGCGGCGGCGTTGGCTGTGCATTGCTGCTAACCGGCGCAGCGCTCGATCCGGCATGGGGCGACCCCGCTGCCGGAACTGATTTTTTTTGTGGTGCTTGATTGAGTGGGTCCATCTCTAGCTCCAAGTAAAATCAAATCCTGTGACCGATTGGCCCCGGCACGAACGCGCCAGAACCGAAATCAGGGACACGTTGAGAACGCGGGTTGAATGCGCCGATTTGCAAGGTGGCGGGGGCTGATCGAACTGCGCAGAAGCGCGTCATGGTCCGGCCTGCCCGTTGGGAACATGAACAAATACGATTCACAAAGACTGGATCAATGCATTGAAAAATTGAGGAAGCAGGGCCTCGGGTGCTTCAAGAGTTTTTGCGACATCGGTGCGTGCCCTTTCGATTGTGGGAGCGGAAGTTTTGGTCGGCGTCAGGCGCAGAATGACCCGTGTCGTGGCTTTCGAGTCTGGTGAAATATTTACAGTGTCGAGTCGCTCCGCGATCGATCTCGCGTGGTGGATGTTCTGGACTCCCGCGCCGATGGTGCGCAGAAAATGATGCGCGTTCTGTACTTTGCGTGCCCGGGCACTTGTCGCCAAAGCCTGATGCAGAACGTCCCAGTTCAGCGACACGCCGCCGATCTGCTCGACGCCCTTTTTTGCGTAACATACTTTGGCACTGACACACTCCCTCAATACCTGTGTGAGTGCCGCACACTGCGCTGTCGTGAGCGTCTTGGGTACACCGGCCTCAAGCAGGATCGGGTCGGGCCCACGGTGCAGCGCTGCGTTTGCCGGAGGACTTTGCTGCATGCCGCCGGCCTTGTGTTGATCGTCACTGGTCGCCTGCGCGTGTTGTGATGTTTCAGAAGAAGAGACACCACCGCCGTCGCTCCCGGCATTCC
The DNA here is from genome assembly GCA_947475815.1 of Burkholderiales bacterium. Lineage (GTDB taxonomy): Bacteria > Pseudomonadota > Gammaproteobacteria > Burkholderiales > Burkholderiaceae_D > CANJOT01. Next base: position 7,310 of record CANJOT010000019.1, on the reverse strand, counting down.
ATGCCTTTTCGGTTGGCGACTCCAAGGGCGTGGTGAACAATTTCCCCCAGTCTTGATCCGCTTCGTCGGAAACGTGGTTGTCGTGCAGCGGCAATAAGGGATTGCTGGTCCAGCTGATCACCGGGGTGCTGCTGTCTTTGAGCGCATTTTCAGCGAGGCTGCGCATCGGCTCGCCGAGGAGGCTGGTTGCGATTTCGAATTCACGTCGCAGCGCTGCATCCATATTGCATCCACCAGAAGCCCTGCACCACGCTTTGATCATTGCCTTGTTGCGCTCGATGTTCTGATGTTCGTTATGGTGGTGATGCTGGTGCTTGCGGTCCTGGGCTAGCAGTTCAAGGAAGGCGAAAAAGCGGAACCCTTCCTGAATAACGGTCGTTGCCGGACTCTTCGTCATTTCCTTGGTGAGAAATCCTTCCAATTGGTGCGTTGACAGATTTTTGAGTCCGACATGGAGGTCTTTTGAAAACGCCTGGGCGGGTTGATGGCGCCTCATGATCTTCACGCGTCGTCTCGGGACGGCTGGCGAGAGGCTCGCGGCCGACCCTTGGCCGTTCAAGTCGGGCTGTTCGATGATGACCCTGCCATGGATTGATTTTTGATCAACCACACGCGGCGTGGAAGGTGGCGTGGGCGTGAAGACCGCAGACACACGGACCAGAGGCGGCACGGCGCGGAGCGGCGCTGCTGCCTTGGGTACTCTCGAAATAGAAGGATCAACGCGTGTGAGAAAGCGCGCGTGAAGCGCGTGCAGGAAGTCGGTCATGATCGATTTTATTGTTCATCCGTGGAAACAGGAATGACGATAGCATCGGCTTCATGAAATGTCGATAAATTGCGGTCAATAGTCCGTTTTAAACATCATTGATTGTCGCGAAACGGCCACGAGGCGGCGATGTCTTGGCGGGATTCTGACAACCGTCGCCGCTGCTGCTGCCAGCGTTGGCATGAGGCAAGCGACTCAGCCGCGTGGCAATATTTTTTTGAGCAGGCACAAGGCAGCAAAGGCCAGCAGCCCCAGTCCGGCCGACCACCACAGGGCGCCGCCGCCGTAGTGTTCCATGGCCAGACCGAACAGCAGCGGGGCGAAGGCTTGCGCAAAACGTGCCGGCGCCATCAGCAAGCCCTGCCGTTCACCGTAGCCGTGCGCGCCAAACACCACCAGAGGCAAGGTGCCCTTGGCAATGGTGAGAATGCCATTGCCAGCGCCGTGGGCCAGCGCAAAAACAAGCGCCGCCGGTCCGCCGAAGGCGATCAGGCAGAATGCTCCAATGGGGTGGGCAATGGTCGCCAGTTGCGCTGAAAACAGCGGATGCAAACGCCGCATCAGGCCAAATTCCAGCAGCCGCGCGACCACCTGCGCCGGACCGACCAGCGCTGCCACGCCCAGCGCAACGCCGAGGCTCAGCCCCTGAGTCTGCAAGAGCGCGGGCAAATGCGCGGCCATGGCCGTGCTGACAAACCAGGTGACGGCAAAGACCAGCGCGAGCAGCAGCGCCGGCATGAGGGGCGTGCCATCGGCCTCGGACCTTGGTTCGGGCTGTGGCGATGGCGCCGCGACAGGCACCGGTGCGGTGGCAGACGGCAGGCGCAGGTTGAGCGGCAGGGCGACGAGCAGATGCAACACCACCCAGCCCCAACAGGCACCCCGCCAGCCCAGCGTTTGTGCCAGCAAGGCGGTCAGTGGCCAGCCTATGGTGCTGGCAAAACCGGCAATCAGCGTGATGCCGGTGATGGCATTGCGCGCGCCCTGGCCATAGAGGCGCACCAGACTGGCGAAGGCGGCGTCGTACAGGCCCGCACCCATGGCCACGCCGATGATCAGCCAGGCGCCGTACAGGCTGAGCGGGCCTTCGGCCAGCGCCAGCAGACTGAGGCCGGCGGCAAACAGCAGGTTGGTAGCGGCCAGTACCGGCCGACCGCCATGACGGTCGATCAGGCGCCCGGCGCGGGGGCCGAGGAAAGCGGAAATGATCAGGGCCAGCGTGAAGGCGGCAAACACCATCGGCACCGACAGGCCAAGTTCGCTCGCCATGGGGGTGGCCAGCATGGCGAGCAGGTAATACGACGACGCCCAGGCGATGGTCTGGCTGATGCCCAGACCAACGACAACGGCCGTGCGCGGCGCCTCAGCCATGACCGTCTGGCTCGTGGTGCGTGGCGGTCGCGGCGGACTTGCAGGCCGTCTTGGGATCGGCCCTAAAGGCAGGCTTGTTCGAGCAAACTGCGATAGCTGTCCAGTTCCGGCACGGTCGCGCCGGCCACCTTGGCCAGGTCGTCATAACGACGCACGCGGATGGCTTCGCTGGCCCAGGGCTGTTCGAGAAAGGCGTGCGCCTGTTCGTCGGTATACACGCCGCCCTGTTGTTCGAGGCTGCGTTTCGATGCGGGCGAAAGCGCCTCCCAGTAGCCGGCCTCGGCCAGGCAAAGGTAGCGCTTGGCATCGACATGCAGACGGATCGGCTGCAGCACGGCCTCGGGGAACAGACCGCGCAAAAAGGGCAGGGCGATGTATTGATGCAGGTCATCCTTGCTGATGTCGTGTTCAACGTTGCCCTCCCGCGCGGCGGCGAGCAGATGGCCAAGGTCGTGCAGCAGGCTCGCCACGATGGTGTGCGAGGTCTCGCCGGCGTGCTGGGCAAGGTTGGCGCATTGTAGCGCGTGCTCGAGCTGGTTGACCGCTTCGGTGCCGTACTGGGCGGTGCCGCGTTGTTGCAGCAGGCTGGTGATTTCAGCTAGGGTCAGGGTCATGACGGGATTCAGATAAGGGTTTTGCGGATGCGCGCCGACGCCAGATCAAGCACGACGACCGTGACGATGATGATGATCATGACCGCGCAGGTTTCGGCGTACTGAAAGCCACGGATGATTTCCCACAGGACAACGCCGATGCCGCCGGCGCCGACCATGCCGACCACCGAGGCCGAGCGCACGTTGGCTTCGAGCCGGTACAGGCTGTAGGAAATCCACAGCGGCATGACTTGCGGTATGACGCCATAAACAATCTCGTGCAGGGCCGAGGCGCCGGTCGAGCGGATGCCCTCGACCGGCTGCGGGTCAATCGCCTCGACCGATTCGGAAAACAGCTTGGCGAGCGTGCCGGTGGTATGGATCCACAGGGCCAGCACGCCGGCAAATGGTCCGAGGCCGACGGCCACCACGAACAGCATGGCAAACACCATTTCGTTGATGGCACGAAACGAGTCGAGCACGCGCCGTACCGGCTGGTAAACCCACCACGGCGTGATGTTCGATGAGGCCAGCAGGCCCAGCGGGATGGCGCTGATCACGGCCAGCACCGTGCCCCACAGGGCAATCTGCAACGTGACGACCATCTCGCTGACGTAGAAACGCCACTGGCCAAAATTGGGCGGGAAGAAATCGGCGGCATACTTGACCATGTTGCCCGAGTCCTGCAGCAGGGTCAGCGGCCGCATGTCCGCGCCCTCCCAAGACGCGCCGAGCACCAGTACCAGAACGGCCCAGCCGACATACCAGGCAATGCTGTGCTTGTGACGGGCGGCGGTCAGGCCGGATGCTTGAGCGTGGAGGACGGAGGACATGGGCTGGCTTATTTGATTGCGGCGAGTTGCTGATCGACGTCGAGCATGCGCGTCTTGCGTTCGGTGTCAGACAGGGTTGTGTCCCCCTCGATCTTGTTGCGTTTGCTGAACAGTTCAAGCTGACGGATCGGCTTGAGCTGGTCGTTGGTCGAGACCTTGAAGCCCGACAGCTTGGAGATCTTCATGACGATCTCCTTTTCGCGGGCATTGGTTTTGGCGTAGTTGTAGAAGAAGTTCTTGATTTTGGCCTTGGTCGCTTCGTTCATGTCCTTGCGGATTACCAGCGGATCGAGCGGAATCAGCGGCGAGGTCCAGACGATCTTGATGTCCTTGAATTTCTCGGGCTGTCGTTCCTGGATCTTCTCGAGGTTTTCGCTGTTGTTGGTGGCGACATCGACCTGTTTGTTGGCGACGGCCAGCGCGTTGGTTTCATGGTTGGCGCTGCGCACGACCTTGAACAGGGTTTTGGCGTCGACCTTGTTTTGCGCGAACACATAAAAGCCCGGCACCAGGAAACCCGAGGTGGAGTTGGGATCACCATTGCCAAAGCTCAGCGACTTGCCCTGTTTGAGCACGTCGCTGAGTGTGTTGAGCGGGCTGTCGCGGTGCACGATCAGGTGCGAGTAATACCCCTGGGTACCATCGGCGTTGACCATCTGGGCGAAGATCTCGCCGCTGGCGCGGTCGACCGCTTCCATGGCTGACTTGTTGCCCAGCCAGGCGACCTGCACCTTGTTAAAGCGCATGCCTTCGATGATGCCGGCGTAGTCCGAGGCAAAAAAGGCCGTGATCTTCAGACCGGTCTGTTTGCTCATGTCGTCGAGCAGAGGTTGCCAGTCGGCCTTGAGGTTCTGCGAGGCTTCGGTCGAAATGATGCCGAAGTTGATGTCCTGAGCCAGCGCGCTGGCCGACACCAGACTGGCGCTCAGGCCGAAGGCGAGGGCCGCGATGGTTTTTTTGATCATGAAAGGGCTCCGTTAAAGAAATCAGGGGACGGCAAGACGGGGTTGAATATCAAGGAAAATCGGCTTCAGGCAGCCTGGGCGACGGCCGTGGCGGCCCAGCGGACCGGCGCGGGCATGGCGGCCGGCTGCGGCACGTCGATACCGTGGAGTATTTCGTCAGCCTGCATGCCGTACAACTGGCGTATCAGCTGCGGCGTGAGCTTGGCGGCCGGGCCGTCGAACACGACGCTGCCCTGATTGAGGGCAATGATGCGCGGGCAGTAGCGCAGCGCCATGTCGACCTGATGCAGCGATATCACGATGGTGCTGCGGTCTTCACGGTTGATGCGTGCCAGAATCTCCATCACCTTGCGCGACGATTCAGGATCGAGCGAGGCGATCGGCTCATCGGCCAGCACCAGCCGTGCACCCTGCACCAGCGTGCGTGCAATGGCGGCGCGTTGTTGCTGGCCACCGGAGAGGGTCGAGGCACGCTGCGCGGAGCAGTCGGCGATACCAACGCGCGTCAGGGCTTCAAGCGCCAGTGCGCGTTCCTGATGGTTGAACCAGCGCAGCCAGCTGCGCCACCAGGGCATGCCATGCAGGCGCCCGACCAGCACGTTGACGATCACTGGCAGGCGGCTGACGAGATTGAATTGCTGGAACACGAATCCCACCTGGGCGCGAATGCTGCGCACGTTGCGCTGGATGCGGCCGTCGCGCTGCACACACTGGCCGTTGATCTCGATCACCGAGTCGCTGTTGGCATCGGCCGGCATCAGGCCGGCGATGTGGCGCAGCAGGGTCGATTTTCCCGAGCCCGATGCGCCCAGCAAGGCGACCATCTCGCCCTGAGCGATGTTGAGATTGATGTCGCGCAGGGCGTGTCTGCCGTTGCCGAAATGTTTGTTGAGGTTACGGATGTGCAGGCTCATGGCGTGTCTCGATGGGTGGTCCGGTCTGGGGGGGCCTATTTGCAGCGGGATGTCTATACAAGCGAGTATTGCTCTGTCATGTGACAGGGTCTTGACAATCCAACAGTAAAACCAGGTGCGTTCATAAAACCCGCTGGCCCTCACGCCAGACCGCACGCACCATGCCGTGCTGTGTGCCGTCAGGCTGTTTGGTCAGATGCACGCGCACCAGATCGGCGCGCAGGCCGGGCTCGATCCGGCCGCGGTCGTGCAGGCCGGTGGCCTTGGCCGGATTGCTGCTCACCATGGCAACGGCCTGTGGCAGGCTGACGATGTCCTCGCCGGCCAGACGTAGCAAGGCGCCAAGCAGGCTGGCCGGCACGTAGTCCGACGACAGGATGTCGAGCAGGCCATGGCGCGCCAGTTCGCTGGCCGCGACGTTGCCCGAATGCGACCCCCCGCGCACCACGTTCGGTCCGCCCATCACGGTCAGCAGGCCTCGTTCGCGGGCCGCGCGTGCGGCCTGTTGCGTGGTGGGAAATTCCGACATGCTGGCGCCCTCAGCGTGGGCTTGTGCGACGTGCGCCTCGGTGGTGTCATCGTGGCTGGCCAGGGCAATGCCGTGGCGCTGGCAATAGTCGACAAACCAGGCGCGATGCGGCGCCACATAACGTTCCTGCAACTCGGCCGAGCGGCTCAGCTGGCGCTGGAATTTTTCTTCGCTCCAGCCCTTCTTGCCGGTGAAGTAGGTGCGTGCCTGATTGATGTTTTCCCATTGACGCTGGCCGGGTGTGTGGTCCATCAGCGAGATGAGCGACAGGCGTGCGTGCCCATCGAAGGGGGCAAACAGTTCGATGGTGTTGGGCGCCGGCAATTCGCAGCGCACATGCAGGTGATGGTCGGCGCGTAGCAGGTTGTGGCTGGCGCAGTGATCAAGCGTGGCGACGACCTTGTGCCAGGTGCTGCCGCGCAGGCTGTCGAGATCGGCGTCGCCGACGCCGAGTGCGTCAAACACGGTGGTGATGCCGGCCGCGCTGACCTCGGCGTCGTGCGCCAGCAGTGCCGGCATCTCGTCCCATTGCACCTTCGGACGGGGCATCAGGTGACGCTCGAAATTGTCGGTGTGCATTTCGACAAAGCCGGGCATGAGGTAATCGCCCTCAAGGTCGATGGCTTCGGCCACGGCCGAGGCGCCCGCCGCCAGCGCGGCGATGCGGCCTGCGCTGGTGGCCAGACAGCCGTGGACCACTTCGCCCGGCAGCACCATGCGGGCGTTCTTGAATACAGGGTTGTTCATGCAGTTCTCCGCAGGCTGGTGACATCAATATGGCGCGTCGCCACGGCGGTGCCGACGGCGCTGTCATGAAAGATCCCCATCACGGCCGCGCCGCGGGCAATGGCTTCGTGGATCAGTTCGATGACGGTGTCGGAGTTGGCGGCGTCGAGCGAGGCCGTCGGTTCGTCGAGTAACAAAATGGGGCGTGGCTTGATCAGGTTGCGGGCGATGTTGATGCGCTGCTGTTCGCCGCCCGAGAAGGTCGCCGGCGGCAGGTTCCACAGGCGTTCCGGAATGCGCAGGCGTGCCAGCCACAGGCTGGCCTGTTCGCGCGCCCGTGCCGCGATGTCTGCCGGGCTGTTGTGATCGTCCGGCTCGACCTCTTCGATGAGTGATTCGGCAACCACATCAAGCGCGCCGACACGCGGAATGACGCGCAGAAACTGGCTCACGTAACTGATCGATTCGGCGCGCAGGCGCAGCAGGGCGCGTGGCAGCGCGCTATTCAGATCGACGGCAACACCATCTTTGCCGCGCACGGTGATGCTGCCAGAACTGGCGCGGTAGTTGGCATAAGCCAGTTTGAGCAGGGTGCTTTTGCCCATGCCGGACG
>CANJOT010000018.1 GCA_947475815.1 Burkholderiales bacterium | reverse complement strand
GCGCGGCAACAGCCACCTTGGCCTTGAATGCCGCTGTGTGATTACGTCTTGGTCTTCTCACTGCTCTGCTCCTCGTCGGGCGATTGCCTCGCCCAGTCTAAGCAGGTTCTTCACTTATAGGTTAGTCTTGTTTTGCTGAGCCACCTCTCGGAAAAGTCGAAACGTGCGCCGTCTGGCTTGATGTGGCAGCCAATTGTTGATCCTGCTGCGTCGGCCCGATACTGGTCGACGGCAAGGTAGAGCAGATGAGACGCGGTATGGCTCAGTGAAAGCCGTGCCCGGCGTTCGCGATCGATGCGGATGATCACCGGCGCGCCAGCCGGGGCCGTGGCGAGCCGGTGCATGTCGTCAGGGTGAATCATGTGCCAGATCACCCCGTCGAGTTTGACCTCGGGGAATTCGCGCATTCTCGAAGAATGCGCGTACATTTTTTTTGCCCAGATGAAGCGGAGACGTTGACCGTCCGGAAATTCGATTGTCCCCACATCGGCTTCCTGGCCACCGCCTTCCGGATAAGCCACGGTTGCATCAGTCTCGATGAAGTCAGGTCCGATTTTGACGACTCTGGCGTGCGTCTCGCAGAGGAAGAAATCGTCGTAGTAGCGTTTCTCGGTTCGTCGCTCAAATTTCATGTGCGTCTCCCTGTGCAGGTTCGGATATTGCCGTGCCGTCGCGCGTCGGAAAGACCATCAGTTTGCGACCAGAAAGGCGGTGAGTCAGTGGTGTTCGCATCTTTCGCTCGACGATTTGCACGCTGGTCCGCAGAGTGACCCTGCTCCCAGCTGGAATGTCTTCGGTAATTGTGCAATGGGGCCCGATAAATACATCATCGCCGATCGAGACCGCGCCGAAAATTCGGGAGAAAGCACCGACTTGCACGCGGTTTCCAATAGAAAGATGACGTTTTCCTTTCGGGTTGTTGGCAATTCCGCGTGCACCTAGTGTCACGCCACCAAGCAGGTAACAGTCGTCGCCGATGCTGCTGCTCTCACCCAATACGGTACCAATGCCATGATCGAGTACAAAGCGCTTTCCAATCCTGCATTTGTGATGCAACTCGGCACCAGAGAGTACTTTTCCCCGACTTGAGATCATGGACGCATACAGGGCAATCGCCTCGCAATCTTGAGCCCTATCTGCGCGGGCATCAATCGCATGTGCAAGCCGGTAGTGAGGCGGACAACATTCCCAAAGGGCAGCATGCATCTGGGCATCAAGCACATCACTTGCTGACACACGACCTCCGTCGAGAATGGCAGAACAAGAAGGGCAGACAGTGTCGCCCTCGGAAAAAGACATGAATTGGATGGTGGTCCGGAATGTTGATGGAGCTCTGAGACATAACAATATATTACTTCATAAAAGGCAAGATTGGGTAAATATACTGATCACGATTCTTGGGGTCAATAAGATGACGCATGACTGCAAAAATATGGATGCGTTTGAGATGTGGCGGGACGATGTACTGAGTGATCCCGGCACGGGTAAGCGGTGTTGTTCAGGATGCCCGGAACAATGGCCGTCATCCGCCCATTCGTTGGCAGTGCGGCCGGTGTTGGCGGCCCGTTGACTGCTTACTCGGGGCGTATTACCGAACTGCGTCGAGCGGGCAAATTCCTGCGTGGACGACAAGCTCCAGCACCTGCTGCGCTGCATCCTCGGCCAGACAATCAATGACAACGCGATCTGGCAAACCGCGCAGCCAGGTGAGTTGACGTTTGGCAAGCTGGCGGGTGGCCGCAATGCTTTGCCCGCGCATTTCGGCACCGTGGATCTGGCCATCGAGATAGGCCCAGGCCTGGCGGTAACCGACGCAGCGCATGGAGGGCAGGTCGGGGTGCAGATCGCCGCGCGCGCGCAGGCGTTTCACCTCGTTGAGAAAACCCGCCTCAAGCATGAGGTCAAAACGCTGTTCGATGCGCGCATGCAGCACGGCACGGTCGGACGGCTCAAGGGCAATGTTGAGAAAACGCAGCGTGCTCTCGGCGCGCGCTTGTCCCTGCAGGCTCGAGAGTGGCTTGCCAGTGAGCATCCAGACTTCAAGAGCGCGCGAGATGCGCTGGCTGTCATTGGGCGCGAGGCGCGCGGCGATGGTTGCGTCGACTTCGGCGAGGCGGGCGTGCAGTGCCGGCCAGCCCAGCGTGGCGGCTTCGCGTTCGAGCTGGGCGCGCACGATGGCGTCGCCGGTGGGCAGATCGTCGAGGCCGTCGCGCAGGGCCTTGAAATACAGCATGGTGCCACCGACCAGCAGCGGAATGCGACCGCGTGCGCGGATTGCATCGATCAGACGCAGCGCATCGCTGCGAAACTGTGCAGCTGAATACGACGAAGCCGGGTCGATGATGTCGATCAGGTGATGCGGCACCAGCGCCTGTTCGGCCGCGCTCGGTTTGGCCGTGCCGATGTCCATGCCGCGATAGACCAGCGCCGAATCAACGCTGATGATTTCCACCGGCAGGTGTTGGGCGAGCAGCATCGCCGCTGCCGACTTGCCCGACGCGGTCGGGCCCATCAGGCAGGGGATCAGACCGGGCAGCACAGCTGGTGTGCTCATGCCCTCACTGGCCACGCAGAAACAGCTTGTCGAGATCGGCCAGTGACCAGGTGGTCCAGGTGGGTCGGCCGTGGTTGCATTGATCGGCGCGTTCGGTGGCTTCCATCTGGCGCAGCAGGCCGTTCATTTCATCGTGGCTCAAGCGCCGGTTGGCGCGCACGGCACCATGGCAGGCGAGGGTGCCGAGCAGTTCGTTGCGGTGTTCGGTGAGCAGGCGCGAGCCGCCATAAGCTTCCAGATCGCGCAGCACCTCACGCGCCAGGCCGATGACATCGGTGGTGCCGGCCAGCAGGGCAGGCAGGGCGCGCACCGCCAGCGTGGTTGGGGTGAGCTGGCCGATGTCGAAGCCCAGCGTTGCCAGCACCTCCTGATTTTCGGCAGCGATGCCAATGTCGCGTGGCTCAGCCTGAAAGCTGACCGGGATCAGCAGCGGCTGCACCTGCACGTGCTTGAGGTCGAGACTGGTCTTGAGCTGTTCGTAAACAATGCGTTCGTGCGCGGCGTGCATGTCGACCAGCACCAGGCCCCGGCGGTTCTGCGCCAGGATGTAGATGCCGTGCAACTGGCCGAGGGCAAACCCGAGCGGGTGTTCGTCATCGCCGTCGTCGGGCAGGGCGGGCCGGGCTTGCGGGCCGGCCTGGGGAGCGGTCTGGGGGTAAGCCTGTGTGTAAGTCTGTGGGTAAGCCTGTGGATCGGCCTGTGCATCAGCGCCGGTTTGGGCGTATGGCGTGCGGAACATCTCGCCATACGCGGCCGTAGGCTGGCGGATGCCGAGCGTTTGCTGGCGCGCCGCCAGTTCGGCCAGCGTGCGTGCCGGCATCTGGGCGGGTGCTGCGGGATAGGGCTGATCGTGCGGCTGCATGCGGTCCTGCCCGGCGCTTTTGGCGAGGGCGCGCGTGATCGCGTGGAACACAAACTGGTGCACGGCGCGCGAATCGCGAAAGCGCACTTCGATCTTCGAGGGATGGACGTTGACGTCGACCAGACGCGGATCAATGTCGAGCGCCAGCACGTAGGCGGGGTGGCGCTCGCCATGCAGCACATCGGCGTAGGCGGCGCGCACCGCATGGGTCAGCAGCCGGTCGCGCACATAACGGCCATTGACGTAAAAATATTGCGCCCCGGCGGTGGCGCGGCTGCTGGTCGGCAGGCCAATCAGGCCGGCCAGGCGCAGGCTGTCGGCATTGTCGTTGAGGTTGACGTGGGCGGTGCCAAAATCCTTGCCGAGGATCTGCACGGCGCGTGGTCCGGCGGCACCCGGCAGATGTTGTTCAAGCACGCGGCTGTTGTGCATCAGCGTAAAGGCAACATCCGGACGGGACAGGGTGATGCGCCGGAATACTTCCTGGCAATGGCCGAATTCAGTCGCTTCGGACTTGAGAAATTTGCGCCGCGCCGGCGTGTTGTAATACAACTCCTGAACCTCGACCGTGGTGCCGGTAGCGCCGGCGGCGGGCGCAGCCGGCTCGCCGGGCTTGATGCAACTGGCGTGTGCCGCGTCAGCCGTTCGGCTGGTCAGGAGGAGTTGCGAAACCGAGGCGATCGAAGCCAGCGCCTCACCACGGAAGCCGAGGCTGCGCACGTTCTCGAGATCGTCGAGGCTGGCGATCTTGGAGGTCGCATGACGCGCCAGCGCGAGTGGCAGTTCGTCGGCCAGAATGCCGCGGCCATTGTCGGCGATGATGATGCGTTTGACCCCGCCGGCCTCGAGTTTGACGTCGATGCGCGTGGCGCCGGCGTCGAGCGCGTTTTCGAGCAACTCCTTGACCACCGAGGCCGGGCGTTCCACCACCTCGCCGGCGGCGATCTGGCTGATCAGGTGGTCGTTGAGCGGGCGGATGCCGCCCACGCTGTCTGCTTCGGGATTGATGTTGTTGCGCTGCGTGTCCATCGAATGATTATACGGTCTGAATGCGGTCTGAACGCGGTCTCAATACGTGTTGCGGGCGGCTTGTGCCCTGGTCTGCCTCGCCGGGCGCAGCGCGTGCTCGTGTAAGATTCGCCACTCTTGCTGACCAATCGCACAGGGCTCGCCTGTCACTGCCGTGGATCTGATCCTTTCTGCCATTGATTTCATTGTGCACCTTGACCGGCATCTTGCTGCCATGGTGGCGAGCTACGGCATCTGGATTTACGCCATCCTGTTTGCCATCGTCTTTTCCGAAACCGGTCTGGTGGTCGCCCCTTTTCTGCCGGGCGACTCGCTGCTGTTTATCGCCGGGGCGCTGGCGGCCAGTGGCGGCATGGACCCGTGGCTGCTGTCATTGGTGCTGATCGTGGCGGCGGTGCTCGGCAATACCGCCAATTACTGGATTGGCCGCTGGGTCGGTCCGCGCGTGTTTCACTGGGAGCAGTCCCGCTGGTTCAATCGCCGCGCGCTTGATCAGGCGCACGGTTTTTACGAACAATACGGCGGCATCACCATCACGGTGGGGCGCTTCATGCCTTTCGCGCGCACCTTCGTGCCCTTCGTTGGCGGCGTCGCCGCCATGTCGCATTCGGTGTTCCAGGTCTGGAATGTGCTCGGCGCGGTTTTGTGGGTGGCCAGCTTCGTCGGTCTGGGATTTTTCTTTGGCAACATGCCGGTGGTGAAAAACAACCTCGTGCTGATCATGCTCGCCGTGGTGGTGTTGTCCTTCCTGCCACTGTTTTATACCTGGCTGGTGCGGCGCCTGCGCAAGCCGGCTGGCAAGGCCTGATGCCATGAACGGTGTGCTGTGAGTTACGCCGTCAAGGAGATCTTCTATACCCTGCAGGGCGAGGGCCTGAACGCCGGCAAGCCAGCGGTGTTTTGCCGCTTCGCCGGCTGCAACCTGTGGTCGGGCCGTGCGGCCGATCGCGATACTGCGGTATGTCGTTTTTGCGATACCGATTTTGTCGGCACCGACGGTGCCGGTGGCGGGCGCTTCGCTGACGCAGCCGCGCTGGCTGCGGCCGTGCATGCAGCCTGGCCCGACCAGCCCGGTCGACGATTTGTTGTCCTCACCGGCGGCGAGCCGGCCCTGCAGGTGGATGTGGCGCTGGTCGATGCCCTGCATGCGCGGGACTTCACCATCGCCATCGAGACCAATGGCACGCTCGATCTGCCCGCCGGTATCGATTGGGTGTGTGTCAGCCCCAAGGCCGATGCGCGCCTGCGTGTCACCGCCGGCCAGGAACTCAAGCTGGTCTATCCGCAGTTGCTCGCCATGCCGGAACGATTTGCCGACCTGGCCTTTGAACACTTGCTGCTGCAGCCGATGGACAGTGGCGATGCCGCAAGCAGTGCGGCCAATACCCGGCGTGCGGTCAATTATTGTTTGCGCCATCCGCGCTGGCGGCTGTCCCTGCAAACCCACAAGCTGCTTGGCATAGCGTAATCCATGACTGAAATATCGCTCGAATTCTGGTTTGACGCCGCCCATCATTTTCTGCACGAACCCGAGGGCCACCCCTACCGGGCTTTGCATGGTCACTCATTTCGTGCCGAGGTGGTGCTGCGTGGTGAACCCGATCCGGTCAGCGGGTTCGTGGCTGATTTTGCCGTGCTCGAGGCGGCCTGCCAGAGCGTGCGCACGCAGCTCGATCACCGATTTCTCAATGACATCGAGGCACTGCGTGTTCCCAGCCTGGAAAACATCGCGCGCTTCATCTTTGAACAACTGCAGCCCGGTCTGGGCAAGGTGGCGCGTGTCACCCTGCATCGTGACTCCTGCCGTCAGGCCTGCACCTATTACGGACCGGACTGAGGCTCAGCCCTTGCGTCGCGCCTGCACCGCCTGGGCCAGGGTGTTGAGCACAGCGACTGTGGTGTCCCAGCCGATGCAGGCGTCGGTGACCGACACCCCCCAGGCGGGCGTCTGGCCGTCGATCAGATCCTGCCGGCCTTCCTTGAGGTGGCTTTCGATCATGACACCGAAAATGCGTGCATCACCGCCGGCGATCTGACGCGCCACGTCCTGACCCACTTCGACCTGTTTCTGGTACTGCTTGCTGCTGTTGGCGTGCGAAAAATCAACCATGATGCGTGCTGGCAGCCCTGAGGATTCAAGCACTGCCGCTGTGGCATTGATCGCTTCGGCGTTGTAGTTGGGCGCTTTGCCGCCGCGCAGAATGATGTGGGCATCGCGGTTGCCGCGGGTTTCGAAGATGGCCGCCTGGCCCATTTTGGTCATGCCGATGAAGGCGTGCGCGGCGCGCGCAGCCACCACCGCGTCGGCAGCAACCTTGACGCCACCGTCGGTGCCATTCTTGAAACCGACCGGGCAGGACATGCCACTGGCCAGTTGCCGATGGCTCTGGCTTTCAGTGGTGCGCGCACCGATCGCGCCCCAGGTCACCAGATCGCTGATGAACTGCGGGCTGAGCAGGTCGAGAAATTCGGTGGCGATCGGCACGCCGGCATCGAGGAGGTCGAGCAGCAGGCTGCGCGCCATCTCGAGGCCCTCGTTGATGGCGAAGCTGCCGTCGAGGTGCGGGTCGTTGATGTAGCCCTTCCAGCCCACCGTGGTGCGCGGCTTTTCAAAATAGACGCGCATGATGATCAGCAGCTCGCTGGCGTGGCGTTCGGCCTCCAGTTGCAGGCGGGTGGCGTATTCCATCGCCTGATCGTGGTCGTGGATCGAACACGGTCCGACGATGACGACCAGACGGTCATCCTCGCCCTGCAATACCCGTGACACTTCGTGGCGGCTGCGCTCGACCAGAGCGATGTGCTGCGGCGTGGCCGGCAGGCGTTCTTCGAGCAGGGCCGGGGTCATCAGCGGGCGAACGAGGCTGATGCGGGTATCGTCGATGCGGGTCTTGTCCTGGGTCGAAAGCATGGCTGGGTCTGGGAAAATGTGGAAAAAGCCGCGCACGCCGCATGGGCTGGCGGGCAAGAGGGACGAACCTTAACTGGTCACGCGCGTTTTGGCGAGTGGCGGGTTGCGCGCGAAATAGCGGCGGATACCGATCATGATGGCACTGGCCATGCGGTCTTGATAGGCGTCATCGTTGAGGCGCTGCTCTTCCTCGGGATTGCTGATGAAGGCCGTTTCGATCAGGATGGACGGGATGTCGGGGGCCTTGAGCACGGCGAAACTGGCCTGCTCGACGCGGTCCTTGTGCAGGCGGTTGACCCCGCCCAGTTCAGTGAGCACGGCGCGGCCAAGCTTGAGACTGTCGCTGATCTGCGCCGTGGTCGACAGGTCGAGCAACACGCGCGCGAGCTGCTGGTCGCGCGTTTTGATATTGATGCCACCGATCAGGTCGGAGGCGTTTTCCTTGTTCGCCAGCCAGCGCGCTGCGCTGCTTGAGGCGCCGCTTTCGGACAGGGCAAACACCGACGAGCCGCGTGCGTCGGGGCGGACAAAGGCATCGGCATGGACGCTGACAAACAGGTCGGCCTGCACACGCCGCGCTTTTTGCACGCGCACGTGCAGCGGTACAAAATAGTCGCCGTCGCGCGTCAGCATGGCGCGCATGTTGGGCTCGGCATCAATTTTTGCCTTGATGCGTTTGGCGATATTCAGGGCAACGTGTTTTTCAAAGCTGCCGCCGGCGCCGATGGCGCCCGGATCTTCGCCGCCATGACCGGGGTCGAGGACGATGGTGATCATGCGCGTCACGCCCGGGTTTGCCGCCGGTGGCACGCGCGCCGGATCGACCGCACTGCTGTCGATCGGTGCCGGCGGGCGGTTGGGTGCCGGCGTGGCTGGCGTGGCCGTAAGGGCTGGATTCTGGTTCTGCCCGGTCGCCGCTTTTGCGCTGCTGTCGTTCTTCTGGAGCAGCGCCATGAGCGGATCGGGTGCTTCGGCCGGATAGACATCCAGCACCAGTCGGTGTTTGTACTCACCCACCGGTCCGAGGCTGAACACCTGCGGTTTCACCTTGCCCTTGAGGTCCAGCACGATGCGCACGACATTGGGCCGGTTCTGGCCGACGCGCACCTGATTGATGTAGGGATCATTGGGTTGTATTTTTGAGACCAGATCACGCAGATTGCTGTCGAGCGCGAGGCCGTTGATTTCGACCACCAGCCGCTCGGGCTCATCGACCAGAAAGTGATTGACCTCGAGCGCGCGTTCGCTCTCCAGGGTGACGCGCGTGTAGTCCTGTCCCGGCCAGACGCGCACCGCCAGAATGCCGGCCGCCCAGGCAGCTTGCGGATAGAGGACCGAACACAGCAGCGCGGCGCTGCCGGCTTTCAGGAACTGGCGGCGCTGGCCCCGGAGGCGGTGAGCAGACTCAGGCATGCGCGTCCCGCGTCGGTGTGCGCCTCGATGCGGGCACGACGGCCTTCACCAGCGGTGTCGAGGCGGATGAACAGGTCGGCGGGCGGCAAGAGTGGGGCGGCGCCAACAGGCAGCCCTTCGCTGGCGCGTTCGGGCCATTCCACCAGACAGAGGGCACCATTGCCGAAATACTCACGAAAGCCTGCCTCAAGAAATTCTCTTGGATGGGTGAAACGATAAAAATCAAAGTGATAGCAGTATAAGCTCAGGTTTCGCTTGAGTTCAACAGATTCGCCATCCCCCCGGTCCGGGGTGTTGCCATTTGGCTCGTCATCCAGAGCGATTTCATAGGGCTCCACCAGGGTAAAGGTCGGGCTCTTGATGCGGCCAGTCACGCCCAGCGCGCGCAGCAGGGCGCGCACCAGAGTGGTTTTGCCGGCGCCCAGATCGCCCGAACAATGTACGCTCAGGCCGTGTGACCGGTCGGCTGCGCTGCGCAACTGCAGTCGCAAAACCCCGGCCAGTTGGCTGCCGAGCGCCATGGTGGCGGACTCGCTGGCAAGCGGGAACACAAGCGGCGCGGCGGTGAAAGGGCTGGACGGCATTACAATTCCTTGGATGGGTTTCTCAGGGCGTTGCCGATGGCGTTCCTGAAAGCACTCCTGAAAACAGACGAGGAAACACATGAACACAGCTGGCGCGGTCGATGGCGTCGATGGTGCGGCGCTGGTGGCGCGCATCAAAGCCTGGGGCCGCGAACTCGGTTTTGCCGAACTCGCCATCAGCGGCGTTGAGCTGGGACCCGCCGAGGCGCGCCTGCAGCAGTGGCTGGCCAACGGCTTTCACGGCGCCATGGATTATATGGCGCGCCACGGCAGCCTGCGCGCCCGTCCGGCAGAACTGGTGCCCGGCACGGTGCGCGTCATCAGCGCGCGCATGGACTATCTGCGTGCTGCGCCGGAAGAATTTGTCAGCGCCGGCTGGGCCAGCCTGCACGATGCGCGCCGGGCCACCATCGCCCATTACGCTCATGGCCGCGATTACCACAAGGTATTGCGCGCCCGCCTGCAGAGCCTGGCCGGGCGCATCGCCGCCGCAGTCGGACCATTCGGTCACCGCGTGTTTACCGATTCGGCACCTGTTATGGAAGTGGAGCTGGCGCGCCAGGCTGGCCTGGGCTGGCGCGGCAAACACACCCTGTTGCTGTCGCGCGAGGCGGGCTCGATGTTTTTTCTCGGCGAGATCTTCGTCGACCTGCCTTTGCCTGTCGACGCGCCGGTGGGCGAACACTGCGGCAGCTGTCAGGCCTGTATCGACGTCTGCCCGACAGGCGCCATCATCGGTCCCTACCAGCTTGATGCGCGGCGCTGCATTTCTTACCTGACGATCGAACTCAAGGACAGCATTCCGGTGGAGCTGCGCCCCCTGATCGGCAATCGTGTGTACGGCTGTGATGATTGCCAGCTGGTGTGCCCGTGGAACAAGTTTGCCCGGCGCAGCGACGTGGCCGACTTTGACGCGCGCGGCATCGAACAGGCCAGCCTGACCGAGCTGTTCGCATGGGATGAAGAGCAATTCCTGCAGCACACCGCCGGCAGCGCGATACGGCGCATCGGCCATGAGCGCTGGCTGCGCAATATCGCCGTCGGTTTGGGCAATGCCTTGGCCACGGACTTGCCGCCTGAGGAAAAAGGCCATATCCGCTCGGTGTTGTCCACGCGCCTCGAACATGCTTCTGCCCTGGTGCGTGAGCACGTCAGCTGGGCGCTGGCGCGCTAGCAGCAATGGGCCGCGCTGAATTATCCTCAGGCCCGACTCAGGTGTACACTTTCGTTCATTGTAAATATTGGTAAGTGCCTTGGATCGGGCGCAAGAGCAGGTGTCAAATGGTGATATGTTGGCGTTGTAATGCGGCGCGGCACACTGAAGATCAGGGACTGGTTCACCAACGCCCGGAGTCGAGATGAACAAAGCCATGATTTACCGTATTGTGTTGGTCGCCAGCCTGCTGCTCGCGAGTATTGCCGCGCCTGCGGCTGAAATCCAGGGCGTTAAATTTGAAGACAGCATCCGTCTGGCCGATACGCGTCTCGAACTGAATGGCGTCGGGCTGCGCGGTGTGGTGTTCATCAAGGGCTATGTGGCCGGCCTGTATGTGCCGCAGAAAACTGCCGACGCCGAGGCCCTGATCCAGCAGAAAGGTCCCAAGCGCATGCTGCTGCATATGCTGCGCCGTGCCGAGGCGCACGATTTCATCGATGCGTTCGACCATGGCCTGCGCAAAAATCTCAAGGAAGATCAGTTGCTCTTCATGGCGCCCCGCATGGAGCAGCTCAGCCGCACCATGACCGAGGTCGGCACCGTCAACAAAGGGGATGTGGTCGCCCTTGACCTCGGTGCCGGCGGCAGCACACGCATCGCCATCAACGGCGCGGTGCGCGGCTCCGCCATTTTCGGGCCTGATTTCTATTCCGCCATCCTGCGCATTTTCATCGGCGAACGACCGGTCGATCAGGGGCTGAAAAAAGGTTTGCTGGGCCCGTCGGCGTGAGCCAGGCGGGATTTTTGGTATCCGTTCGGGTCCGGCGCCATTCAGCCCGGATTTTTCTTCCACCATGAGGACGCAATCGCAATGAAGAAGACTCTCATGTACCTCGCGGCAGCACTGATGTTTTCCGCGAGCATCGCCGGGGCGCAAAGCTTTCCGAACAAGCCGATCCGGCTGATCATTCCGTTTCCGCCCGGAGGAACCACCGACATCGTTGGCCGGCTGGTAGCCGAACGCATGACCCGTGAACTCGGCCAGCCCGTGGTGGTGGAAAACCGTGGCGGTGGTGGTGGTTCGATCGGCGCGGCCGAACTGGCGCGTGCCGCACCCGATGGCTACACCCTCGGCATTTCAACGGTCAGCACCATGGCGGTCAATCCGGCCTGCAGTGACAAGCTGCCGTATGACGCACTCAAAGACTTCGCGCCCATCACCAACCTGGCCATCGTCGCCAACGTGCTTGCCGTCCATCCCAAGGTGCCGGCCAAGGACATGAAGGAATTTCTCGCCCTGCTGCGCGCCAAACCGGGGCGTTATTCCTATGCCACGTCAGGCACCTGCGGCATTGGTCACATGATCGGCGAGCAGTTCAAGGTCTCGACCAAAACCTTCATCGTGCACATTCCTTACCGGGGTGCCGGCCCGGCCCTGAACGATGTGCTCGGTGGTCAGGTGGAGATCATGGTTGACAACCTGCCCTCGTCGATCCAGTTCATTCAGACCGGCAAGCTGCGCGCTTATGCCATCGCCTGGCCCCAACGTCTTGCAAGCCTGCCCGATGTGCCGACTTTCGCTGAACTCGGTCTCAAGGACGTCAATGACCCGGCCTGGTACGGCCTGATCGCTCCGGCCAAAACGCCGCCTGACGTGCTGCGCCGTTTGCACGATGCCGCCGTCAAGGTGCTTGCCCAGCCGGATGTCAAGGAGCGTTTCCGCGCCGCTGGTGCCGAACCGGTCGGCGATACCCCCGAGCATTATGCCCAGACCATCAAGACCGAATATGACCGCATGGTCAAGCTGGTCAAGGTGCAGGGTATCAAGCTTGATCAGTAAACCCGGCGTGTGTCGCGTCCCCCTGCGGGACGCGGCCGGCCAGGGGTGGCATCGGGCGGCCTGATGGCGGCGGCCGACCCTCTGGCGGTCAGCAGTGTAGCCATCGACGCGTTTTGTGACGCGCTCTGGCTCGAAGACGGCTTGTCAAAAAACACGCTCGAAGCCTACCGGCGCGACCTGAGCATGTATGCCACCTGGCTGGCTGCGCGTAACAAAACGGTCTACGACACCACCGAGGCCGATCTCAACGATTATCAGCTGGCCCGCCACGCCACGAGTCGCGCCAGTAGTGCCAATCGACGGCTCGCCGTGCTGCGCCGCTTTTTTCGGCTGGCGTTGCGTCAGCAGCAGATCAGTGCCGATCCAACGCGGCGCCTGCTGTCGGCCAAACGCACACCCCGCGTGCCGGGCACCCTGTCGGAAAGTCAGGTGGAGGCCCTGCTGGCCGCGCCTGATGTCGACACGCCGCTTGGCCTGCGCGACCGCGCCATGCTCGAACTGATGTATGCCAGTGGCTTGCGGGTGTCGGAACTGGTCGGCCTCAAGACGCTGGAGGTCGGGCTCAACGAGGGGGTGGTGCGGGCGATCGGCAAGGGCGACAAACAGCGTCTGGTGCCGATGGGCGAGGTGGCGTGTGACTGGATTGAACGTTATCTCAAGACCGCGCGCCCTGTTCTGCTGTCCGGGCGCAGCCTCGATGCCCTGTTCATTACGGCGCGTCTGGATCAGCCGGGTCCGATGACGCGGCAGATGTTCTGGAGTCTGGTCAAGCGGCACGCCCGCACGGCAGGGGTCAACGCACCGCTGTCCCCCCATACCCTGCGGCATGCCTTCGCCACCCACCTGATCAACCATGGCGCTGACCTGCGTGTCGTACAATTGCTGCTTGGACACAGCGACATTTCGACCACCCAGGTGTATACCCATGTGGCGCGCGAACGCCTCAAGGTGCTGCATGCGCGTCATCACCCGCGTGGCTGAGCGGGGTGGCGGCGTGCCACAAAGCCAATTTGAATTCACCAGAAACTTCGGGAGACCGCTCAAGTGATTACCCTCATTGCCGCAGTGTTGGCTTATCTGCTCGGCTCGATTTCATTTGCCGTGGTCGTCAGCCGGGCGTTCGGCCTGGCTGACCCGCGCAGTTATGGTTCGAAAAATCCCGGCGCCACCAATGTGCTGCGCAGTGGCAAGAAGCTGGCGGCCGCACTGACCCTGCTGCTTGATGCGCTCAAGGGCTGGCTGGCGGTATTTCTGGCTCAATACTTCGCCCGGCAGGTCGGGCTTGACGACAGCGGCGTGGCGCTGGTGGCACTGGCGGTGTTTCTCGGCCACCTGTATCCGGTGTTTTTTCGTTTCAAGGGTGGCAAGGGTGTGGCCACGGCGCTCGGCGTCATGCTCGCTCTCAATGTTGTGCTGGCCATGGCGACTGCTTCGACCTGGCTGATCATCGTCGTGTTTTTTCGCTACTCCTCGCTGGCGGCGATCGCGGCGGCGGCGTTTGCGCCCTTTTATTATGTGCTGCTGTTCGGCGCTGACATCAAGGCGGGCGCTGTGCTGGTCATCGGCGTGATGGTGCTCGTGCGCCATCGCGCCAACATGGCCAAGCTGCTGGCCGGCAAGGAAAGCCGGATCGTCCTCAAGTTCAAACGCTGAGCGGGCGGAGCGGGGGCGTGGTGGTCCGCGGGGGCCGCAGGATCCGGTTTCGGTACCTGCTTCAGGTCGTTAACGAACCCAGATCCCAGCGCGGCTTCACGGTGAAGCTGTAATCGTGGGCGGCGCGCTCGATGCCGGCCGCCATGCGCATCGAGGCGGCCAGGGCGATCATGGCGCCGTTGTCGGTGCACCACTGCAACTCCGGAAAGTAGACCCGCGCGCCGCGTTTGGTGACATCGGCCTGCAGTCGCTTGCGCAGGGCGCTATTGGCACCCACGCCACCTGACACCACCAGACGATGTTCCCGCGTGGCCTTGAGCGCCGCCATGGATTTGAGCGCCAGCACGTCGACGATCGCATCCTGAAAGGCGAGTGCGATGTCGGCGCGGCCCTGCTCACACAGATTGGTCTGCTTTCGCACTTCAGTGAGGACGGCTGTCTTCAGGCCGGAAAAGCTGAAATCGAGGTTGCCGGAGTGCCGCATCGGTCGTGGCAATTGCAGCGCGCCGGGTGTACCAAATTCGGCCAGGCGCGCGACCGCCGGCCCGCCCGGATAATCCAGGCCCAACAGCTTGGCGGTTTTATCGAAGGCTTCACCCGCGGCGTCGTCGAGGGTTTCGCCAAGCAATTCATACTGCCCGACGCGTTTGACGTGCATGAGCTGGGTGTGCCCTCCCGAGACCAGCAGGGCGACAAACGGAAATTCAGGCGGGTCTTGCGAGAGCAGGGGAGAGAGCAGGTGGCCTTCCAGATGGTGCACGCCGATGACCGGCTTGCCGAGCGCAAAACCCAGCGCGTGAGCAATGCCCGAACCGACCAGCAGCGCGCCAGCCAGACCCGGGCCGCGCGTGTGGGCAATGACGTCGATGTCGTTTTTGCCGCAGCCGGCGTCACCGAGTACCTGTTCGAGCAGCGGCAGGGCGCGGCGGATGTGATCGCGTGAGGCCAGTTCCGGCACCACACCGCCATAGGCGCGGTGCATGTCAATCTGGGAGTGCAGGGCGTGCGCGAGCAGACGTTTGCCGACGCCGTCATAGAGGGCAAAACCGGTTTCGTCGCAGGAACTTTCAATACCAAGGACTAGCATGCGCGCAGGGACTGGCTACGGTAAGGTTAAAATGATGCGTTGATACCTGTAAGTATAGTCGGTGAAAAGCGTTTCGGGCCATGGCTTGCCGGCAAGCTGACCTGTTTTGATCATCCTCTGTGCGCCCAGCCGGTCCGCAATCCAGCCTGAGTTTGCGCGACGACGCAGTGGGCATGGTTTCTGCATAAGCGGGCTACCGATCCGAAGCGTTCCAGGAGACCCATGAATTCTGTCAGCATCCCTTGCGCCCAGTACCTCCGCGATATTGCCCGCGGCAAAGACAATCCGCGTGATCTGTCGCAGGCGGATGCACGCACGCTGTGGGCGGGCGCGCTGGCGGGTGCGATCACCGATCTCGAACTTGGTGCGGTGCTCATTGCCATGCGCATCAAGGGCGAAACCGTCGAAGAGATCGCCGGTTTTCTGGAAGCATCGGAAGCACAGAGCCTGTGCCTCAGGCAACCTGCCTCGAAATTCCCGCCAGTCGTCATCCCGAGTTACAACGGCGCGCGCAACATGCCCAACCTGACGCCCTTGCTGGCCATCCTGCTTGCGCGCCAAGGGGTGCCGGTGCTGGTGCACGGCAAGATGGGCGATGTGGACATCGCGCCCGGCATCGCCGCGCCGCGGCGTACCACCAGCGCCGAAATATTTTCCGTGCTTGGTTTTCATCCGGCGTGCGATGCCGGCGAAGTCGATGCCCGGCTGGCGCGTGGCGAACCCGCTTTCCTGACGATCCAGACTCTCAACCCGGAACTGGCGCGTGTGTTGTCCTTGCGCCGCGTGCTGGGTGTGCGCAACTCGGCCCATTCACTGGTCAAGATGCTGCAGCCTTTTGAGGGTCCGGCCTTGCGTCTGGCCAGTTATACCCACCCCGAGTACCAGCGGATGCTGAGCGACTATTACAGCCAGCACGCGCCCAGCGCGCGCGGCGACGTGCTGCTCGCGCGCGGCACGGAAGGGGAGGTGGTGGCCAATGCGCGCCGCGGTGCGGCCATCGACTGGTTTCATGGAGGGGTGCTCACCCGCCTCGTTGAGGGCGAGACCGGCACCAGCGTGTCGCTGCCCAATCTGCCTGACAGTCGTGAAGCCGTTGCCACGGCCTTGTGGATTCAGGGCGCCCTGTCGGGCGAGCGTCCGGTACCGGATCCGATCAAACGCCAGATTGAGGCCATCCTTGAGGTTTTGCACGGCATGCGTTGACGTCCGTTCGGGCCTGCTGGCGCATGCGTCGTGCGCCGCCTCGCTTACAATGGGTGCATGACCGATCTCGTATTTTTCCAGAACCGCCTCGCCAAGAATGCACGCCGCCTGCGCAAATGGGCCGCGCGTGGCGACATTCACGCCTATCGCCTGTACGAACGCGACATTCCCGAGTTTCCCCTGATCATCGACTGGTATGGCTGCGAGGACGGGCCGCGTGTCCATCTGCAGGAGTTTGATACCGGCTGGCAGCAGACCGAGGCCGAACACCGCGAATGGCTCGATTACATCGTCGAGGTGACGGCTGCCACGCTGCAACTCGAGCAGGACGCCATCTCGGTGAAGGTGCGCAGCCGCCAGCGCGTCAAGGGTGAAAAAACCGACCAGAACGGTCCGACCGGCAAAACCGGCGTCGATCTGGTGGTGCGCGAGGGCGGCCATCGTTTTCTGGTCAACCTTGAGGCCTACCAGGATACCGGTCTGTTTCTCGATCACCGCATCATGCGCGCTATGATTGGCGAGCGCGCGCGCGGCAAGCGCTTTCTCAACCTGTTTTCGTACACCGGCAGTTTCACCGTGTATGCGGCGGCGGCGGGCGCCGTGTCGTCCGACTCGGTCGATCTGTCCAATACCTACCTCGAGTGGGCGTCGCGCAATCTGGCGCTCAACAATCTCGACCCCGAGGCGCATCGCATGATCCGCGCCGAGGTGTTCAACTGGATTCGTGATGCGGCTGCATCGGTGGCGACCGGCGGCAAGCTCTACGACCTCATCCTGCTTGATCCGCCGAGTTTTTCCAATTCAAAAAAGATGATGGGCGTGCTCGATACCCAGCGCGACCATCCCTGGCTGATCCGCCAGTGTCTTGATCTGCTCGCGCCCGGCGGCGAATTGTTTTTCTCGACCAATCTGCGCAGCTTCGAGCTCGACGAACTGGTGCAGACCAAGGCGCGTTTCACGGAGATCAGCGCGCGCACCCTGCCTGAGGATTATCGCGACAAAAAGATTCACCGCTGCTGGCTGATCAAGCGTTGATTGCAAGGTCCGAGTTGATGCACGTGTTCACATACGGTTCGCTGATGTTCGATGAAGTCTGGTCGCGCCTGGTGGCGGGCTCGTACACGCACGTCGAGGCCACCGCCCATGGGTATGCGCGGTTCGGTGTGCGTGATCAGATCTACCCTGGCGCCATTCATCATTCCGGTGCGAGTCTGGAGGGCGTCGTTTATTTTGATGTGGATCCGGCTGATCTGGCGCGCATTGACCGCTTCGAGGGTGAGGACTACCGCCGCGTCGAGGTTGACCTGTTCTGCGCCGATGGCCGGCGCGTGCTGGCAGCCATGTATCTTTTTCTGCCCGCAGAGCGCCTCGATGACACACCCTGGAGGCCCGAGACGTTTGCGGCCGATACCTTCTTCAATACCTACGCCGCGGGCTTCGTGCGGTGAGCGAGCGTTTTGATGTGGTGGTCATCGGTGCCGGTGCTGCCGGCCTGATGGCCGCAGCGGTCGCTGGCCAGCGTGGCCGCAAGGTGCTGGTGATTGACCACGCGGCCAAGCCCGGCGAAAAAATCCGCATTTCGGGTGGCGGCCGCTGCAACTTCACCAACATCAATACCAGCCCGGCCCAGTTCATCTCGGCCAACCCGCATTTTTGCCGCTCCGCGCTGAGCCGCTACACGCCGAAGGATTTTCTTGCCCTGCTGCGTCGTCACGGCATTGCCTGGCACGAGAAGCATCGCGGCCAGTTGTTTTGTGACCAGTCCAGCCTGCAGATCATCCACATGCTGCGCCAGGAGTGCGCGGCCGGGCAGGTGGCATCGCGCTTGGGCTGCAAGGTCGGGCAGGTGGCCCGTCAGGGCGACCGTTTCCTGATCGATACCGAGGGCGGTCCGGTCGACGCCGGCAAACTGGTGGTCGCCACGGGGGGGCTGTCCATACCGGCCATCGGCGCCACCGATTTTGGTTACCGCCTGGCGCGCCAGTTCGGACTGCCCATCATTGAGCCGCGTCCAGGTCTCGTGCCGCTGACCTTCGCTGCGTCCGACTGGAAACCCTTCGTGCCTCTGGCGGGCGTGGCGCTTGAAGTCGACATCGAAATGGGCGCAGGCAAGGCGGCCACCGAATTCCGCGAAGACCTGTTGTTTACCCATCGCGGTCTGTCGGGTCCGGCCGTACTGCAGATCTCGAGCTACTGGCAGCCCGGTGCGCCCCTGAACATCGATCTGGCCCCCGAACTTGATCTTGCCGCCACGCTGCTTGCCGCCAAGTCCGGTGCCCGCCAGAACCTCGGCACGCTGCTGCAGCAACACCTTCCCAAGAGTCTGGTCGCCGGCTGGCTGGTCAGCCAGGGCCAGGAAGCCCTCGGCACCCGCAAACTCGCCGAAATCCCTGACAAAACCCTGCTCGCCCTCGGTAGCTCGCTCAAACACTGGGCCGTTCATCCCAGCGGCAGCGAAGGCTGGCGCAAAGCCGAAGTCACCGTCGGCGGCGTCGCCACCGCCGCCCTGTCCCAGCACAATCTCGAAGCCCTCACCGTGCCCGGCCTCTACTTCATCGGCGAAGTCGTCGACGTCACCGGCTGGCTCGGCGGCTACAACTTCCAGTGGGCCTGGGCCTCCGCCCACGCCGCCGCCCTCACCCTCTGAAAAAATAAGTGGGGTCAGATTCGATTTAATGAAGTCAAATATCGTCAACTGGGGTCTGACCCCACTTATTTTTTCGAGGTATCCGGATAATTTTCGGTTTCGCTTCCAATCGCCTTGAATCATGGCTATACTTGCCGGCTTCCCTCTAACAATTCATTTGTTCAATGCCTATCATTCGCCTCAAAGAGAACGAGCCTTTCGAAGTGGCGCTGCGCCGCTTCAAGCGCACCATTGAAAAAACTGGCCTGCTGACCGAGCTGCGCGCACGCGAGTTCTACGAAAAGCCTACGTCCGAACGCAAGCGCAAGCTCGCAGCTGCCGTCAAGCGCCATTACAAGCGCCTGCGCAGCCAGATGTTGCCGAAAAAGATGTATTGATCGTCGCCCGGGTGCTGGCACCCGGCGTGGTGTGATCAGGCTTGAACAAGCCCGCTCCGGCTGTGCCGCGGCGGGTTTTGTTGTTTTCATGGAACCCGGCAGTGCCCTGATCGTCCCGGTCAGCATGGCGCTCTCGGGATTGTCACCGGCATTCCGAACCTGACTGGAGTCCTCATGAGCCTTAAAGACCAGATCACCGAAGACATGAAAACCGCCATGCGCGCGCGCGATGCGGATCGTCTGTCGGCCATCCGCATGTTGTTGGCCGCTCTGAAACAAAAAGAGGTCGACGAGCGCGTCACGCTCACCGATGCCGATGTGCTGGTCATCGTTGACAAGCTGCTCAAGCAGCGTCGCGACAGCCTGAGCCAGTTTGAGGCTGCCGGTCGTGAAGATTTGGCCGCCAAGGAGCGGCTGGAAATCGACGTGCTCGGTGCTTACCTGCCGCGGCAACTGAGCGGCGAGGAAGTTCAGGCCGAAATCGAGGCAGTGATTGCTGAATTGTCAGCCAGTGGTGTGAGTGGTAATCCGCTGATGGGCAAAACCATGGGTGCACTCAAGGGCCGTTTGGCCGGCAAAGCCGACATGACGCAGGTCTCCGCGCTGGTCAAGGCCCGCCTGAGCCAGGGCTGAGCGGCAAAGATTGTCCTGTTGGCGGCCAGGAAGCTTCTGACCCCTGGCGGTTGTCCGCTTGTAGAATGAGTGCAACAGAGCCGCTTTGCCATGATCCCGCAATCCTTCATTCAAGACTTGCTTGGCCGCGTCGACATTGTCGAGGTGGTGGGCCGTTACGTGAAGCTGAAAAAGGGTGGCGCCAATTTCATGGGGCTGTGCCCGTTTCACAACGAGAAATCGCCGTCGTTCACGGTCAGCCCGACCAAGCAGTTTTACCATTGTTTTGGCTGTGGCGCGCATGGCACGGCAGTCGGTTTCCTGATGGAGTATTCGGGGCAGTCGTTCCCGGACGCGGTGCGCGATCTGGCTCAGGCCTCGGGCATGACCGTGCCCGAGGAAGACAACCGCATCACTCCCGAATTGCGCCAGCAGTATCAGGCCCAGCACATGGCACTGACCGAGGTGCTGATGCGCGCGACCGACTATTATCGCCAGCAATTGCGTGGCGCGCCGCGCGCCATTGAATACCTCAAGGGGCGTGGTCTGACCGGCGAAATCGCCGCCAGGTTTGGTCTGGGCTACTCGCCCTCCGGCTGGCAAAATCTCGCTGCAGCGTTTGATGATTACCAGATGCCGGCGTTGCTGGAGGCCGGACTGGTCATCGAGAAAGGCGGCGATGAGGGCGGCGCGCAGGGTGACGAAGGCGCGCACGAAAGCACGCCGCGGCGCCGCTACGATCGATTTCGTGACCGCATCATGTTTCCTATCCGCAACACCAAGGGGCAGGTGATCGGCTTTGGCGGTCGTGTGATTGCCATCGGCGATGAAAAACCGGGCGAGCCCAAATATCTCAACTCCCCCGAGACGCCGGTGTTTCAGAAAGGCAATGAGCTGTACGGCCTGTTTGAGGCGCGTCAGGGCATCCGCGAAGCGGGTCATGCCATCGTGGTGGAGGGCTACATGGACGTGGTGGCGCTGGCGCAGTTGGGCGTGCCCAATGCGGTGGCCACCCTGGGAACGGCTTGTGGCGCCACGCATGTACAAAAGCTGTTGCGCCAGACCGATCACATCGTGTTCAGTTTTGATGGCGATGGCGCCGGCAGGCGAGCCGCATGGCGCGCTCTTGAGGCGAGTTTGCCCTTTGCGGCGGACAACAAGCAGCTGGCCTTCCTGTTTCTGCCCCCCGAACACGACCCCGACAGTTTTATCCGCGAACATGGTCGTGAAGCGTTTGAGGGGGAGGTGAAAGCCGCCATGCCCCTGTCGGCCTTCATCGCCCGCGAAATGTCCGAGACGCACGATCTGGGCACCGCCGAAGGTCGGGCGAAGGCGCAGTATGACGTCAAGCCCCTGTTGCGTGCCTTGCCGGCGGGCGCGCTGCGCATGCAGATTGTGCGCGAACTGGCGCGTCTGACCCAAAGCGCCCCGGAAGAACTGGCCGAATTTGCCGAACTGGCTGCCGCCGAGCCGGCTCGGGCACAACGTCGGTATGCGCCGCCACGTGGCAAACGCAGCGCTCCAGCGCCGCTCGAGGCCAAAGTGCTGCAGATCCTGATGAATTTCCCGCAACTCGCCCAGAATCTCGAGTCCGGCGAACGCGAATTGCTGCTTGGTCTTGATTCGCTGGATGGCTTTGCCGTGCAGGAATTGTTCAACGCCTGCGCCGGCGCCGGCACGCAGGGCGGATCGGCCGGGGTCAGCGAGGTCCTGTCCCGCGGCCCGGCCGGCGAATTTTTCACCGACCTGATTCGTCAGCTGATTCAGGCACCAAGTTCCATTGTCGAGGTCGAAGAGGCTGAGCGCGAGTTGCACGGGGCCCTGGTGGCTTTGCGCATGCGCTCCATCGAGATCGAGCTCAAACGGCTGGCCGACGGTGGGCTGGCGGACACGGTGCAGGCCGATCGCTACCGTCACCTGACCCAGGAAAAGAATCGTCTGCGTGTCGCCTTGGGGGTGAAGGCGGCGTCAGCGACCTGAATTCACGACGGTCAGCCCGGTTTCGTGGGCACCGACGATGAGCATGTTGTACTTGTATCTGCCCAAATCAGCTCCATTATGGACAGGAGTGGGAAAACCCGCAGTTCAGTGTTAAAATTGAAGGTTATCCGATCGACAAGAGTTTAGCGCTATGGTTGGCCGAAAGGCACGGGCGGTGAGCGTGGCTTTCATGTGGGCCAAACCCTGACCCACATCATGGTCTTGTGACGGCACCGTGTGTGCCGCACGTGCGCGCTTTTGGGAAGTCTTGGGGCGATCGACCCGACAAGCTGCATTTGCAGCCTGAGCAGTTGATCCAGTATTTCTGGTCGTACCGTTCATTCATCCTACCGTCGAAGTCTACCGCCTTTCAAGCAAGGACCGAACATGGCGCAGTCGCCCAAAGCTAAAAAAGAAAAAGTCTCCGCGACAAAAGTCGCCGCGAAGGTCGCCGCGAAGGTCGCCGCGAAGGTCGCTGTGAAGGCCGTCGTCAAGGCAGTTCCGGCACGCAAGTCCGATACGCGTTCTGGCGCGCCCGCGGTGAAGAAAGCAAGCAGCAAGCCTGCCCAAGCAAAAGTGACAACGACGAAGGGCGTCACAAAGGTCGCTGCAAAGCAGGCCAGTGTGGCACCGACCGGCAAAGCTGCCGTGGCACCCCGTGCCAAGGCGGCTGTTTCCCCGGGCACCAAGCGTGCTCCGGTGAAAAAGCCGGGTGTAAGCGCAGCAAGCCCCATTACCGAGAAGGTTCAAGTACCCGTGCCTGGCAAAACCAAAGAAGTTCGTGATTCCGCAGCAAAACCCGCAGCCGTGAAGCCGGTGGTAAAGACTTCAAAGCTGAGCGAGAAATCCCCGGAAAAACTCCCCGTAGCCCGCAAGCCCGCCATCGAAGCCGTCGTCGCCAAACCGGCCACGCCGGTAACCAAGAGTGCCAAGCCGGTGGTCGTGGCTGCTGTCGCCGCGGTGGTCACCGTCGTCGAGACCTCGACCACAATCGTGCCGGCCGTCAAGGCCGCCAAGCCGGTGGTTGAAAAAAGCAGGGTCAAAGACCGCAAGGCGCGCGAAAAGGCCTTCCTCAAGGAAGCGCTTGCTGCCCGGCAGCCTGGCACCGCCGAAGAGATTGAGGCACGCCGCAACAAGCTCAAGTCGCTCATCAAGCTGGGCAAGGAACGCGGTTTTCTGACCTACGCCGAAGTCAATGACCATCTTCCCGAAGACGTCGTGGATGCCGAGTCCATCGACGGCATCATCAGCACGTTCAACGACATGGGCATCGCGGTCTATGAGGTGGCGCCCGATGCCGAAACGCTGTTGATGAGCGACAACGCGCCGGTCGCCACCAGCGACGACGACGCCGAGGAGGAAGCTGAAGCGGCTCTGGTGACGGTCGACTCCGAGTTTGGCCGCACCACTGACCCGGTGCGCATGTACATGCGCGAAATGGGTTCGGTTGAGTTGCTCACACGCGAAGGCGAAATCGAAATCGCCAAACGCATCGAGGAAGGCCTCAAGCATATGGTGCAGGCCATCTCGGCCTGTCCGACCACCATCGCCGAAATCCTGTCGATGGCTGACAAAATTCAGAAGAACGAGATGCGCATCGACGAAGTGGTCGATGGCCTCGTCGATGAAGAAGCGGCCGCCGACATCGCCAAATTCGCTCTTGCCGCGGCCGCCGCTGCCGCTGCGGCGGCCGCTGCTGCTGCCGAAGACGATGGCGCCTTTGATGAAGACGACGTCGACGGCGAAGACGACGACAGTGCCGCGATTAACGCCAAGGCACTCGAAGAACTCAAGCGCAAGTCGCTCGAGAAGTTCGTCGAGATCACCAGCAACTTTGACAAGATGCGCAGGGCCTTTGAGCGCGAGGGTTATCGTTCCAAGGCTTATACCAAGGCACAGGAAGCCATCTCCACCGAACTGCTATCGATCCGATTTACTGCCAAGATCGTCGAACGTCTGTGTGACACCCTGCGTTCCCAGGTCGATGAAGTGCGTCAGTTTGAAAAGAAGATCCTCGACATCTGTGTGAACAAGTGCGGCATGCCGCGTTCCCATTTCATCCGCACATTTCCGGGCAACGAGTCCAACCTCAACTGGGCCGTGGGCGAAACCAAGGGTTCGCACAACTATGGTGCCGCGCTCACGCGCAGCCTGCCGGCGGTGCAGGAATTGCAGCAGAGCCTCATTGACCTGCAGGCACGCGTGGTCTTGCCGCTCAAGGACCTCAAGGACATCAACAAGCAGATGGCCACCGGCGAGGCCAAAGCCCGCAAGGCCAAACGCGAGATGACCGAGGCCAACCTGCGTCTGGTGATCTCGATCGCCAAGAAGTACACCAACCGCGGTCTGCAATTCCTTGACCTGATTCAGGAAGGCAACATCGGCCTGATGAAGGCCGTCGACAAGTTCGAATATCGCCGTGGTTACAAGTTCTCGACCTATGCAACGTGGTGGATCCGTCAGGCCATCACGCGCTCGATCGCTGACCAGGCACGGACCATCCGCATTCCGGTGCACATGATCGAAACCATCAACAAGATGAATCGCATCTCGCGCCAGATCCTGCAGGAGACCGGTGCCGAGCCGGATCCCGCGACGCTGGCCATCAAGATGGAGATGCCCGAGGACAAGATCCGCAAGATCATGAAAATCTCGAAGGAGCCGATTTCGATGGAAACCCCCATCGGCGACGACGACGATTCTCACCTTGGCGACTTCATCGAAGACCAGGCCACGCTCGCTCCGGCCGATGCGGCCCTGTACGCCAGCCTGCGCAATGTCACCAAGGACGTGCTGGACTCGCTCACGCCACGTGAAGCCAAGGTCCTGCGCATGCGTTTCGGCATCGAGATGAGCACCGACCACACGCTTGAGGAAGTCGGCAAGCAGTTTGACGTGACCCGCGAACGCATCCGCCAGATCGAAGCCAAGGCTCTGCGCAAGCTGCGTCACCCAAGCCGCTCGGACAAGCTCAAGTCCTTCCTCGAAGGCGGTTGATTGATCACCCGGTAGTCAAAACGGCCCGCGCCAGCGGGCCGTTTGTTGTGCAGCAAGGCAGTTTTGCAAAACCACGCGCAGCACCGTGGGCCGTTAGCTCAGCTGGTTAGAGCAGAGGACTCATAATCCTTTGGTCGTTGGTTCAAGTCCAACACGGCCTACCAATTTCTCATACGAGAGACGGCAAGAAAGTGATACTTTATTTTTTGCCTCATGTCTAACGAATTTGAATTTGTTTAATATAGGGTAGTTTGCGCTCGATGCGCACAAGATGGGCAAACGGAGCAGCACGCATGACGCAGTGGCGTCTGGTACGTCCTTCGTTGAGTTCAATCTGCAATACTCAAACCAAGCAAGGAGACGGAGCATGGTCAGTGCAGTTCTAGCCTTTAGCCGATCATCATTGATCCTGCTACTCCTGATGTTGACGGGCATCGCGCCCGGCATGGCGCAAAGCTGGCCGTCCAAGCCGGTGCGCATCATCGTGCCCTATGTGCCAGGCGGACCGACCGATGCGCTCACACGACTGGTCCAGCCGAGGTTGAGCGAATTACTTGGCCAACCGGTGATCATTGAAAACAAGCCTGGCGCAGGTGGCAATATTGGCTTGGATGCGATGGCCAAGTCTGAGCCTGACGGCTACGCCCTGGTGATGGTGGTGCAGAGCAATGTGGTGTTAGGGCCGCTGGTCAATAAGAACCTACCCTTCGATATCGACCGCGATCTGACGCCCGTGGCGATTCTTAGCGAAGCGCCGACCCTATACGCGACCGGCATGTCTACTCCGGTCACCGATATGCGCGGTTTGATTGCCTTGGCCAAGGCAAAGCCGGGTCAACTCTTTTACGCGACGAACGGCAACGGCAGCTCACAGCATATCAACGTGGCACGCCTGCAGAAGCAGGCCGGTGTCAGGATGGCTGACATTGCTTACAAGGGTGATGGCGCGGCCTTGCTCGCGTTGGCGGCGGGAGACATCCAGTTGCACGCCGGCACGGCCAATTCCTACATTGCCCTGGCCAAGGCCGGCAAGATTCGCGTCTTGGGCGTTGCATCCGACAAGCGCAGCAAGGTGTTTCCCGATGTGCCGACCATGGCTGAACAAGGCATCCCGTTTCGTCATGGTTCCTGGTTTGGTTACATGACGAGAAAGGGCGTGCCGGCCGACATCACCGCACGCTTGAATCGCGAGTTCAACCGCATCACCCGCATGCAGGATGTCCAGGCCCAGATCATCGCCTTGGGCATGGAGCCGGTCCAGATCACGCCCAAGGAAATGGGCGACTTTATCGCTGCGGAGCTGACCACATGGACGCCGGTCGTGCGCGAATTGGGGCTCACCAACTAGGAGCAGAACTGCGTTGCGTCCAGCGTCCGGATGTCAGGCATCCAACCGGGCCCGCCCTCGTGTCGGCGGGCTCTACGCGAGAGCACTTTATATCGTCGATCTACTTCGTCGATTCCAGCGGCCGCCGCCTTGAGTCGTGTGTCAACCGCGGACTCAATCCGCGAAAACTCCTGCATGAAACCGCCGCAATGTAAAAGCGTGGAACGCCATGACGGCTGTCAAATAGGGAACGAACGAGCTGGGGGTAGCGGGATGTCAAAGCATGACCACGAGTGACATGAAGCGTACGATCGAAACCCCGGTTCTCATCGTCGGTGCCGGCCCGGTGGGCATGGGGCTGGCCATCGACCTCGCGTGGCGTGGTCATGCATCGCTGATCATCGAGCAGGAGCCGGTCAGGACCGGCGATATTGTCTTGGCCAAGGCGACCGGCATCAATTCGCGTTCGATGGAACTACTGCGGCGCTGGGGCATTTCCCAACGCATGGCCAGTGTCGGTGCCCTCAGGGATGTACCGCGCACGACATTCTATTGCACTGCTTTGAATGGCAAGGTGCTCGGTAGTGAACCGCGTCCGTCGACCACTAATCTGCCGCTGCCGTCTTACTCGCCGGAACGGCCCAGTTCCTTGCCTCAATATCTGGCCGATCCGGTCCTCATCGATGCGCTGGGCAAGACCGGATTAGCGGAGACTCTCTACCGGCATCGTTTCGTCAGTCTCGAACAGAATGACCGGGGCGTGACTGCGCAAGTCGTCAATCTGGAGACGGGCGAAGAAGTCGTCATTCGTTCGCGCTACTTGGTCGGCTGCGATGGCGCCGGTAGCTCGGTGCGACGGCACCTGGGCATACAATTTCCCGGACCGAAGCTGGGTGAATCGGTCAGTGCGATGGTGCGTATCCCGGACTTCTTCAGTCATGCAAAGGTCGGTCGTGGTGTGCGTTACATGTTCATCGACACTGGCGGTACCTG
>CANJOT010000017.1 GCA_947475815.1 Burkholderiales bacterium | reverse complement strand
GCGAGCTTGAGGATCGCCATGATCTGGCTCTCGGTGAATCGTGATTGCTTCATTTTCGAATTTCCTTTCAGGTGGAAATTCTACTTCTGATTGCTGCGGATCTATGGGGGGATTACCCAAGCAGTCGGTCAGTGGCGCCAACGTTCCGGGTTGGTGTCCATGAAGCCTGCTAACACCGCCGCCACCTTCGCAGTGCCCTGATCTAAAGAGGTTGACGACGCCGTGGGTGAGACCGACACAGACTATGTCGACCCAGTCGTGTGCAACTTGGCGGACTTCCCTGATTGGGCGTTGGCCATCTTGGGGGGCTCTCACTGGTTTGGCGGCAACGTCTATTGCATGGACTGCCAAAAGTCGGTTTAACGCCGTTCGGGAGATTTCACAAAATTTCGTTTGCGAGCATTGATGTGACTCTTTATGATTTACAACGTAAATTGTATATCCGAGGAGCGTAGCATGCTGGTCGAAAAATGGGGAAATAGCCTGGCAGTTCGATTGCCCGCGAGTGTTGTCCGTGCCCTCGATTTGAAGGCCGGCGACAATATTCATATCCATGTCGCTGGCGATCGAAATTTCGTAATCGAAAAGGCGCCTGCGGCTCGTGAATTGCTGGGCCGGCTGCGCAAATACCGCGGGCGATTGCCCGCGGATTTCAAGTTTGATCGATTGGACTTTTCATGACCCGCCCGTCTCACATGCGAGCTCTGGTGAAACCGGCCTGACGTTGCGCCAGTCAGTCCTGGCGCAAGTGGTCAGCCCTGGTGCTGTATTTCAGTAAGACTTGGGCAGGTGCAAAACTCTCTCGGCGATGAAGGACAGAATCAGTTGTGGCGTCACCGGTGCGATGCGCGGCAACATCGCTTCGCGCAGGTAGCGCTCGACATGATATTCCTTGGCGTACCCCATTCCTCCATGCGTGAGCACGGCGGTTTCGCAGGCGCGATAACCGGCCTCCGCGCAAAAGAACTTGGCGGCATTGGCTTCGGCACCGCAGGGCTTGTGCTGGTCGTAGAGCCAGGCAGCGCGCTGGTAGAGCAGGGTGCCGGCTTCGAGATCGACCCAGCGCTCGGCCAGTGGATGTTGGATGCCCTGGTTCTGGCCGATGGGCCGGTCGAACACCATGCGCTGGCCGGCGTAGGCGGCGGCCTTGGCAAGCGCCGCGCGGCCCAGGCCGATGGCCTCGGCGGAGATCAGCACGCGCTCGGGGTTCATACCGTGCAGGATGTATTCAAACCCGCGGCCTTCTTCGCCGATGCGGTCGGCTTCGGGAACAATCAGGCCGTCAATGAATAACTGGTTGGAGTCAACCGCCTTGCGGCCGTGCTTTTCGATCTCGCGAATTTCTACCTTGCTGCGATCCAGATCGGTATAAAACAGGCTCAGGCCGTGGCTCGGCTTGCCGCTTCCCACGGGCGCGGTACGTGCCAGCAGCAGGATTTTCTGTGCGACCTGCGCCGTGGAGATCCAGATTTTCTGGCCCTTGACGACATAGTGGTCGCCGTGGCGCGTGGCGGTCGTCTTGAGTTTGAGGGTGTTGAGGCCGGCGTCAGGTTCGGTCACGCCGAAACAGGCTTTGGTTTCACCCTGAATGATGGGCGGCAGCCAGCGGCGCTTTTGTTCATCGCTGGCAAACACCACCACCGGGTGCAGGCCAAAGACGTTCATGTGTACCGCCGAGGCGCCCGAAAAGCCAGCACCCGAGGCCGAGATGGTTTCCATCATCAGGGCCGCTTCGGCAATACCCAGGCCCGCGCCGCCATATTCGGTTGGCATGGCGATGCCCAGCCAGCCGGCTTCTGCGATGGCGCGGTAGAAGTCTTCCGGAAAGCCACCCTCGCGGTCTTTGCGTAACCAGTAGTCATCGCCGAAGCGGGCACAGATATCGCCAACGGCACGGGCGATGGCGGATTGATCGTCGCTGAGTTCGAAGTTCATGTGGATGTCTTTTTTTGATTGGACCGGTCAGGCCGGTTGACTTCCGCCATTCTAAACCGGCGTTGCCGTCGATCGGCGCCATTGCTGTTTTTTTCGTCGATTCACCACTATCCGTGCATTGGACGCACTCTTGTTTTGATCTTGTCTGAGCGCGGGATGCGCTGCACGCTAGCGGCACCAAGCGACCGTTTTTTAACGGGTCAGAACACCTCAAAACCCGCATTTTCATTGGCATTGCGGTTCTTTTTTGTCTCAACAGATTAAGGGGGTAATGTGATCAACAAATACCCCAATATGGATTAAGATTACCCCAATTTATCAATACTTCATGAGCCATGCACTCACTAACGCCGGACTACCTCGCCAAACTGCGGTTTGACACGCAGCAACTGGCAAAATACCGCCCCATGGCTCGACTACTTTTGGGGTGCATTGCTGCGCGCCTATAAGGAATTCGAAGCACGAGTCGCTACCATTGAGCGAGGACGTGGTGCTAAAGGCGACCGGGTGCGGGCAGAAATACTCAAGCATAACGAAAGTAAAAGCCCATGGACAAATACCAGCTTACTGAGAGATGTCTGCACCCGTTTCTTGCCCTCGCGCTGATGGCTTGTGGTTCGAGCCATTTAGGCCAGTGTTCTAATTCATCAAGTCAAAGTTTGTTGGAGGAGTTGCGCCATGAGCGACGATAAAAAGACGGTCCACACACAAGAAAAAGATGGCCGCTTAAATAAGAAGCCGAAAACTTCAAGGAAAACCGAAGTCTCCTCCGTCCGTTCCTCAGCGGCCGAATACCTGACCTTTGTGGCCGCCACTGGCAAGGCGCAAAGCAGCGTGGAAATGCGTTACGAGGATGAAAACCTCTGGCTCACGCAGAAGATGATGGCGACGCTCTACGATGTGTCGGTGCCAGCCATCAGTCAACATCTGAAGCGCATCTATGCCGACAACGAGCTGGAGCGCGAGGCAACTGTTAAGCAGTACTTAATGGTTCAAACTGAGGGTGAGCGCGAAGTTCAGCGCAAGGTGGATCACTACAGCCTGCAGGCCATCATCGCCGTGGGCTTCAAGATTGAAAACGAACGCGCCGTTCAGTTTCGCAAGTGGGCCAGCCAGATCGTCAAGGATTACACGATTCAAGGGTGGGTCATGGATGCGGAGCGTTTGAAGAGTGGCGGCAGCGTTCTGACGGATGAGTTCTTCGAGCGGCAGCTGGAAAAAGTTCGGGAAATCCGATTATCCGAGCGCAAGTTCTACCAAAAGATCACCGACATCTATGCGACCGCGCTTGACTACGACACATCGGCCATGGCGACCAAACGCTTTTTTGCAGCGGTCCAGAACAAGCTGCACTACGCCATTCATGGCCAGACAGCGGCCGAGGTGATCGTAGACCGGGCGGATCACAGGCAAGAAAACATGGGTCTGACCAATTGGGAGGGCGCGCCTCAAGGGAAGGTTCACAAATACGACGTCGTCATTGCCAAGAACTACTTGTCGGACTTCGAATTGGCACAGATGCAGCGGATTGTCTCGGCCTATCTCGATATGGCAGAACTTCAAGCCATGCGGCGCATGCCCATGACCATGGCGGATTGGGAAGATCGCCTTAGTGGCTTCCTGAAACTGTGGGACCGGGATGTGCTGCAGGACGCAGGCAAGGTGACGGCAGAAATTGCCAAGGCACACGCCGAAAGTGAATTTGAAAAATACCGGATCGTGCAGGACCGGTTGTTTGAGAGCGACTTTGATCGGGTGGTGAAACAGATTGAGGTTGGCAACAAGCGGGATGATGAAGATGCTTAACTTGGCACGAATTTGAATTGAGGGTGCAAATTCAAGCAGCAATCCACACTAGCGCCCATGAGGTCAGTAAGCTGGCGTAATTCTTATCTGCCAACCGTCTTTGATAACAATTTGTGGCATTTTTGGCGGTATCTCAAAATAAGTGCTTCAGAAAACCTTTATTCCATGCGGATTACAGCCCGGTTTGTGATCCCCGTCAGCACATACTGGCGGCACGGCGCGCCGCCAGTTGCGCCATGATGGCCGGCAGGCGCGCGGCCGCGTCTTCATTGAGGCGGCCGTACAGGCTGTTGCCCTTGGCGTCCATGCCGACCGTGGCCGGGCCGAGGTTTTCAACGCGCAGTTTGACCAGCCGGTAGTGAAAGATCAGGTCGCGCCATTCCACCGCCACGACCTCGCGGATGGCTTCCGACAACAGGGTGCAGCCACCGCCCAGAAACGACAGGTAGGCGCAACCCACTTCGCGCATGGCTTCAACGCTGCGCTCATCCAGCCCGCCCTTGCCGCCGACCAGGCGCAGGCCATGGCCGCGGATCAGTCTGGGCATGAAGTCGGAGAAGCGCGTGCTGGTCGTGGGGTTCATGTAGACGACTTCCATGGCTCCCGTGGCGGGATCCAGCTCGCGGCTGTAGCTGCCAAGGTGAAACAGGGCGCCGCCGCCAAGTTCAATGGGCAAGGCTTTGCCCTGATCCATCCAGGCGAGCATGCGCTGGTAGGTCGGCATGCCGGCGCTGATGACAATCTCACCCGAGAGATAGACCAGATCGCCCACGTTCAACGCACGGATCTGCAGTTCGTTGAGCGGCAGGCTGAGGTGGTGCGTCTGCGGCATGGCGGATTGCGTATCGGGAGCTGGCGTGCTCATTCGATCACCTCGATGCGGCCGTCGTTGTAAATGCGGGCGCGCGTGCGCCGGTTGATCCAGCAATTGAAACAGACCGCCACCGGCGTAAAACCATGACCCGCGGAGTAGTTGATGTGTACTGCCATGGCGGTGCTGTCGCCGCCGGTGCCCATGGGGCCAAAGCCGGTGGCGTTGATGGCTTCCATCAGGCGCGATTCCATCGCCGCGAGGATGGGCTCCGGGTTGGTCTGCTTGAACGGTCGCAGCATGGCTTCCTTGGCCATCTTGGCCGCATGGTCGAAGGTGCCGCCTATGCCGACGCCCACCACCACGGGTGGACAATGCTGCGGCCCGGCCTTGAGGATCACCTTCATGATGTATTCCTCGATCACCTCCAGGCTTGGAAAGCTGAAGATTTCGAGCGCCGCCCAGCGGCCCGAGCCGAGCGCTTTGGGCGAGCAGGTGAGGTCGACATAGTCAGCGCCATCGATCAGGTCGTAGGTGACGATGGGCATGTCTTTACCCTGGTAGCCACGCTCCAGCGTCAAGGGATTGGTGACATGCTCGAGCAGTGGCGGGTCGCTGTCCGCCACCATCTGCGCAAACCCGTCGGTAAAGGCACGCTTGATGTCGCCCTCAAGGCGCGCGGCTGTGCCGATTTTCATGAAAAACACCGGGATGCCTGCGTCCGAACACACGAAATGGTTTTTGCGCCGCGCCGCATCGGCCGACTCCAGCATGATGTGCAGGGTCTTGCGCGCCACCTCGCTGGTTTCGATCTGGCTGGCCTGTTCAAGCGCGAGTCGGGTATCGTCAGGAATCCTGCGCAACGCACGTGCGTACAGGTCGGCGCTTACGTCTTTGATCAGTTGGTAGGTAATGGCCATGGCGGGGCGGTGGAAAGAACGTGGGCTGACGTGGACTGATTATGTCAGTGTGCAAGCCGGCGTGACATGCCGCCCCTGCATAGCAGCATTGTAGATCGGTGATGGCGCTCGGGCATGCGGCGTGCGCAGCGCAGTTGACATTTCGTTCATCCGACAATAGTGTCTGACATTCTAATGTCTGACATTTTGATGGCTAGCCCATCGGAAGACCGCATCAAAACATGGCATCCCGGATACGTTTAGGAATCATCGGTCTTGGCCGCGCGGCGGGCGTCATGCTGCCGAGCTTCGCGGCGCATCCCGATATCGAGATCGTGGCCGCGGCCGATCCGCTGGTCGCGGCGCGCGAGCGATTTGCCAGCGTGTTCGGTGGCGCCGTGTTTGCAGATGCGCGCGCCATGATCGAGGGCGCGGCGCTTGATGCCGTGTATATCGCCAGTCCGCACCAGTTTCATGTTGAACATGCTCTGCTCGCCGCCGGCGCGGGCAAACATTTCATCATCGAGAAGCCGCTGGCCCTCACGCTCGACGAATGCGACCAGATCGTCGCGGCCGCGCGCGCGGCTGGGGTGATCACGCTGGTGGGCCATACTCAGGGCTTCAATCCGGCCCTGCGCAGGATGCGCGCGATCATCGAGTCGGGTGAGCTGGGCCGGTTGCGCATGATGAACAATCTGGTCTATGGCGACTTCCTCTATCGCCCCAGGCGTCCGGAAGAGCTTGATACCCGCCAGGGTGGTGGCATTCTGTATAACCAGGTGCCGCATCAACTGGAGATGATTCGCGTGCTGGCGCGCGAACCGATTCGCGCGGTGCGCGCGACTACGGGCATCTGGGATGCACAGCGGCCAACCGAAGGGGCCATGACGGCTTTCGTCGAATTCGACAGTGGCGTGAGCGCGTCCTTGACCTACAGTGGCTACGATCATTTTGACAGCGACGCATTGTGCGGCTGGATCGGCACTGGTGGCCGCTTGCGTCAGGCGGCTCACGGCGCGGCACGGCGCAGGCTCGCCGCAGCCGGCAGCGGCTCTGAAACGGCGGCGCGCACAGCGCGTGGATTTACCGGCGGCGGCGCGGTACAGCAAGCGCCACCCTGCCAGCCGCATTTTGGTTTTCTGCTGGTGAGTTGTGAGCGCGGTGACATGCGTGTGTCGGCGCAGGGTGTTGAGATTTTTGATGATGCGGGTGTGCGCGAGATTGTGTTGCCGCCCTGTCGCGTCGCGCCGGATCGTGATCTAGTGGTGGATGAATTTGTGCTCGGCGTGCGCACCGGGCAGGCGCCCCTGCAGGACGTGGCTTGGGGTCGCGAGACTATGAGGGCGGTGCTGGCCCTGTTGCACTCGGGCCAGCAGCGCCGTGAAATCATGCTGAAGTAGCAGATGTAACAGATGTAACAGACGTGACAAGAAGCGTCACAAGCAGAGTTACAAGCAGAATCAAAAGAATAATTACAGGAAGGGTGACATGAAGACAATCCGCCTCAGCCTGGCCCTGACCCGCCAGGACTTCAGCCGCGCCATCCTTGACGGGTCGGTGCAACCTGATGGGGTGGAATTCATCCCCACGGTTCTCAACGCTTCAGAGATGTACTGGCGCCAACTGCGCTTCGGTGATTTTGATGTGTCCGAGATGTCGCTGTCGTCGCTGTTCATCGCCAGCGCGCAGGGTGACCGCACCTGGACCGCTCTGCCTGTTTTTACCATGCGCAAATTCTTTCATACGCGCATGCTGGTGCGTTCCGATGCCGGCATCCGCACCCCGGCCGATTTGCGCGGCAAGCGGGTCGGCGTGCCGGAATACCAGCAGACCGCGGCGGTCTGGTGTCGTGGCGTGCTGCAGCACGAGTTTGGCGTCGAGCCGCGCGAGATCGACTGGTTTATGGAACGCAATGCCGACCGCAGCCACGGCGCGGCCACCGGGTTTGTGGCGCCGCAAGGGGTGCGCATCACGCCGATCGCACCGGCAAGCAGCATCGGCAAGATGCTGCTTGAGGGTTCGCTTGATGCGACCCTGCTTTACCTCAAGGCGGGCAATCTGGTGGACCGCAGCGCCGTTGATCTGTCGGCCACGGGCAGCGTGCGACTGCTCTTTCCCGACCCCCAGGCCGAGGGGCGCCGCTATCACGCCAAGACCGGCCTGTATCCGATCAATCATGTCGTGGTGATGCGCACACGCCTGCTCGAACAACATCCCTGGATGGCGCTCAATATCTACTCAGCATTTACAGCGGCGCGCGAGGCCGCTATCGCCGCGCGCAAGGCCGCGGTCTTGCCTCTGCTCGAAACCGGCCTGCTCGCGGCCGACGCGGCGCAAGCCTTCGATCATGATCCCATGCCCTACGGCATCAGCGGCGCGGCGCGTGAGTTGCAGGCCATCATCCAGTATCAACACGAGCAGGGACTGACTGCACGGCCAGTGGCGCTGGACGAATTGTTTGCCCGCTCGACGCTCGATCTTTGAATCAGGAAGGACATGGCGCATGACTGCTGACGAAAACGAATTGCTTACCCGGGTTGGGCCCGGCACCGCGCTCGGCGCGCTGCTGCGCGAATACTGGCACCCGGTGTTGTTGTCCTCTGAGCTGCCGACGGCGGACTGCGATCAGCTGCGCCTGCGGGTGATGGGCGAAGACCTGATCGCCTTTCGCGACAGCGCTGGCCGTGTTGGCATTCTTGGCGAGCGTTGCGCCCATCGTCGCGCCTCGCTGTTTTTCGGGCGCAACGAAGAGGGCGGCATCCGCTGTCCGTATCATGGCTGGAAATTCGATGTCGATGGCAAGTGTCTCGAACTGCCCAACGAGCCCAATCCCGAACCCATCATGGCGCGCATCCGCCAGAAGGCCTACCGGGTGGAAGAACGCGGCGGCTTGATCTGGATCTACATGGGCAAGCGCGCAGCGCCGCCGCCCCTGCCGGGGCTCGAATGGATCGACCTGCCGGGCGTGCAGCGTTTTTCCGCCAAGCGTGTGCAGCATTGCAACTGGCTGCAGGCGCTCGAGGGAGATATTGACCAGAGCCATGTGGGCTTCACGCACCGGCGGCTCGATTCCAATGGGCGTCTGTCGAAATCGGAATCGGTCGATCGCATCCGTGCCCAGGACCTGCATCCGAAGCTGGCGGCGGTCGAAACCCCGTACGGGGTACTGATCGGCGCCGGCCGCGGCGCCGACAACGACCAGCAGTACTGGCGGGTATCGCAGTTCCTGCTGCCTTACTGGGTGATGACCGGGCCCTATGGCGAGAATCCGAGCCGCCAGATCCGCGCCTGGGTGCCGATCGACGATGAATCAACGCTGGTGATCGCGGTGACCTTTCATCCGCTCGACCCTTTGCCAGCGGATGCCATTGAACGCATGCGCGCCGGCGCCGGCGCCGGCTATGTGGGCGAAGCGAACTTTCAGCCGCCTGGCCAGCAGGCCTACGGCGCCTGGATGCCCAAGGCAAGCATGGAAAACGACTTTCTGATGGAGCGCAAGCTGCAGAAGACCAGCTACTTCTCGGGCATTCGCGAATTCTGGGCGCAGGATGCTGCCCTGCAGGAAAGCATGGGCCGCATCACCCTGCGCGAAGAAGAGCAGTTGCTGCAGTCGGACATTGGCATCGTGCGTGTGCGCCGCCGGCTGTTGCGCAGCATTGTCGATTATCGCGACGGCAAGGGTGCGCCGCCCGCGGTCGATGAGCCCGAGGCCTACCGTGTGCGTGGCGCGGCGCTGCTGATCGAGCCGTCCACGCCATGGGTCGAAGGCAGCGAGGACCATCGCCGGGTGGTGCCCGGCGTCAATCAGGCCGGGGTGTAAGGCGAGCGTGAGTGGTGTGCTACGCGTGCCGGGCCGGGTCCCTCAGCCCAGATAGCTGGCGATACGTCCGACCAGTTCATCGCCGGTGCGCCGGATATGGGCGCGCATTGCCGCTTCGGCGCCCTCTTCGTCACCGTCAAGGATGGCTTTGACGATGGGCGCGTGCTCATC
The DNA here is from genome assembly GCA_947475815.1 of Burkholderiales bacterium. Taxonomy (GTDB): domain Bacteria; phylum Pseudomonadota; class Gammaproteobacteria; order Burkholderiales; family Burkholderiaceae_D; genus CANJOT01. The sequence goes on along the minus strand of CANJOT010000017.1, from coordinate 17,847 downwards.
GTGTGTCTGGCGTGCTCCGCGCGGTGCCGAGTGCAGTTGGACGAGGATGACAAAGGCCGAATGATGCAACTGGTCAATGAGGCGATACAGGCGCACGTTTTCGCTGAACTCCACCAGCAGGCGGTGGAATTCTTCGTTGTAGCGCAGGTAGGAACCGGGTGTGTCGTCGACCTCGGTGCGCAATTTTTTCTGCAGCGCCTTGAGGCGCGCCTTGTTGTTACCCTTGCCGATGTTCTGCGCAGCCAGCCGTGCCGCGAGGCCTTCGAGCATCTCGCGGATCTGGTAGATGTTTTGCGCGTCGGTGATAGTCAGGCGCCGCACCCGGGCGCCCTTCTGGTGCACCATCTCGATGAGACCGTCGGCTTCGAGCCGGCCGAGCGCCTCGCGCACCGAAGCGCGGCTGGCGCCGAGCGCGGCACCGATTTCGCTTTCGATCAGTCGCTGACCAGGCGCCAGGCGGCCCATCTTGATTTCATTGCGGATCGCTTCGGCGGTCAGTTCTACCACCGAGGCCTTGATGGCCGTCGACACCTCAGAGACTGCATTGCCGGCGGTCGCCACCGGCCGGGAGCGCGCGGCCGTGGGCGGTGGCGCAGGGTGTTGGAGTCTTTTCATGGAGATCGGCCGGACGTGCAGAAAATGAAATTATGGCACCACGCGCTTCGTCCGGATAGTGAAAATTGACAGACTAAAATGTCAGACATTACAATCAGGTCAGGCTGGAGAAAAACGGCCGCAAAACATTCAGCCCGGCAACTCGTTCGGGCCAACAAAATTACAGATAAAGTGGGGGAGACCTATGTACAAGGGCACGCCGGTCATCGATATTCACGCGCATTCCTCATCACCCAATGCGGTGTTGACCTACGTCACCACGATGATGGCATCGAACACCGCGCGACCCAGTCCGCTGCAGGTCGTAGCGACGGCCAGCAATGCCTTTGATGCCAACATGCGTGCGCGTGAAACCGCCGGCCTTGGCGATGCGGAGTTTCTCAGAACGCACACCAACCACGTGCGCCTGCTCGATGACCGGCAGATCGAGTTTCAGGTGGTTGGCCCGCGCCCTTACATGATGATGGGCTGGATGCAGCCGCACCTGCTGCCCAACTGGACCCGTTTCGTCAACGACTGCATTCACAAACAGGTGAGCAATTTTCCTGACCGGTTTGCCGGTGCCTGCCAGCTGCCGCAAAAGGCCGACGCGCCGGACATCAGCCACGTGTTGCCCGAACTCGAGCGTTGTGTGAATGAACTCGGCTTCGTGGCCGCCTATGTGTCGCCCGATCCGACCGGCATGCGTGACTCGCCCGGCATGCACGAGCCGTACTGGTATCCGCTCTACGAAGCCGCACAGCGCCTCGACATTCCGCTGATCGTGCACGGCACCAACTCGCGCGACAAGCGTTTTGCCGTCGTGCCGCATAACTACCAGCTGGGTTTTGTCATCGAGCAATACCTGGCTAATCAGTTCCTGCAGCACAGTGATGTGTTCGAGCGTTTTCCGAAACTGAAGATTGTGATCTGTCATTGTGGTGGGGCGCTGGACCGTTTCCTCAAGACCGATCCGCACCTCACGCAGAAGGACCTGAGCAACAACCTGTTCTACGACACCTGCGCCTACGATCTCGATTTTCTCGAAGCGGCGATCAAGCAGCGCACGCCTGCACGTATGCTGCTTGGCACCGAAGTGCCAGGGTCGGGCAAGGCCGTGCGTCCGGAGAACGGCCGCCCCGGGGATGACCTGCTGCCGCTGATCAGCGCCTTCCCCTTCCTGAGCGAAGAGGACAAGCTGAAGATGTTTCACCACAACGCCCTCAAGGTTGTGCCGCGGCTGGCCAAGCGCTTTTCGTGAAGCGCACGGCCTGATTGCGCCGCAGCAGAGACGATCCGACATGAAGCCTGAACTGAACGATCTTGTTCATACCGGTCCTGGCACCATTGCCGGACGTTACCTGCGTTCGTTCTGGCAGCCGGTATTGCGTTCTGAAGACCTGGCCGCCGGCGTTGCCGTGCCGGTGCGTCTCATGAGCGAGGATTTCACCGTCTATCGCGGTGCCTCGGGCGCGGCCCACGTGGTGGCGCCGCGTTGTCCGCATCGCCTTACGCGCCTGCATATGGGGTGGGTCGAGGATGATGCCATCCGCTGCCTGTACCACGGCTGGAAATTCGATGCCTCGGGCCAGTGCACGCACCAGCCCGGCGAGCGCGAGGTGTTCACCCGCGGCACGCGCATCGCGTCCTACCCCACGGCAGAATACCTTGGCCTGGTGTGGGCCTGGCTCGGTGAGGGCGACGCACCACCGATGCGCCGTTATCCGGATTTCGAACGGCCCGGTTTTCTGTCGGTCGGCATTCCCGAGCGCTGGCCGTGCAATTATTTCAACCGCATCGATAACGCCACCGATATCTTTCACGTTCTGGCTACGCACCGCGAAACCATGGCGCGTGAATCCGGTCTGCCACCGCAGGGCATTGATGGCGGCTGGGCGGCGCCGGAGGTGAAGTTTGCCGAGACCGGCTTCGGCGTCGAATCTACCGTCAAGGGCGCCTCGGGCAACACCTCGTATTTTCATTTCCTGATGCCCAATACCAATGCGATTGCTGCGCATGTCGGCAGGGTCGAGGGGTATCGCGACGGCAGCCGGCACTGGAAGGCAGAGATGTTCATCCGTGTGCCCGTCGATGACGAGAGCTGCATCAGCTTTCCGCTTGCGCTCATTGATGTGCATGGCGATGAGGCCGTCCAGGTGCGCACGCGCCGTGATCAGGCGCGCGCCGAACTGGACCCCGAGCGGCTGATCGAACAGGATGCTCTGGCCGTCATTGCCGGCACCAAACGCATCGGCCAGATGGATGGCCGCATGAGCGCCTATTACTCCTTCCTGGTGGAAGATTATGCCTGTCAGGTCGGGCAGGGCGCGATCGCCGATCGTGGCCGGGAGCGCCTCGGTCAGATTGATCAGGGCGTGGCACTGGTGCGCAAAATCTGGTTGCGTGAGCTGGCCGCGTTTGCCGAGGGTCGGCCCGTCAAACAGTGGGAGGTTCCGGCGGGTCTTGCCGACAAGACGCAGCCGCAGCCTTCGTGGGTGCAGCCGCAGGGCTAGGGCCATGTATTGACCTTGAATGTGCCGTGCTTTTGCAGCGCGGACGATGAACATGATTGCTGGAGCGGGTTGGTATGGCACTGAAATCCAAAGTTGCATTGCTGGTCGAATCGAGACGCATCGAGATCGATGAGTTTGACGTACCCGAGATCGGTGCCGATGCGGCCCTGCTCAAGGTCGAACAGGCCGGTCTGTGCGGCACCGATTACAAGCTGTACGCCGGCGGGCTGGCAAAGAAGTACCCGATCATCCCGGGGCATGAGATTCTCGGTTTCATCGAACGCATTGGCCCGGACATGGCGCGCAAGCACGGCCTCGCCGTTGGCGACCGGGTGGTGGTTGAGGCGTCGATCCCCTGCGGCCATTGCCGCTTTTGTGACAAGGGTGAATTCCGTCTGTGCGTGTTGGGACGTTTTTATGGATTTACCGATGCGTCGGTGGCGCCGCATCTGTGGGGCGCGTTTGCTGAGTATATGTACATCGCCCCGGGCTCGGCCATCACCAGGGTGGCCGCTGGCATTTCCGCCGATGCGGCGACGGTAGCGGCCTCGACGCTCGGCAATGGCATACGCTGGATGCGTACCATGGGTGGTGCGGACATCAGCAAGCCGGTGGTCATTCAGGGTGCCGGTGCCCAGGGCTTGTGCGCCGTGATCGCGGCGCGCGAATCCGGCGCCTACCCGATCATCATGACTGGCATCACAGCCGACGCGTCGCGGTTTGAGCTGGCCCGCGAACTGGGTGTGCATCATTGCATCGATGTGTTGAAGGAAGACCCGATCGCCGCCGTGCGTGAGTTGACCAACGGTGCCATGGCCTCATCGGTACTCGATGTGACCGGCAGTCCGGAAGCGATTGCCCTGTCGATCAAGCTGGTCTGTCCGCAGGGCACGGTGGCCTGTGCCAGTTCAGTGTCGGGCAATCGTCCGGCCGTCATCGACACCAATGAACTGGTGCGCAAGGAAATCCGCTTTCAGGGCGTGTGGACCCATTCTCTCGAAAACACGCAGCAGGCCATGCGCATTGCCGAGTCGGGGCGTTATCCGCTCGAGAAATTCATTTCGCACGAGTTTTCGCTCGACGAAGCCGACAAGGCCGTGCGCTGCATCGGCCGCGAAATTGCCGAGATCGATCCGATCAAGGTGGCCATCAAGCCTTGATGCCGGTCGGTAACACGAAACACCGCAGTGCCCAGTTCAAAAAAAGAAGTCCTTACCCATTGGAGACAACAGATGAACCGTCGAACCATCCTTCAGGCTGGACTTGCTGGTTTAGCCAGTGCCATACTGCTGCCCGCCTTCGCACAGTCCTATCCAAGCCGTCCGGTGCGCATCATCGTGCCGTTCGCCGCCGCCGGCCCGACCGATGCAGTGGCGCGCAAGCTTGCCGATCTGATCGGGCGTGAAATGGGCCAGACCATCATCATTGACAACAAGGTGGGCGCCGGTGGTGCCATCGGCACGGCTGAAGTGGCACGCGCTGCGCCGGATGGCTACACGCTCGGTTTTTCCACGCCCGATTCACTCATCAGCATCGCCTCGCTGGTCAAATCGCCCGGCTATGACGCGCGCACCGACCTGACCATGATCATGAACATCAGTGCCGGCCATCAGATTCTGGTCGTCAGCGCGAAGAGCGGCATCAAGACGCTCGATGAGCTGTTCGCCCTCGCCCGATCCAAGCCGGGTGGAGTGAGTTATGTGTCCTGGGGGCCGGGTTCGCGGCCCGAGTTGCAGTTCCGCATGCTGGAACCGGTGGTTGGCACCAGCTTTCTGTCGATCCCGTACAAGGGTCTGGGACCGGCCATGCAGGATCTGGTCTCCAACGAGGTGCAGATCGGCATCATTCCTATGGGTATGGCCACGCAGTATCAGCAAAAAGGCTGGCTGGTGCCGCTGGTTGTGCTGGGCAGCGAGCGTGCGCCCGACCTGCCGCAGGTGAAAACGATCAAGGAATACGGCATCAACCTGCCCATCATGGACGCCAAGATCTGGAACGCGTTCTTTGGTCCCAAGGGTCTGCCGCCCGAAGTGCTGCAGCGCTGGGTGACGGTGCTCAACAAGGTTACGCGCGGCGATGCCTTTCAGGCCTTTCTCAAGGACGTGATGGGCCAGACCCTGATTGGCCGGCAGACGGATCAGTTCACGCGCGACTTCAACGAGGAATATGTGCTGATCAACGACACCATGCGCAAGCTCGGATTTACCCCGCAGTAAGCGCAGCACCAGAGTGACGGAGGGGTGGCATGAAGCATCTGTATGTCGGCACCGAAAAGGGTTTGCAACTGCTGCGTGAGGTGGCCGGCACGTGGACGCTGGAGCGCTGTGTGCTCGAAGATTTCGAGATCGGGGCCGTGGTGCGCTCACCCTCGGGCAGTCAGCTGTTTGTGGCGACACGCCAGGCCGGGCTGTTTCTTGTCGATGCGGATCTGGGTCAGGTGGAGTCGCTGGGCGTGGGTATCCTGCCGCAGGGGATTCGCTGCATCGCGATAGCGCCCGGCAATCCGCGCGTGATGTATGTGGGTGCCGAACCTGCATCGATCTTCAAGAGCGTCGATGGCGGCCGCACGTGGGGGGAATGCCCCGGTGTGGCCGAACTGGCGCGTGCCCGTGGCTGGCAATATCACATCCCGCAGATCCCGGCACATATCCGCCAGATTCTGGTCGACCGCCGCTCGCCCGACCGGCTGTATGCGGCCGTGCAGATTGGCGGCCTGATCATCAGTGAAGACGGCGGACAGACCTGGACGGACGTGACCAGCACCATCGATCCGGATGTGCATGCGCTGCTTCAGGACCCTGCCGATGCCGACGTGCTGTACGCCACCACAGGCGGTGGCGGACCGATTGGCGGCCCGCATCCGGCTGTGCCGCCGAACGGGTATGCGCTCTACCGCAGCGCTGATGCTGGCCGTAGCTGGACGCCGCTGAGCGCGGCGCTGGACCGCCAGCACGCAGTGCCGATCCATGCCTACCCAAGAGTCAGTAACGTGCTGGTCACAGCGCTGGCGCGCGGCACGCCGCCTCAATGGCGCCGCGAAGGCGGCGCCCTGGCCATTCTGATCGTCAGCCGCGACCGTGGCCAGACCTGGTCGCCGGTGCGTGGCGGCTTGCCCGAGTCGTTTCAGACCATGGTCGATTCGATCGACACGGAAGCCGGGCCTCATGGCAGAACCTATATCGGCATCGGCGGCGAGGGCACCAAGGTCTTGCCGCCCGAAAGCCGTCGCGGCAGGGTTTATTACGCCGACGATCTCGACGGACCGTGGCAACAATTGCCGCGTGAATTCCCGACCGTGTTCACCGTCACAGCTGGCTGACACGAAGCGCCGTTGCACAGCAAACCCGGAGCCGCATCATGTGCTGGAAATGTGTCGAACAGGAAGACGGCGAGCAGGCCGATGCATCGGTGTCGGCTGCCAGCGGAAGCGAGCCACGCAAGGCCGGCTGGCTGACTGCGAACCGGTATGCGGACTGGCCGGCCTGGGGCGCGGAGCCGGCGGACGAGAGCCCGGCCGTCGAAGCGCCGTCTTATTCTTCTCCCACCGAACGGCAGTAATAGCGCCAGTACGGTTTTGGGCTGGCCGGTTTGCCCTGGTCGAAGCTGGCGAGGTCTTCATCGGAGATCGGTTGCGGGTCGCCCAGCAGGTAGGCGCGATAGTTGATCTCGGCCATTTCGTTGAGGCGGATCGCGGTCAGTGTGGCTTCTTCGACCGATGCGCCGCTGGTCGTGATGCCGTGGCCGCGCATCATGCAGGCCTTGGACGAGCGCATCACCTCGGCGAGGTTGCGGCCGGTCTCGTCGTTGCTGATCAGGATGCTGCGGTCGTAGGTCGACAGCTCGTAGCGCACCAGCCGCAGTGATTGCGGATCGTAGGCGCCAAACAGGGGCAGCAGCGGCTTGTTGCAGATGCCAAACAGTATCACCGTTGACGGGTGGGCGTGCAGCACGGCGTTGATGTCGGCGCGTGTCTTGTACTGCCAGGTATGAATGAAGACTTCTTTGGGTACGTGCAGGTTGTCGCGCCCGGCCACTTTCCTGCCATCGAAATCGACCAGAATGATCTCGTCGGCGCTGGTGTAGCGGATGCCCGATTCGCCCGGGCCGCGGGCGCGGATCAGCAGCAGCGGCTGGTCGGGCACGCGCTGGCTGATGTGGCCGTAAACGCTCTTGGTGATGTCGAGTTTGCCCATCACGCGGCAGGCGCGCGCCACGAGTTCGCGCGCGGGCAGCAGGCTTTCATACAGGGCTTCGGTCGACATGCTGATCTTTCGCCTGTTCAGGGTGCGAGGATGGCTTTGTTGCGGGCAAACTCGTCGCGGATGGTGCGATTGAACTGCTCGCTCGATTCATAGCGCGACAGATTGCCCAGTTTGTTGAGCGACTCGCGATACGACTCCGAGTTCACCACGGTCTTGATGTCGGCATCGATCTTGCGCACGATGGCCGGCGGAATTTTGGCTGAACCCATGATGCCCATCCAAAACACAAAATCAAAGCCGGGAAAGCCCTGCTCGGCCACCGACGGTACGTCCGGCAGGGCCGCAAAACGATCCTGGGTGCTGACGGCCAGTCCGCGCAACTGCCCGGCGCGAATTTGCGCCAGCGCGGTTGACACTGCGACCCACGCCGCCTTCACCTCACCGGCGGCGACCGCCATCAGGGCAGGGGCGCCGCCCTTGTAGGGAATTTCGTTGAGGCTCACCCCGGTGGCGCGCATCATGTATTCCATCATCATGTGATGCGATTGGCCTTTGCCGCTGGAGGCGTAATCAAGCGCCCCGGGCGCTGCCTTCGCTGCGGCAATCAGCTCCTTGAACGTTTTGTAAGGAGAGTTCGCCGACACCACCAGGATGTTGGGAATCGCACCGATGATCGCGACGGGCGCCAGATCCTTGAGCGGGTCATAGGGTAGCTTGTCCATCATGAAGGGCAGCACCGTGGTCGGGGTTGGGCTGACCAGCACCAGCGTTGTGCCATCGGGCTGGGCGCGCACCGACGTTTCAACAGCAATGATGCCGCTGGCGCCCGCCTGATTTTCGACCAGCACCGGTTTGCCCCAGATGTTCTGCAGGCCGGCGGCAAGGCCGCGGCCGATCAGGTCGCCCGCGCCGCCGGGCGGGTAGGGCACGATGATTTTGACCGTCTTGCCTGGGAATGCCGCCGGCGTCTGCGCGCTGGCGCTACCCATCAGTACAGCCAGCAACATTGCCAGCAGCAGGCTGCCGGAAACCAGTCTGCGCAGGGCGCATCGGGATGGAGCGAGCATGGTGTTTCTCCTATTTGAAGCCGATTTCCGAACTCAGGCCTGGGTCTTGCGCATCAGGCCGTGCGGCTCGTGGTACACATCCAGATCGATGATGGTGTTTTTGGCGGGATCACGGATCAGGCCGAGCGGGTCGCCGCCCTGACGCACGATCTCGATCTGCTCCTTGAGCAGGCGCCGCAGCATGGCAATGCCGCGATCAGAGTAGCCGAGGTTTTCACGGCTGCGGTCGGTCAGCGCACCCTGTGTTTCCCAGGCCATGGCGTCCTGCGCGGTGACGATGCGCAGGTTGTAGATGCCGTTTTCGTCCTTGAGCGAACAATGCTCGAAGCTGACGTCGTCTTCGGCCTTGGTGATGGCCGTGCTCGAAGGCAGGAAATTGACGTGGTAGACGCGCGTGTGGAAGTCATCGATGGGCACGCGAAACTGCATGTTGTGCATGTAGCCGCGGGCCCAGTCTTCTTCCGAGAACATGGCCACGGCGGCAAAGCCCTGAGCCTTGGCATTGGCCAGTCGGATGATCAGGCGCAGCGCGGTCGGGAACACCAGCGGATGTTGTTCCGAACGCTGTGGGTCGCCCGGATTCTTGCCTTCGGTAATGCGCTTTTTCTGGATGCCGTATTCGAACGGAATGAATTCGTTCTGTTCCTTGAAGTCGGCCTGCAGACCGATGAGCGCAAAGCGTTCGGGGCTAGCATTGTTTTTGTCTGCGCCGAAGTTGCCATGTAGCCAGTAGAGATGATTCGGATCGACCGAATTTTCCATCGGCTGCAGCCAGTTGCAGTGAATCTCGGATTCGATCAGGCCCCAGCGGCGGCCGTCTTCTCGGGCCAGCACGTCCCAGTGCGGCAACTCCGGTGCCGGTGCCGGGCCCATGTATGCAAACAGCAGGCCGCCCAGCTTGCGCACGGTATAACCCTTGTGCCGGATGCGGTCCTTCAAGGTGCTGTCGGGTAGTTCGGCAGGGGTTTCGAGACACTTGCCGGTCACGCCGTAACGCCAGCCGTGATACTGGCAGCGGATGCCATCACCATCTACCCGACCGTAGGCGAGCGAGGCGCGACGATGGGAGCAGGATTCATCCACCAGACCATATTCCACCGGCGTGCCGGCGTCTGTCGGGTTGGTGCGAAACAGCACCAGATCTTCGCCCAGAATGCGCACCTTCATGATCTGTTCGTCGCGCAGTTCCCAGGCGGCGGCCACGGGCTGCCAGTAACGGCGCAGCAGTTCACCCGCCGGGGTGCCGGCGCCAACCTGAGTCATGGCGAGATTTTCTTCATGGGTCATCATGATTGTCTGTCCTCTTTTTATGCGAATGGGGCCAAGTCAGCGCACGCCGGTTCAGGGCGCGAGAATCGTCTTGTTGCGTTGATACTCATCGCGCACCGTGCGCGCAAACTGTTCACTGGATTCGTAATGCAGCAGGTTGCCCTGCTTGGCGATCGACTCGCGAAAACTATCCTGGGTGATCACAGTTTTGATGTCGGCTTCGAGTTTGCGCACCAGCGCGGGCGGTGTTTTGCCCGAGCCGAAAATGCCGACCCAGAAAGAGAAATCAAAGCCCGGAAATCCCTGCTCGGCCACGCTGGGCACGTCGGGCAACTGCGAAAAACGCTCCTGCGTGCTGACCGCCAAGGCACGCAACTGGCCCGAGCGGATCAGCGGCAGGGCGGTTGATACCGCGATCCAGCCGGCCTGCACCTCGCTACTGAGCACAGCCACCAGTGCCGGCGCACCGCCTTTGTAGGGAATTTCATTGAGCTTGGTGCCGGTGGCCTGCATCATGTATTCCATCATCAGGTGATGCGACTGACCGCGGCCGCTGGACGCGTAATCAAGCGCGCCGGGCTTGGCCTTGGCGGCGTTGATCAGATCCTTGAAGCTCTTGTAGGGCGAGCTGCTGGCGACCACGAGAATGTTGGGAATGGCCACGGTATTGGCGATCGGCAGCAGATCCTTGAGCGGGTCGTAGGTCAGCTTGTCCATCATGAAGGGCAATACCGTCGTGGGGGTAGCGCCCACCAGAATGAGGGTGGTGCCATCGGGTTGTGAGCGCACCACCGATTCGACGGCGATGATGCCGCCGGCGCCGGCCTGGTTTTCCACGACCACCGGTTTGCCCCACAGGTTTTGCAATCCGGCGGCAAGCGCACGCGTGATCAGGTCACTGGCGCCACCGGGGGGAAAGGGCGTGATCAGGCGTACCGTGCGCGACGGGAAATTGGCCACGGTCTGGGCCGTGGCGGTCGACATGGCCATTGACATGGCAAGACCCGCCGCCAGCAGCGTACCGAACCAGCCTGTGGTCCACTTTGTGCCGGGATGGCCGATTGTGTTCATGAATACGTCCTTGTGCTGGTCAAGCCCTGCTCAATGCGCCGGCGCCTTGACCTGATGGGAAAGAAAAATTTCGCGCCGTTCACGCGCCGATTGCATGATCGCCAGACAGACTTCCAGCGTCGCCATGCCCCACTGGCCGGAGTGGCGCACGGGCCGGTCGTTGACGACTGCTTCATAGAGCTCGTCGAGTTCGGCGCTGCGTCCGGTCAGCGGGTTGACGTCGGCGTTGCCATCGAGCGGTACATCGACCGTGCCCTGATCGTTGTGCATGAATACGCCATGAGCAGACTGGCGCAGGTCGGCGTGTTCGCACGAGACGATCAGCATGCCCAGATCGTTGGGCACCCAGGGCTTGGGCCCGGCCAGGGCGGCGCTGCGCGCGCGCTCGTCGCGCCCGCCGATGCGTAGGTCGTCCTTGGCGCGGTCCTGATCTGAGGTGCCGCTGAGCAATTGCGCACGCGTGCGGATGCGTTGCTCGACCGTGTAATACTGATTCTGGCTGCCCCACGGCACCAGCTCTGCACCAACGAAATAACCATGGCCGTTGTGCATCAGCGTGGCCGGCGTGCCGTCTTCGAATTCCATGAATGCCGAGTAGTAGCCCGGGATGGTCCGGCCGGGAAACCATTGGCCGGTGGTGCCGCGCACGCTGCGCACCAGGCCGCCGCCCAAGAGCCGCAGCGTATCGACCTGATGCGGCCCCTGGCGAAACGGCACGCCGCCGCCCTGATTGATGTCGAGCTCATCGGCCGAGCGTGGCCGCAGCATCCAGTCGGTATAAGCCCAGACATGCATGGCGCACACGCGGCCGACTTCGCCCGATTCAATGATGCGCCGCATGGTCTGGATCGGCGGCTGAAAGCTCATGGTGTGGCCGCAGACCAGCTTGATGTTGTAGCGGTTTGCCGCCTCGATCATTGTTTCGGCTTCGAGCAGGGAAATCGCCATCGGCTTTTCCACCACCACATGCTTGCCGCGCTGCGCGGCGAGGATGGTATGTGCGGCATGAAAGCGGTTGGGCGTGGCAATCCAGACGGCTTCGACGTTCGGGTCGTCGCACAGCTGTTCTACGCTCAGGTAGGTCTTGCCGCCGTAGCGTTGCGCAAAGACCTCGAGCACGCGCGGGTTGGTGTCGGCCACTGCGACCAGCTCAACTTTTTCCGACGCCAGCATGGCCGGCAGGATTTCGGCCGCGCCGACACCCATGCCGGCCACGCCGATGCGCAATTTCCGCCGCGCGGGCGTGACCGTACCAGGATTGTTCAACGGGTCATCCGATTTCTTGAGGGCAGGGCGTCAGGGCTTGAGCGTGGTTTTGTTGCGTGCGTAGTTGTCGCGCAGCGTGCGGGTAAACTTGTCCTGCGGCTCGAACACGGCCATCGTGCCGGACTTGTCCATGGCTTCGCGATACATGTCGGATGCCACCACTTTTTGCACGTCGGCTTCGATCTTGCGCACCACGGCGGGCGGCATTTTCGATGGACCCAGAAGGCCCATCCAGAAAGAATGATCAAAGCCCGGGTAGCCTTGCTCGGCGAGCGAGGGAACGTCCGGCGCCTGCGGCACGCGGTCTTGCGTGCTCACGGCAAGGCCGAGCAGCCGGCCGGAACGCATCAGGGGCAGGGCTGTGGACACGGCCACCCATGCTGCCTGCACCTCACCGGCCGACACGGCCATGAGTGCCTGTGCGCCGCCCTTGTAGGGAATTTCGTTAAAGCGTGTTTGCGTCGCCTTCATCATGTATTCCATCAACAGATGATGCGAGCCGCCCTTGCCGGCCGACGCGTAATCCAGATCACCCGGACGGGCCTGTGCCGCTGCGATCAAAGCCTTGGTGGATTTGTGGGGCGACTGCGCGCTAACCACCAGCATGTGCGGCATACGCACCGTCATGGCGATGGGCGTCATGTCGTTGAGGGGTTCGTAGGGCAGCTTGTCGCGGAGGAACGGCAGTACCGTCGTTTCGGTGGCCGTACCGAGCAGTAGGGTGAGGCCGTCAGGTGCCGACTTCACCATATTTTCGGCGCCAATGGAACCGGCCGCACCGGCCTGATTGTCGACCACGACCGACTGGTTCCACAGCGCCTGCAGGCCGCGCGCCAGCGTGCGACCGGCGAAGTCTCCTGCGCCCCCGGGCGGAAAGGTGACGATCAACTTGACGGTGCGCGAGGGGAAGGCTTCGGTCTGGGCCGTGGCAGGTGACACCAGGGCCGACAGGCCCATTGCAAACAGGGTGACGCCCAAAAGGCAGGCCGGTGGTTTCATGCGGGTCATGGTTGTCTCGAATGGCCGCGCTCGGCGGCGCGACTCGGTATTGTTGTTGCCCATGCGTGCAGAAATCGCATGCCAACATGACGGATGAATTGACCACTTACGATAATGCGCCTCCCCTGACCGGACAAGTCAGGGGAAACCCTTAGCAAGGCCGTGATCCATGCGGCCACTCGCCTTATCGGTCTGGCATGGTGATCGCCCGGGTCACCGCGCGCGCATTGCCAAAGCAGGGCACGTAGACCGAGTGTGTACCGGGTCCGCCGGCGACGACGATGCGGATGTCGGCGGCACGGTGGGCGATGGGCAGCAGTGTCTCCGGTCCGACTTCGCCCAGCTCGATGACGCGCGAGGTGCGCGCGCGCTCGAAGTCGCGTTGCGCCATGCTACTGGCGGGCATTTTCGTGAGTTCCCAGAGACGCTGCTGCACCCCGACCTTGTCGTAGCCGGCTTTGGTGATGAGGTCGGCGTGCTCAGGGCTGATCAGCAGCCACGGCTCGCCGCCATGGACATACTCATTGCTGGGCGGATGGATCATCGATGCGCTGAACACCCGCAGGATTTCATCGCCATCCTTGCTATGGGTGTTCATGTTCAGCGTGCCTTCCATCGGCACCGCCGTGACGGTGCTGACATCGGGACCAAAGCCCTGTTCGGCACGCACGGAGGTCCAGGGGCTGGCGGCTTCATGTTCGGCCGAGCACAGCGTATAACGCGCAGGCTGGCCTTGCGTAGCCCGGTCCATTTCACCGGGCAGGGCGCCACCGACGTTGCGCATGACCAGACGCAGGGCACGTCCGAGCGTGGCGTTGGCGCGATTGCCTTCGCCCAGACAATTGAAGCTGGCATTGAATCCGAGCCGTTCGACCACCGGGCCGTTGACGATCAGCCAGACCGCAACCGGGTTGGTGGTGGTCTGGATCGCTTGCAGATTGAAAACCGGATCGACCACCGCTTCAACAGCGGCGAGCAATACTGGAAACGCCGCGGGTGGCAAGCCCGCCATGACCGCATTGATGGCCAGCAGTTCTACCGTGGCCGCGCCGAAGGCCGGCGGGATACGCGCGATCAGGGTATCGCGGGGCAGTGGGCTGTGCGCCAGCATGCGCTCGACCCGTGCGGGTGTGGGCGGTGCAATCGGCAGTCCGTCGGTCCAGCGCTGCGCATCGAACGCCTCATTGATGGCATCGAAGTCATCGTCGAGCGCCAGACATTGTGCCGGGCTCACTGTGGTTTGCCGGGTGGTCCCCGCGACGGTGGTCGTCAGTTGCTGATCGCTGATCAGCTTCACAAGCTGCTCCACGCAGCTGCGCGCAATGACCGCGACCTCATCGAGCGAGCGCGTGCCAAAAGGATGCGGGATGACCATGACCGGCAAACCCGGCCGGCCGAGCGCCTTCGCCTGCGCCCGGCCAAGGGTGGCGAATGCGGTGGAGCAGATGGTGACGCCGATGCCGCCATGTTTACCGACTTCTACACTGTCATGGACACTCCACGACGCGCAGGATCCTCAGTCGCCTGAGCCGGTCAGCACCAGATCACATCGTGCTGCAAAATCGGCGCACACGCCGGGCCGCGCGGGCAGCGAGGCCGCGTGTTTGCGGTGCCGCAAGACCTGCGCGACGCCATGTTCGCCGACCAGCAGTTTTTCCAGAGCGCTGGCCAGGTGTTCAAAGTTTGGCTTCGAATTGTCGATGATGCCGACCACTTTGCCGCGCAGACTGGACAGTGCCTGGACAACGGCGGGCGGGGCCGCATCGACATCGGCGCTGGCCGGGATGGTGGTGGGGTTGAACACTGAAAGTTGCATCATCGTCATGGTCCGGTGTGTTGCGGTTCAGAAACTGAAATGGGTCGCTGCTTCAGGTTTCGGGTTTGATCTGTGCACGTTCAACCACCTTCGCCCAGCGCTGAATTTCGGCACGGATGAAGGCATCGGCCTCGGCCGGCGTATTGCCGACAGCCTCCGCGCCCTGTTGCCTGAAGCGCTCGACCACTGCGGGCAGACGCAGCGTTTTCGCGGCAGCCTCGTAGAGCCGTTGCTGGATGGCAGCGGGTGTTTTGACCTGCGTCAACAGCGCGTACCACAGGGTAGATTGATAGCCCGGAAAGCCCGATTCTGCCACGGTTGGAAATTCTGGCGCAACGGCGGAGCGTTTGGCGCCGGTCATGGCCAGCCCCACCAGGCGTCCCGAACGCACGTGCGGCATGGTCGGCAGCGGGCTGGTGCAGACCACCTGCACCTGTCCGCCCAGAAAGTCGTTGAGCAGCGGACCTGCTCCCTTGTAATGCACGGCCAGCATGTCGATGCCCGCCATCGCCTTGAGCAGTTCCACGGAAAGATGCCCGCCGGTGCCCGGGCCACCGGTGCCGTAGGCGATCTTGCCGGGCATTGACTTTGCCTTGGCCACCAGTTGCTGAATGGTGGTCACGCCGAGCGATGGATGGGCGAGAAAAATCAGAGGGGAATGGGCGACGATGGTCAACGGCGCGAAGTCTTTGAGCGTGTCGTAGGGCAGCGTTTTGAACAGCGAGGGATTGATGCCGTGGGTCGTGCTGGCCAGCAGGGCGGTATAACCATCAGGCTGTGCATTGGCAACGATTTCGGTGGCAATCACCTGGGCGCCGCCGCCGCGTTCTTCCACCACGAGGGTTTGTCCCAGTTCCTGGCCCAGTTCGCTAACGATGCTGCGCGCCACAATGCCCCCTGCGCCACCGGGCGGGTAGGGCACCAGCAGGCGGACCGGTCGTGTCGGGTAGCCTTGTGCCAGGCCGGCAAGCGGCCACTGCAGCGCCGCCGCTGCGGCAGCGGTGCGCGCAAGGAATGCGCGGCGATCTGAAGCGGTCATGCTGTCTCCCCTGTCGGGACGCTCAAGCGCCCTTTGTTCGTTGCAGACTTCCACCTCGCCGTATGCGATCAGGAATCTACTTTTGGACGCGAAAGAATAGGGGGCTGAGGCGCTTGTGTCAACGCGCAATGTTTACCACGTGAACCGGCGTTGTGCTGCGACGGTTTGCACGTCAATTTTGCAGACCGATCAGTTGGCCGGTTGCCGGATCCAGTCGGTGATGATGCCGACCGCTTCCTTTTCCATGCCGATATACCCGTGGTAATGGAAAGCATCACAGGGATCGCCCGTCGGATTTTCCCCACCATTGACCATGATCAGTTTCTTGACCGGTGCGTTCTTGAGGCCTCTCATGATCCAGTGCACCTCGTAGGGGCGGCAGCTGTCGCAGCTATCGCGTTCATGGTGCATCACCAGCACGGGCAGTTTGATCTGATCGAGCGCCTGTTTGGGCACGGCACCGGGCGTCTTGAAATTGGTCATGCTGGACGTCAGTACGATGCCGCTGATCAAGCCGCTATCGCGTTCCGCAATCGCCATGGCAACCGTGCTGATCGTGCTCTGGCTGGTGGACACGAGCCAGATCGGCGCGCTGGATTGCTCCTTGAGGTGGACCAGCACCTTGTGCAGGTCCTCAATGTGACGCGCATCGATACGGAATACCGGGTCGAGTCCTTCCACGTCGCTGGGTTTGGCGACCATGGCCAGGTTATAGCCCCGCGCGGCAAACAGTTTGCCGCTGCGGATGAGAAAGTTTCCAGCTTTTGGCCAGCCCGACGCATCGAGCGGGCCGATGGTGCCCGCGCCGCCCGACAACAGCACCAGCGTGGCCGGCGCATTGTCCTGCTTGAGCCACCAGGTGGGCACCACCACGCCGGTGCGGGTCGGGATGCGCTGCATCTGACCGTCGGCAGCACTGACCGTGAAACTGAGCGTGAGCGCCATCAGTGCGGCCAGGCACCTGAGGGTAGACAATAAGGGTGTAATCATGCGGGGTGTACTCATGCAGCACGTCTCCATTGGGGTATTGGACGAGTATGCGCGAGGATTGCGGTCGTTGACAAGGTAGTGACCGGCCCGTATTCTCATTGCAAAGCGTCTGCGGTATTGTTGTCAGCGCGCGCGGGCACCAGCTCGACAAATAAATGCGACCGTGGCACGCGCCCGGGCAGCGCGAAGGAGACAGATTGAAATCAATTGCTGACATCCGGCTTCGGTACCGTGCGGTGTTGTCCTGCGTGATCGCCGGACTGATCGCTATGACGAGCATCCCGGCGTTCGCCGAATACCCGGATCGCCCGGTGCGCATCGTTGTTCCCTACGGCCCGGGCAATGGCATCGATCTCTCGGCGCGCATCATTGGCCAGAAGCTCAGTGAGATGTGGGGCCAGCCGGTGGTCATTGACAATCGACCCGGTGCCTCTGCCATTCTCGGTACGGACCTGGTCGCCAAGGCTGCTGCTGACGGGTATACCCTGCTGATCACGGCCAATACCATCGCCATCAGCGCGGGAGGCGGTGGCAAACTTCCGTTCAATCTATCGACAGATTTTGCGCCGGTTACCATGAGTGCGCGTGCGCCGCTGGTGTTTGCGGTCGGCACGAAAGTGCCGGTCACCACGGTCAAGGGCCTCATTGAATTGTCCAGGTCGCGACCCGGTGGTATCAATCTTGGCTCTGCAGGGCAGGGCGGCGTGCTGCATCTGGCGATGGGGTTGCTGAAAGCGCGCAGCCCGCTGGTGGCCACGCATGTGCCCTACAAGACGACAGCGGCGGCCATTACCGACGTGGTGGGTGGCCGGGTCGATGGCCTGTTTGCCACGACGGCGGTGATCATGCCGCAAGTGGAAAAAGGCGCCCTACGCGCGCTCGCCGTGAGCACCAGTGTGCGGTCCAAACATGCGCCGGGTGTGCCGACCATGACGGAAGCCGGCATCGCCAATTTCAATGTCTCAACCTGGTTTGGTTTTCTTGCGCCGGCGGGGACGCCGCCAGCCATCATTGAAAAAAT
>CANJOT010000016.1 GCA_947475815.1 Burkholderiales bacterium | reverse complement strand
GCTGCGATGTACGCCTCAAACGCCATGGCGATAGCTGGCTGATCGTGCACAAGAAGATCAAGCTGATCGACCGCAATCAACCGGTCGAGGCACTGTCCTTCATTCTTTGATGCAGTACCCGCGACCGGCGCAGTGCGCGCCAGTCGCAATCGTTTCATCCAATACCAATCAGCGCGCCTGAGCGCGCATGGAGACCGCCATGAAGCTGCTCAAGCGCCTGCTCGCCGTGCTCGCTATCGCACTCGCACTGCCAGCGATAGCCCAGGATGTTTATCCCTCGCGCACCATCCGCCTGATCGTGCCACTGCCCCCAGGCGGGGCGTCGGACAATGGCGCGCGCATGCTCGCCGACCATCTCTCGAACGTCTGGAAACAGCCGGTGCTGGTCGAAAACCGGCCCGGTGGCAATGGCATCATCGGCACCCAGGCAGTGGCGCAGGCGCGGCCCGACGGTTATACCCTGCTGTTTGCCGTGCCCTCGATCTCGACCTTCAAGGCCTTCCTGAGCAACCCCCCGGTCGATGTAGAAAAAGACCTCGCGCCGGTGTCGCTGCTGGTCGACAAGGGCTACTACCTGCTGGTCAATGCCAACCTGCCGGTCAACAACGTGCGCGAACTGATCAGCTATGCAAAGGCCAATCCGGGCAAGCTCAACTACGGCGCCTACGCCGGCGGTAATACGCTGGCGGTCGAACTGTTCAAGCAGATGGCCGGCACCGACATCGTCAAGGTGCAGTACAAAGGTGAGGCGCTGGCCGCGCTGGCCGTGGCCAACGACGAGGTACAGGTGAGCTTCGGCTCCAAGCTTGCCGCCCAGGCCTTCATTGATTCCGGCAAAATCAGGCTGCTCGCCGTGACCACCGGCAAACGCGCGCCCACCCTGCCGAACCTGCCCACCGTGGCTGAAACGGTGCCCGGTTATGAACCGCTAGTCTGGTACGGCCTGCTCGCGCCGGCCGGCACACCGCCGGCGATTCTGCGCAAGCTGCACAACGAAATTGTTGCCTTCGCCAGACGCCCTGACATTACCAAGCGTTTCGCCGAACTCGAGTACGCGCCACGCGCCACCAGCCCGGAAGAATTCAGTGTCGCGCTGGCGGCCGAGATCAAGCGCTGGAGCGAGGTGGCGCGCAGTGCCGGGGTCAAGCCCGAGTAGTCAGTCCAAAACAATCAGATACAAAGCTCCAGGAGAATGTCATGCTCGCCTATGCAAAGGTCGCCCCAGAAACCAACGGTCTGGCGCTGATCCACAAGGAGGTGCGCAGCCCGGACTCCGGCGAGATCCTCATTCGCATGAGTGCGGCGGGCATCTGCGGCAGCGACGTGCAGATCTACAAATGGGCGCCGCGTTACGTCAACTGGATACAGTTGCCACGCATCATCGGTCACGAAATGAGCGGTGTGGTGGTGCAGGTTGGCGCGGACGTGGTCAACGTCAAAACCGGTGATCACGTCAGTCTGGAGAGTCACATCGCCTGCGGCGTGTGCCATCAGTGCAAAACCAACCGCGCCCACGTCTGCCCAAACACGCGCTACCCGGGCGTGCATGTCGATGGGGCGTTCGCCGAATTCGTCACCGTGCCGGCGTCGATTGCCTGGGTCAACCCGCCCGACGCGCCAGAGCATCTGACCGCCGTGCTCGAACCCTTCGGTATCGCCATGCACGCCACGCTGGAAGGAACCGGCGTCGCTGGTCAGAGCGTGCTGATCAATGGCTGCGGTCCGATTGGCCTGATGAATGTCGGCATCGCACGCCACTTCGGCGCGCAGCGCATCATCGGTGTCGACCCCAACCCGCTGCGCCGCAAAGCCGCGCTGGCGATGGGCGCCGACATGGTGATCGATCCGGCCAACGAGAATGTGCTGGCGCGCGTCAACGACCTGACCCACAACCAGGGCGCTGACGTGGTATTTGAATATACCGGCCAGCCGGAAGGGGTGATCAACGCCTTCGCCTGCCTGACTGTGGGCGGCGATCTGCGCTGGTGCGCCACGCCGCCGCATGCCATGCAGTTTGACTTCAACATGATGCGCAACAAGCGACCCACGGTCTACAACATCCACGGCCGGCGTCTATGGGAAACCTGGGTCAAGGGCGCGCCCCTGATTTATGAAAACAAGATCGACCTGACACCGGTGCTGACCCACACCCTGCCCCTGTCCGAGGCAGCGCGCGCGTTTGAACTGATTCTCAGCGGCCAGGCCGGCAAACCATTGCTGGTGCCGGACTGAAACCGCACAGGCCATCCTTGACCCGGGTAACCGCCAACTCCGAGTCCTGCCTTAGAACTGATACCGTAACCCGATTGAGGTCACATTGGCCTTCAGGTTGTAACCCGGCTGCTTGACGATCTTGCCCAGGTCTTCATACTCGCCCACCAGCGACAGCTTATCGGTGAACTTGTAGGTCGCGCCGATGCCGAGCAGCGAATTGGTATAACGTTCGGTGGTAGAAAACCCCGCGCCATCGCTGATACGGGTACGGCTGATGGCCACGCCAGCCTTGCCGGTGAGCGCAAACTGCGTGTTCACCGGAAGCGCGCCCGTGATGGCAGCAAAGAAGGTGCGCGGCTTGGATTCAAACGAAAACCCGGCAATGTTCGCGCGGGCCCGACCCAACTCAATATAACCGCCCTCCACGCCCACGTACTGGGTGATGCCATAACCACCCAGGATTTTCCAGGCGGTGGTGCGGTCGTTGAAGTCACCAAGATTGTCGACGATGAGATGCTGCTTGCTGCTGCCAACGCTGAAATCAGAATAAAAGCCTTGTTGCTGAGCCGCCGCCGGAAGCGCCACGGCCGCGACGATCAGGGAAGCCGCGAATTTGAAGTGCGAGAATTTCATTTTATTCCTCAAGGAAGATTTATATGGAGATCAAAAATATTATTTCCTGCCTGCCGTAGCAGCAAGTTAAATAAAATTTCTAACATTCTAAATCTTGCTTTTCTTGAATACTTTTATCTCTAAAAAATAAATTGACTAATAACCATCGTGAATTAAAAATTGTTTCATATAGGCAACAAATAACAATATTAAGGCAGATTTCGAATGGAAGCCATCCTTCGATCAATCGGATCAAATGCACTCTAGGATCGAAGAATTCAGGAGATAGTTTGCACTGGAACAACCCGCGACATCACCGAACTCACAGAGCATCTTCGGGCGCGATGTTTCAACAGGGACGACGCAAGAGTCAAGACTTCGAGCTTCCAAGACGGTATCTGACCCCGAACTCCGCGAACTTCCCGTGTGACCCCGAGCTTCCCGTGATTTTAATTCCTCGGGGATCCAATGGCCGATTTTTGTAGCAGTGCGAGTCGCACATTTTCATGTTCGGTTGCTTGCTCCATCGCCCAACCAAGCCATGCTTCAAAATTAGGGAGTTCGTCGACAACGTCGGGGCCTTCTGCTCGCCAAGGATCAATGATGATGACTCGAGGTTCGCTGGAGGCAATGCCCTCAAAACAGGCGATCATGTCTTCATGAAAAGCTTGCGCAAAGACCACTAATGGACGATTGTAAATTTTGCTATATTCAACGCTTGACTCGGCAATATTACAGGTAAGACCCCAAGGCTTTAAATTGCACATCTTCGTGCCATTATTCTCAATATATTGTATGTACGATTTCGGATAACTAAAGCCCTTTGGAATTTCATCTGCTGGAATACAAATTTCTGCTTCGTGGACTTCTGCATCCAGCATAAATGGTGCGAGATCTGGCGGAATATTTTTCGCCCACGGTAAATCTCGAACTTTAGTCATTTCATCTACTCCTGAATATGGGGCTAATGTTGAACTTTAGTCCCCATATGCTATTTACTGGGGCTTGGTTGACAAACGGAACGACTGCGCTCCCCTGCCGAAATTTCCTCGCGAATTCATCGCCTTGATTAAAAATTCGCAAGGCGGTTGCATCTCCCCATGTTCTTGGGGAAATTTTCTCGCCATCTACCTCGCTGCGAAATCTCTTCGCTTCGGCAGCGGTTAATTGCTCGTTCGCGTCTCTGATGAATATTTTAATATTCGCTGCATCAACGCCGCTAGCTGCAGTGAGTCGCTTATTATCAAGACTTGTCAATTTTCCATCTGGCATCAACACCACATCAATTGCGGGAAGACTTATAGGATTGTCGCGCACTGCCGCCGCAATGGAATCAATCGTGTACATTGCGCTGCCCATTCCTTTGCTGTAACTGACCCACTCCTGCGTAAATCGAATCTCGCGAGGGTTGATGAGCATCTCGCGATTTCTCGTGATCGATTTTACCGCCCAATTTTCATCCAGTTCAACAATGCCAAGTTTTCGAAGATTTTCTAGATTTTGAAATGTGCGGAATCTCTCAAGCTGTGGTTGCGAGTAGTCATTGACCAATAAACCTTGCTCATTCAAGGCCTGTTGCAAATCGGGTACTCTTCGCGCGCCTTGCCCCAGGTTTCTGGTGATCTCTTCAATCTCCTGCTTGATAGCGTTACGTTTCGCTTCGGCTCCGATTCCATTGTAGTCGTTGGCCCAACCGGGGCCAAGCAAACTGAAGGGATCCGACACGAGTTGTGCTGCCGCGTCGCCATTTGCGTTCCGTGCCAATTGAACTGGTCGCGCAAGTCTGCCCGGTCCCGCTGCCAATAGATCGCCGACGCCTCCCGTGGCAAATGGATCTCCAAAATCATAGATTGGCTTTTCGCCAGTCTGAAGCCATTTGTCATGCGCCGAGGCAAGGTCTAACTCTGATGTGGCGGAAACTACCGCACTTCTGTTGATCTGGAAATTGCCTGTGATGTAGGCTGTTCCGACGGCCGACTCAATTGGCTCGGGGAACCTTGGCCCCGAGGGGCCAGTGACTATGCCTTGTCCGGTAGCCTGTTGCGCAGGTGTTACCGGCAATGTATTGATATCCACTCCAAAGGCATCAAAGATCGCGAAACGAACGGCCAGTTGCTGGTCGCGCCGTTTCTGCTCAGCAGGTTGCTGTTCAAGGTATGCGTCTGCGAGCTCATTGCCCAGAGCGTTGCCAAATGCATCAGTGGCGATCTGGTTGGCGCTGACGTGGCCGCCACGCAGGGCGGCCGTGGTGAGAGCGCCGGCAAAGCCGGCGAGCGTGGCCTGGGCGATGCTGGTTGGCAGGTCGGGCTTGAATTGAACATCGGTGAAGTTGGAGGGTGCGAAGCTGCCGGCCAGCAGTTTTGACACACCCGCGCCAGCACCCGCCGCCACGACACCGCGCAAATCGAAACGATCCTGTAGGCCCAGCACCACGGCAGCGCCCTGGGTGATGGTGTTGGCGAGGGCGGTGCGGGCGATGGTGTTGCCCATGCTGGTCAACTCGCCGTCCAAGGGACCGATGCCGCTCAGGCTGCCGCTCACACCCGCGCTGAGTGCAGCGAGCCCCACCTGTTTCAGGCTGAACTTGTCCTGCATGCCGGTGAGTACGCCCACGCCCTGTCCAGCGAGGGATCCGGTGGCCGCGGCAACAGCGCCGGCAACCGGCGTGGACATGCCGATCAGGTAGTACTGCTGCATGGCGACCGCGACGGCTACCGAGATGACGCTGACGAGCAACTGACCCATGCCGCCGCAGCCACCATCGCTTTGTGGCGGGGGTGGGGGCGCGGGCAGCGTCGGGCTGGTGTCGCCGATGGCGAGGCCGGGCTGGTAGGGGCGCCAGGTGCTGCTGGTGTTGTGGATGTTGCTGACCTTGTTGGGCAGGGTCAGCACGACGCCGGTGGTCAGTGTTTCGGTGCCGTCGAGGCCGTTGGCGTCGGCGATGAGGTACCACATCTGGGAATCGCCCCAGATGATTTGCGCGATGCCCTGCAGGGTGTCTCCGGCTTTGACGGTGTATTTGTCCGGAACCGGCCCAGGGTATTGGCTGTTGATGGGCTGGTAGTTTTCGTCAAAATCGGCTGAGGCGACGGGGCTGACGCTGGTGAAGCGCTGGTCGGGGCCACTGCCTTGCGAGGTGGCGGCGAGTTCGCGGGCGTAGTCGCGGGTTTCGATGCCGTCGTTGCCGACATTGCCGACTTCGTGGCCGTCGAAGAAGTAGTAGTTGTGCGATCTGTTTTTCGTGCCGTTGATGTTCTCGTCGCGACGCAGGACGTGGCCTTCGGCGTCGCTGCCGTAACTGAAGCCGCGGTTGGCGGCGACATCCATGACGCCGAGCAGATGGCCGTTCTGGTCGTACGTCATGCGCGAGTAACCGGGCGCCCAGCGGGGGTTGGCTTCGTTGTCGGCCTGGATCTTGACGGTGCT
This sequence comes from Burkholderiales bacterium, assembly GCA_947475815.1. GTDB lineage: Bacteria > Pseudomonadota > Gammaproteobacteria > Burkholderiales > Burkholderiaceae_D > CANJOT01. The sequence continues at coordinate 21,218 of CANJOT010000016.1, read as the reverse complement.
TTGTTTTGCCTCGTCCCACCATTCGTAAGTTGTTGTAGAGGTGGTCGTGGTGGTCGTAGTGGTCGGGGTGGTGGCGGCAGTGCCGTTGGATTGCGCGCTGTCCGATTGAACGCTGCTGCTGAGTGTGCCATCGGCCAGGCGGTTGTAGGTCGTGGTGGTGCCGAGAGCGGCGTCGACCTCGCGGGTCAGTTGGCTGTCGGCATCCCAGATTCGGCTGGTGTCGGTCTTGAGGGAGCCGTTGGCGTTCCATTCCTGATAACGCGTCGCGCGGCCGGCGAGGTCGTTGTAACGGCGGCTGCGCAACACACCGTTGATGCTCACATCGGTCAGTTGGCCGTCGGCCGTGTAGGAGTAGTCCTCGCGGTGGTTGTCGTAGGCATAAGTGGCCTGCGTGCGCATGCCGGCTTTGTTGTAGGTGATGGTGACGCCGGCGCCGCTGCTGCCGGCGACCACGGTGCCGTTGACCAGTTGACCCATGGTGACGGTGAAGCGATTAGCCGCGTCGTACTGGTACCAGTAGTCCTGGGTTTGTAAACTGCCGTTGAGGCCATCACTGTAGGTGGCCAGCACCCGTCTCCTGTTGCCGACGGCGTCGTAGCTGTAGGTGATGGTGTAACGCGGGTCAGTGATGCTGCTGATGCGGTTGAGAGCGTCGTAGGTGGCGGCGCTCTGCTGGTACCAGGTTTTGAGGCCACCGGTGTTGGCGCTGGCACTGGAATAACCCTCAAAGATGCGGTTGCCATTGGCGTCGTACTCGTAGTTGGCCTCGGCGTTGACGGCGTTGTCGACCACCTGTTTGAGGTAGCCGTTGCCGTAATAGTTGTAGTGGATGTTCTGGCCGGCGGTGCTGGTCTGGTCGGTCAGGGCACCGGCGTAGTTGTAGCGGTAGGTGGTGCGGTGGCCGCCTAAGTCGGTGTGGCTGGCGACGCGGTTGTTGGCGTCGATGTCGTCGATCAGGGTGCGGCCGTTGGGGTCGGTGATGGTGCGGCGCCAGCCGCCGGTGGCGCTTAGGGTGGCGATGGTGTTGTCCCAGGCGTAGTTGTAGGTCTGGGCACGGCCTGCGGGGCTAAGGGTCTTGATGACGCGCTGGGCGCTGTCGTAGAAGGTTTTTTCGGTCTGGCCGAGGGCGTCGGTGTGGGCGATGCGCTGGCCGAGGCTGTCGTAACGCCAGGTTTCGCTGGCGTGGCTGCCGTCGGTGCGTGTCGGGCGGTCGATGCGGGTGAGCTGGTGTTTGAGATCGTAAGTGAGGCTGGTGCGCTAGTCGAGTTCATCGATGCGGGCGGTGATGTTGCCGTGGATGTCGGCCAGTTGACGTTGATGGCCGCCGTCGGCAGCCCAGCTGTCGGTGATGAAGGCGGTGCCGGTGCTGTTGTTCCAGAGCTGGGTGCTGGTGAAGCCGTTGGCGTCGCGCGAGGCGACCAACTGGCCGAGACGGTCGTAGTCGTAACGGGTAATGGGCCTGATGGTTTGCTGGGTGCCGTTGCTCAGGGTATTGATGACCTGCGGATCGGTTTTGAGGATGAGTTTTCCGAGGGTGTTGTAGGTGAACGTGCTGAGGTTGCCCCGGCCATCGGTTTCGGCATCGACCTCGCCGAAGGCATTGTGGGATTGGCTGCGGTGAATTCGGGTGCTGCTGTTTTGGAGACCGCCGATAACCCAGCGCACGTCGCGGTTCAGGGCGTCGTTGCCCGGGTCGTTGTCGGCGCGGAATGCACCAAACACGCGGGTAAGGGATTTGTTGCTGGCGTCGAAGGCCTCGTAGTCGTATTCGTAGTCGAGTGTGGGGCTGAGGGCGCTGGCGTCCAGCTTGAACAGTCCGCTGGCCAGCCTGTTGAGAATGACCGTAGTGAACAGAGCGCTGGTCTGGCCTTTGACGCGGTAGCGCAATTCGATGCGCGTTGCGGCAGGCAGATCGGGGTTGAACGTAATGACGCGCGTTGTGCTTGCCGTGAGGGTGGCGCTTGAGTTGATTCCGACGGCACCAAGGACGACATTGCCCTGGCCCTGGCTGACAACTAAACCATCGGCGTCCCAGGCGGTGTAGCGCAAGCCATAGGAGTAGGTCAGTTGGGCATCGGCAATCAGTCCGGCGGCGCTCGTGTCCCAGACGAACGAGCCCGGACTGCTGGCCAGCAGGGTCGCGCTGCCGCTGAGCCCGGCGCCGGTGGGCGTATGCCAGACGGTCAGGCGGGTCGCCGAGGCCGGCAGATTCTGGAAAGTCAGCGTGGCTGGCAGGGTTTGGAAATACTGCAGCGCCAGCGTTGGTGCGCTGCCCAAATTGACGCGGCCATTGAGTTGATCCTTGAGTATCCAGGCACTGTCGTACAACTCCAGTACAACTTCGACATTGCCCGTGCCGAGGGGGCTGGTGTTGAGCGAGAACATGCCACGCGCCACACCCTGGCTGAGCGTGATGGTGTTGTAGGCACCGCTGCTGGCGACCGGTCGATAACGCAGCCGTGCATTGCTGGCGTAAGTGCCGTTTGCAAACCGCAAGCCCTGAAAATCAAGGCTGCTGGCACCGATGATGGCTGTTCCAAAGGAGTCGGCGCGCAAGCCGCTCACGGTGCTGATGCGGGCCTGGTTGCTCTCGGGCTGAACACTCACCGTAGGGGTGTTTCTGCCCGCACCGTCGAGGGTGTAAACGCCACGCCGCAAGACCGTGCCATCGGCCGCAACGGCGATGAACAGAAGTTCGGTCCGGATACCGTTGAATGGGCTGGTATCCACAAAATACGAGCCCGGGCGGCTGACGCCGGCGAGCACGTTGGTCACGACAACGCGGCTATAACGATCACTGCCACTGGGGCGGGCGTACAGGGCCACGGCGGCGGCGTCGATCAGTTCGCCATTGGACAGGCGCAGCATGTTGCTGCCGCTCGCCGTGACCGAGCCCGACAGGCCACTGCGGTCAATGGAATTGGTGGAACGGGTGATTTCCGCGACCTGAGCTTCCCGACCTTCGGCAGTGAGCATGACCCTAGCGGTATAGCCGAGGGAGGTGTTGGAATTGAAGGCCTGCGTGGGCATCTGCACAACCACGTTGTGCGGATTGTCGATCTCCAGTTGCTCGCCGTGGGTGAGGTTTTGTTGCGGCACCATGGAGCGCGTGAACGTGATCACGGCGGTGACGTCGACCAGCACGCGCAGGCTGTAATTGCCAAAGATGGTTTCGAGGGCTGGCAACTGAAACAACATGCCCACGCTGGTAGTGCCGAAGCGGGCAACTCCATAACCCCAGTCGATGCTGCTCGACACCTGCAGCGGACCACTGACGGTGGGTGTGCCAGGTCCGCGACTGGGCAGCATGTCGACGCCGTTCCCCGAGGCCGGGCCAACCGAAGCGCCTATGGCCAGCGTGGGAACTCCGGCAGTGCTGCCCACATCCACCTTGAAGGCCTGCAGGCTGACCACAGGGCGGCTGGCATCCATGCTGGGCTGGATGATGTCGATGACCTGATTGCGCCGGTCGTACACGGTGATGGTCTGCTGCAGGTTGGGCGAGGTCAGCAGTTCGGCGGCGCTGAGGGTGCGCAGGTCGACGGTTTGAGATTCGATCTTGAGGGTGGCATTGCCGTTGGCGTCGTAGAGCCAGCCGATGTCCTGGCCCTTCTCGTCGGTAGTAAGCCAGGCGCGGCCGAGGGCATCGTATTGCGCAATGCGTTGCCAGGCAGTTGGTGCGGTGGTACCACCGTAGCTGCGCGTGCCGGTGATCTCACCGTGGACATTGAAGCGGGTCTCGGAAGTGATGCCGACGGTGCGGATGCCATTGTTATCGCTCACCATGGAGCGGCGCACTTCACGATTGCTGGCGTCGTAGTCAATCAGGATGGATTCGTTGATCAACAAACCATCGGCGTCACTGCGGCTGCGCAGGATGGCGGTGACGTTGCCTACCGCGTCATAACGATAGGCCATGGTCTGGCCGAGGGCATCGGTTTGTTGTTGCAGGCGGCCACCGGCGCCGTAGAGGGTGGTGGCGATGGCGTCGTCCGTCGTGCTGCTGGCATCACTGCCACGTTCGATCACACGCCGCAGGTGGTTGGCCTCGTCCCACTCCTGTTCACTGGTGACCCGCACGCTCTGGCCATTGGCATCGGTGAAACGTGGCAGTTGCTGGCCAATGATGTTGCCCACTGCATCGCGCGTGATGTCGGTGACGTTGCCATTGACATCGGTCTGCTGCACCACCTCGCCAGCAAAATTGACGCGGTTGATGGTGGTGCCGGCGCCAGTTGCGCTGTTCAAAATGCCGTTGTTGTTGAGGGTGCCGTAAGCGAGGTTGAGCAGGCTGGTCTTGAGCAGGTGGCCGCTCAGGTCGTAACTGAAGGTGGTGATGCGGTCGGCCGCGTCGGTAGGCCAAGTGGTGAGCAGTTGTAACGGGTCGGTGCCGGGGGTGACGGGGTTGCCGTACCGCTTGGCATAACGGGTTTCACGCACCACCCTGCCGGCGGCGTCGCGCTGCTGCACGACGGCGTAACCTTCGGCATCGAGGGTCAACAGCGGGCGGCCAGCATGGTCGCTCCAGATGAGCGTGACTCCACCGTTGGCGTCAATGCTGCGCACCACCTGGCCGAAGGCGTTTAACTCCTGACGGGTGATGACGTCGCCGCTGCTGACTTCGTAGTTGCCGGTAAGGGCGGAAACACGACCGGTCGTTACGCTGGGCGTGCGCGTCTCGATGAGGTGATTGCGGCTGTCGTAGCGATAGAACGTAACGCGCGAGTCGTTCGGTGTTGCGGGCGTTGGTGCGCTGGCGCCAGCGCTGGCTGGCGGGCTGATGGTTTCGTTGGAAATGCGCTGCGCGACGACCTGACCATTGATATCGTGATCCCATGTGATCAGCCGTCCTGCCGCGTCAAGCTCGGAAATCTTTTGGTTGGATTCGTTGTACCAACTGCGTGTGGCATGGCCGTTGGCATTGGTAACGCAAATGAGGTTGCCCCAGCGGTCGTACTGGCGGGTCTCGGTGGGGTTGATCAGGCTGGTGCTGTCAGTGGCGCGGTCGTAAACGGGCACGGTTTCGTCAATGCAGGCGGTCTGGCGGCCGGCGGCGTCGTAGCGGTAAACGTGAAAGTTGGTGCGCGTGACGCCATTGGCATCGGTGACGGCCTGCCATTGTTTGGCGAGCTTGCCCTGGGCGTTGTAGCTGCTGTAGTGATTGATGAAACGCGCGTCGGTGGTTTGGATGGCGTGGTCGGCGGCGTCGAACTGGGTGAAGGTGAAACGGTCGGTGCTGTTGCTGGCGGGGGCGGTGTACCCGGTGGTTGCGGCCACCGCAGTGCCGGCGGCCTGGCGTTGCACGACGATGTTGCCAAAGGCATCGCGGCGCGTGTCGATCCAAGGCGTGATCAGGCTGCCGTCGCTGGCGCTGCCGACCTGCGGACCAGTGGTCGCGATGACGCGGCCGAGGGCGTCGTATTGAAACCAGCTGTCGGCGCCGGTGGCGTCGGTACTACGCGTGAGGTTACCAACGGCGTCGTAGGCGTAACGTGTGGTGATGTTGGTGCGGATGGTTTTGTTGGTCGCGGGATCAAAGGTCTCCACGTTGAGCAGGGTATCGCTGGTGCGGCGGTTGTTGGCATCCCAGGTGGTTTGGATGGTTCGGTCGTCGAACGAAGCAACAGGCACACCGGCGGGCACGGCAAGGGTGCCGGTGTAACGGCCCGCAGCACTGCTCACCACCAAGCCATTCCAGTTGGCCAGTGGTTTGGCGTAGGCGGTGGTGGTCAGCACGTTGCCGACGGCGTCGAAAGCCTGCGTCACCACAAAGCCGGCAGCGTCAACGCTGAAGGTGCGTTGACCACGCTGGTCCACAACATACGTGCTGACGGTCCAGGTTCTGGCTAGAGGATTCTTCAACTGCGCTATCAACACCACATCACCAAAGGCGTTGTAGACGTTCTCGGTGGTTTTACCGGCGGTAAAGCTTTGCTGGCCGACGGGCGCATCGGGATCGAGACCGCTGACGGCCGGTTCGGTCTGGCGCAGCAGGCGGCCGTTGTGGTCGTAAGCAAACAACGTGATGCGGCTGCTCGATCCATCGCTGCTGGTGATGATGGTGCTGATCACCTCACCCAGGCCGTCGCGTTCGTGCCGGGTGATGTTGCCAAGGGCATCACGTTCGCTCACCAGCCGGCCCGCAACATCGTAGGTGCGTGAGGTGGTGATACCCGCCGCATCCTTGTTCGAGACCGCGTTGCCAAGGGCATCGTAGGTGACTTCGATGGTCAAGGCTCGCGTGGTTTCACTGCGGGGCGCGAGGTCGGTGACGGCATCAAGGCGATCATTCGCTGGATCGTACACACCCACGGCGGGCAGGATGGTTTTGATCTGCCGGCCGAGTGCGTCGTATTCATAACGGGTGGTGCGCGCTTCGGGGCGGCCGGCGGCTTCGGTGCGCGCGAGCACGTTGCCGAGGGCGTCGCGCACGTAGCGCGTGATCAGGCGCGCGGGGCCGGAGTGCTCGGTGTCGACCTTGAGGCCACCGGTGGTTTCGGTGGTCAGGGTGGTGACGTCCACACTGGGTGCGGTTTCCTGAACAAGCCGGCCTGCGGCGTCGTAGTCGTAGTTCCAGGTGTTGCCGTTTTTGTCGGTGGTGCTGGTCTTGAGGCCGAGGCTGTTGTAGGTATAACTTTCGGTTGCACCGAGGGCATCCTGGATGGAGGTGAGGCGGCCGGCGCTGTCGTAGTGGTATTGCACCCTGCGGTCTTGGTCTGATGCGGGGACGAGCGCGGCTTCCACTGTATTGGCGTCGAGGCTGTTGGCACTGCCCACGGAAGCAGGGTTGGCATACCGCGTGGTGCTGGCAAGACGGCCATTCGCGTCATACTCATTGCGCGTCACAAAACCCCGCGCATCAATGTTCCAGACCGGACGATTGAGGGCATCGAACACCTGCCGCGTGGTGCGGTCGCGGGTGACGTCGGGTGAGAGCCGTGCTTGCAGGCTCTCGACGGTCAGACCCGGTTCCACGCTCACAAGCGTTGCGTAACGGGTGCTCGAGACCAGATTGCCAGCGGCGTCATACACACTGCCGGTCACCGCGCCGTTGCCGTCGACGGTGAACACCGGTCGCTGCAGTCCGTCATAAACCCAGGTGGTGGTGTTATCGCGAACGTCGGCTGCCACCGTCGGCACGGTGGTGCCTTGCCAGGTCGTCAGATCAACTTTGTTGAAACACTGAGTACGTTGCAACAGATTGCCCTGACGGTCGTAGCGGTACAGCGCGGTTTCGCCCAGGCCATTGACGCTGGCGAGCATGCGTCCCGCCTGATCAAACACACGCTGTTCGCTGGCATCATTGGCGCTGGACACGAGCAGCGCCCGCACCTGGACCAGTGTCGGCGTGTCGGGCAGCACTGCCAGGTTGATGGGCTGACTGTAGGCCACGGTCCTGGTGATCAGGCCGCGGGCATCGCGCACCTCCAGGCGCACACCGCCGGCAGCGTTGATGGTGCCGGCCAGCCGGTTCGCGGCATCGTAGACATACCGCGTGATCGCGCCGGACGGATCGGTGCTGCGGATCAGATTTCCGTTGGCGTCGTAGGTATAACGCTGCGTGAGGTTGAGGCCCTCGGGGTCGAGCCGTTCCTCAATACGCCGGCCGTTGGCGTCGTAGGTGTAGACGGTAAGCTGGCCAGCGCGCGACACACTGGCGACCAGGCCAAGCTGGTTGCGCGTGGTTTCGATGCGCGCGCCATCGGGCGTAGTGACGGTGACCGTCGTGCTGCCATTGGCGAGATATTGCATGCCGGTGACGTTGCCGAGCGCGTCGGTTTCGCTGCGCACGTGCCGAAAGGCATCCCAGGTGGTGGAGCGGCGGCTCTGGTCGGGGCCGGTGATCTGGATGAGCTGGCCGAGGCGGTCGTATTTTTGTTGGTGAATGCGGCCGGCGGCGTCGGTGCTCTGGATGATGCGGCCGAAGGCATCGTATTGCTGACTGGTGGTGGCGTTGATGCCGGTGGCGTCGTTCGCGCTGGCAAGCAGCCGGCCGTTGTGGTCGTAACGGCTACGTTGTTCGATCGTGTGGCCATCGCTGGCGAGCTGGCTGCTGGTGATGATTTCGCCAAAGGCGTTCAGGCTGTTGCGGGTGGTGTTACCGTCGGTGTTGATGCTGGCGATCAACTGGCCGGCGCGGTCCATGGCGAAACTGCGGGTGGCGTCGCGCGCGGGGTCACGGATGGCAGCCAGCGCAGTGAGGAAGCTGGCATCGGTCAAGCCACCGTGCAGGCCGCTCAAGGTGATGGGCCGGGCGAAGCTGGTGGTGGCGGTGAGCTGGCCGAGTGCGTCATAGCGCTGTTCGCTCACTTCACCGAGCGCGTTGATGGTGTGGGTGAGATGGCCGGCGGGGTCGTAATAAAACAGCGTGGTGGCGCCGCGCGCATCGGTGCTGGCGATGCGATGGCCGGCGGCATCGTAGGTGTGGGTGATGCCGTGGGTGCTCCAGATGGCGTCGACCTCTTCGGCCGTCTGGTTGCCGCTCAGTTGGGCGGAACCGATGGCGTCGAGTTCACCGATCAACCTGCCCTGCAGGTCGTAACGGGACACGAGCGTGCGTTGTTCCGGCTGGCCTGCCGCCTCGATGGTGCGAATGACATTGCCGGCGGTGTCGTAGCGATATAGTGTGATGGCACCCTGGGCATCGACCTCCTGCACCAGCCGGCCGAGCAGGCCGTAGGTCCAGCGGTGAGATTGAGCGGTGCTGGCATCGGGGCGAATCTGGCTGAGTGTGGAATCGGTGGTGACGTTGCCCGCGACGCGGTCGGCATAACGCAGCTGTTGCACCAACTGTCCGGCGGTGTTGTAGATGTACTCAGTGAGGTAACCCTCGGCATCGATCTCTGCGCAGATCTGGCCTTTGGTGTTGTGCAGCCAGATCGTGTGGGCATCGTCTGCGCTGGCGGTCACGCTGCTCAATAGCGCGTCAATGCCACTCGGTGGTGTACCAGTCAGCGGCGTCGCGTAGCTAATCTGCTCCACGCGCTGGCCAGCGCCGTCGTAACGGCATTCAACGAGGTTGGCTTCCCCATCGACCGTGGCCCGCAACAGGCCATCGCCGTCAAAATACTGGCGCGTGAAGCGGTCGTTGGAAGACGGATTGGGCAACACCTCGCCGGGGGCGAGATTTGCCGCGCCTGCGCGAGAGCGGCTGATCAGGCCGCTCACATCCATCAAGCTGGCATGCCGGATTACCTCCGTCACACGGCCCGTGCCGTCGAGCATGTTCTCAAGAACGGCGCCATCGGCGTTAATGGTTTTTACCAGCCGACGCGCGGCATCGTAGACATTCCAGTTGAACCGGTCGAGGCTGCCGGCCGCTGGTCGCAGCGCCGTCAGGGCCACGGAGACCGGCAATCCCTGGGCATCGACCAGACGGCTGATATCCACAGCCGTGGCCCACGTCACGGTGTGGTTGACCTGACCATCAGCGGCATAACGAACCTCGCTCAGGCAACCGTTGCCGTCCACTTCGGCAATCCGACGATTGGTGTCGTCGTACCAGGTCCAGTGGCACGTGCCCACTGGATTGCGGCTCATGATCAGGCGATTGGCTGCGTCGTAATAAAAACGGCTCTCGCCGAGCAGGTGTGCAGCGCCATCGGTTTCCATCACGCTGGTGACGCGGTTGGCGGCGTCGCGCGTTTCGATGCGTCTCAGGCCGTTGGCCAGACTCACGCTGGTGCTGCGGTGCAGGTCGTCGTATTGTGTGACGGTAATCTGGCCCAGCGCGTCAGTGCTCGTGATCACGCGGCCAAGGCCGTCATAGACCAGACTGCTGATGCCACCATCAACCCCGATGGTTTGCAGCAAGCGGCCATGGGCGCCATACACCATGCGGCTGACCGATTCACTGCCGTCAGCCACGCCGTTGCCCGACGTATCCACGCTGGCATATTGGGTCACGCTGGCGATTTGCCCGCGAAAGTCGTATTGCAGGTCGCTGCGCTGCACACGGCTGCGCGGGGCACCGAGCGACCACGTGGTCAGTGCCGCTTCGTCGGGTGGTGCCGCCCCCACCGCAAAACGATCCGCCGTGTAGTGCAGCGTGCTGGTACGCTGGCCGAGAGCATCGTAGCGGTATTCGGTAACACGCCCCTCGGGGCTGATGACAAACCGCAGCAGGTGTTTGAAACCAGCCGCATACACATATCGGGTGCTCAGCGCCTCGCTGGCCGCGAGCGGGCCGCTGCCATCCGGGTCCGGCACGCGATACACGGTTTCGACCAGCAACTGGTTGGCCGCATCAAACACCCGGCTGACCGTGTTGCCGCCAGCATCACGTTGGGAAATCAGATTGCCCGAAGCATCGTAGGCGTAAGTGCTCGTCGCGCCCGAGGCATCGGTGGCGCTGAGCAGATTGCCAGCCGTGTCATACGCATACTCGCTGACCGCGCCGACTGCGTTGGTAATGCGCGTAGCCTGCCCGGCCGCATCCAGCAGAAGCACCATGGCGTGACCAAAAGCATCCGTCACGGTGGTGGCACCACTCGCCCAGCCAAACCGCGTGGTCTGGTTCAAACCATCGGTGACACTGGCAATGCGATCCTGATTGCCCACCCGCATATAGGCGAACGCCAGACTGGTGCCATCACTTTGACTGAGCCGCGCAAGCCGGTTGCTGACACCGTCATATTCATAACGCGTCAGATAAAAGCTGGCGTCGCTGCTCACCTCGGGCGTGAGGTCCACCCGCACCAGCGACAGCCGGTTTTGATCGTCATATTCATAACTGACGCGGCTTTGGCTACGCACCGCACCATCTTCGGACGTGACCGTGGCGACGCTGGTGAGGTGCACGCCGGTGTACGCTAACGACAGGTATTCAAGCACCCCGTCTGAACGCGTATTGGTGATCTGGCTCACCCGCCCGCCGGGCTCGCGCAGGTAAGTCTGCTGTGCCCCGGACGCCGAGGCCCGCGCGGTCAGCCGCCCTGCTCCACTGCCTTCATACCGCTCAACAGAACCCCAATCCCCATCGGTCCAGACCAGTTCACTGCCCGCGATCTCGAAGCGGTCATACGCCCCCGCACCATCGGTGCCCAGATACACACCCCGACCCACATCAAACCGATACACCTCCACACTGCCATCACCCGCAGTGCGTTCGATGCTGCTGCCAGCCTGATTGGCAAGGCCGATCAGGCGCGCGTGCTGTTCGGCATTCAGCCGCCATGGATCGTTGTGGTCGCCCTCGAATTGGCCCTGGCTGTTGTAGGTGCGCAGCACCATGGCGGACTGGCCAATGCCGGCCAGTGACTCATCAAGCCCTTGCACCACGAGGTTGCCGGTGGCGACGTTGACGCGCACGCGCTCGCCATTGACGCCGGCGAGATCATCCGTCCGGGCCTTGAGGTCGACGAGCGTCGAGAGTTCCAGCCCCAGCCCGGTACCGCTGACCAATCCAACCATCCTGACACCCAAAGTGTTTGCGTGGGGAGCAGCGAAAAACACTGCCAGGACAGCAATTTATAACAATAATTATAATTGGTGCGAAATATTGCCAAAACCGAACGGAACGGTTAACAAGCAAGATTGCACAAATACAACAGTACATCGCTAAAGCAGAAAACTCAACGCATCACGAACGGATTGCCGGTCGGCGCGCCGCTGTTGATCCAGACGCTCTTGGTCTGCAAATACTCATAGATCGCATCGGCGCCGTTCTCGCGGCCCAGGCCCGAGTCCTTGTAGCCACCAAAGGGTGACATGAAACTCACCGCCCGGTAGGTATTGACCCAGACCGTGCCCGCCTGAATGCGCTCGGACATGCGCAGCGCGCGGCCGATGTCGCGCGTCCAGACCCCCGCGCCCAAGCCATAACGGCTGTCGTTGGCGATCGCCACGGCCTCATCCACGTCGGCAAAACGAATCACCGCGAGCACCGGACCAAACACCTCTTCCTGAGCGATGCGCATATGGTTAAACACGTCACCAAAAATCGTCGGCTCGACAAACCGGCCGGTGCCACAGGCGCCCCCGCTGGCGGGTTTGCCACCCATCAGGAGTTTGGCCCCTTCGCTCTTGGCGATGTCGATGTAGGAGAGGATTTTTTCGTATTGCGGCACGGTCGTCACCGGACCCACCTGGGTGCCGGCATCCATCGGATCTCCGAGGCGCGCCGTCGCGGCGAGCGCCAGCAGTTTTTCAACGAATTCATCGTGAATGCTGGCCTGTACCAGCAGCCGCGAGCCGGCGATGCAGGTCTGGCCGGTCGCGGCAAAAATACCCGACACCACGCCATTGACGGCATCTTCGATATTGGCGTCGGCAAACACGATGTTGGGCGACTTGCCGCCGAGTTCGAGGCTGACATGCTTGAGGTGCTGGGCCGCCTGGGCACCGATACGGCGCCCGGTCTGGTCCGAGCCGGTAAAACTGATCTTGCGCACCAGCGGATGTTCCACCAGCGCCTGACCCGCCTCGTTGCCAAAGCCGGTCACGACATTGACCACGCCGGGCGGAAAACCCGCCTCGGCAAACAGCCGGGCAAACTCGATGGTCGAGGTCGAGGTGAATTCGGAGGGCTTGATGACGACGGTGCAGCCTGCGGCCAGGGCTGGCGCCAGTTTCCAGGCGAGCAGCAGCAGCGGCGAATTCCATGGCGTGATGATGCCAACCACGCCGAGCGGCTCATGGCGCGTGAAATTGAAATAGCCTTTCTTGTCGATCGGTATGACGGCGCCCTGAATCTTGTCGGCCAGACCACCAAAATAATAAAACCACTGCGGCACATAATTGAGTTGCCCGGCCATCTCGGAAATCAGCTTGCCGTTGTCGCGCACTTCCATCTCGGCCAGCTTGCGTGCGTCGCGCGCGATCAGGTCACCGACCCGATGCAGCAGCATGCCGCGCTGGCTGGCCGTGAACTCCGACCACGGGCCACTGGTGAACGCCTGGTGCGCGGCGCTGACGGCCAGATCGACATCGGCGGCGTCGGCGCGCGCGACCTCGGCCCAGACCTGCGAGGTATAGGGATTGTCGGTGCTGAACCAGGCGCCACTGACGGGCTCGCGCAACTCACCGTTGATGAGCAGGGAAAAACGTTGCATGGAGTTCTCCTTGTGAGGGTCGTTGGGCCCGGGCTTCAGGGCTTGACGCCATATTGTTGGGCCAGAGCCTGCGTGCCGCGCATGAGCAGGGTCACATCGGTGCCGACAGCGATAAAACGACAACCAAGATCAATATACCGGCGTGCCAGTTTTTCATCCGCCATGAGAATGCCGGGGGCCTTGCCGGCAGCAAGGATCTTCGCGATGGCCCCTTCGATGGCAGCCTGCACTTCCGGATGGCCAGGGTTCCCCAAATGCCCCATCGAGGCACTCAGGTCGGCCGGCCCGATGAACACGCCATCGACCCCATCGGTCGCGGCGATGGCGCTGACATTGGCCAGCCCGGCGAGGGATTCAATCTGCAACAGCAGGCAGATGCTGTCATCGGCCCGGGTCAGGTAATCGGGCACGCGGGCAAAACGCGAGGCGCGCGACAGCGCGCTGCTGACGCCGCGAATACCGACCGGCGGGTAGCGCGTCGCGGCCACCAGACGGGCCGCCTGCTCGGCTGTGTCGACCATCGGCACCAGCAGGGTCTGGGCGCCCACATCGAGCAGCTGTTTGATGATGGCCGGGTCGCCAACCACTGGCCGCACCACCGGGTGCGACCGATACGGTGCGATCGCCTGCAGGTGCTGCAGCACGCTGCGCAGGTCGTTGGGTGAATGTTCGCCGTCGATCAGCAGCCAGTCAAAACCGGCGCCGGCGCAGATTTCCGCCGAGTAGGAATCGGCCAGGCCGAGCCACAGGCCGATGCGCGCGCCGGGCTGGCGCAGGTCGGCCTTGAATTGATTGTGCAGGGGATCCATGGTGCTGTTCCGTGTCTCGTTTTGCGTGTAAAAAAAGATGTCGTCGCGGGGAAAATGCCGCGCCGTACCTGTCGCGAGGGTACTACATGTCCAACTTGGCTGGCACACCCAGATTCTGCTCGGTCATTGCATAACCAAGCATGGTCATCGCGTTCCTCACGGATGTTTTGAGGAAATCCTTGCCCTGGAAAAACAATGGCAAATTCAGTTTCGTGGCGAGCTGGAATGAAAAAACATCGCCCATATTGAGCGGGCCTGGCGGCTTAGCCTTGAGGTGATGTTTGGTCGCGACGTCCTTGTAGGCGGGAACGTCGTTAGCGCAAAAATCCACGGTCTCGATTTTCAGGGAAGCGATCAGCCCCTCCATGGCTTCGATGGCACCCTCGCCTTGCACCGACATTGTTGCGAGCAACACCTCCGCATGCGTCACCGCGGAGATGAAAAGCTTGCCGGTCCTCATCATCTCGAGGAGAAAAAAATGGGCCGCGGGCTCGCCTTTCGCGATGCAGATCAATACCGACGAGTCCACCACCGCGGCGTCGAGCATCTTCATTACTTTGGCATGCCTTCTGCATCATAGAGGATCGTTTCGATGGGACGCTGATCAACCACCGGAAAACTTTGCAGACGACGGACCGCTTCCATGACGCGATCCATGTCCTTGGCCGGCAATTGGGCCGCCTCGCGGCGCAAGCGCTCCGCTTCCAAAACACGCAGCACTTCCTTATTCATGGAACGATCATGTTTTTTGGCTTCCTCGGCCCAGTACCGCTTCAAATCGGCAGGCATTTGTTTGATGGTCATTACTTCGCTCATGGCGATCTCCATAACCCATACTTTGGTTCCATGATGGTATCTAAACGGATGCATCAAGTCAACCAACGTCGATGCGGAACAAGCGGATCCCAAGCCAGCATGCTGTCCATTCTTTGAACGAAAAAAAACGGGCGCGAGGCCCGTTTTTCTTTTACTCCACGGCAACCATCAGGCCGCTTCGCGCACGGCGCGTTTGCGCTCATGATCCTTCAAATGACGCTTGCGCAGACGGATGCTTAGCGGCGTGATCTCGACGAGTTCGTCGTCGGAGATGAATTCGACAGCATACTCAAGCGACATCTGGATGGCCGGCACAAGGCGCACGGCTTCGTCGGTACCCGAGGCGCGCACGTTGGTGAGCTGTTTGCCCTTGATCGGGTTGACCACCAGATCGTTGTCGCGGCTATGAATGCCGATGATCATGCCTTCGTAAACCGGGTCGCCCGGCACGGCAAACATGCGGCCGCGATCCTGCAGTTTCCAGAGCGCGTAGGCCACGGCTTCACCGTCGTCCTGACTGATCAGCACACCATTGCGACGCTCGGCCATGTCGCCACCCTTGACCGGCGCGTAGTCGTCAAAAATGTGGCTCATCAGACCGGTGCCGCGCGTCAGAGTCATGAACTCTGACTGGAAGCCGATCAGACCACGCGCCGGAATGCGGTACTCCAGACGCACGCGGCCCCGGCCATCGGACTGCATGTCGCTCAGGTCGCCCTTGCGGCGGCCGAGTTCTTCCATGACGCCGCCCTGGTTGACTTCTTCCACGTCGACGGTGAGCAACTCAAACGGCTCACACTTCTCGCCGTTGATTTCCTTGTAAACCACGCGCGGACGTGACACCGCCAGCTCGTAACCTTCACGGCGCATGGTCTCGAGCAGGATGGTGAGGTGCAATTCACCACGACCGGACACTTCGAAAATGGTTTCGTCGTCGGTGTCGGCCACACGCAGGGCCACATTGGCCTTGAGCTCGCGCTGCAGACGTTCGCGCAACTGGCGGCTGGTGACGAACTTGCCTTCCTTGCCAGCCAGCGGCGAGGTGTTGACGCAGAAGTTCATGGTCAGCGTCGGTTCGTCGATGCGCGGCAGCGGCAGGCCTTCGGGCGCTTCCGGTGCACAAACGGTCGAGCCGATGCCGAGTTCTTCAATACCATTGATGAGCACGATGTCGCCGGCGACCGCTTCCTCAACGATGACCCGGTCCAGACCCTGGAAGCCGAGCACCTGATTGATACGCGCCTTGATAGGCGTGCCGTCCGGGCCGTGCATGACCACCACGTCCTGCAGGGCGCGCACGGTACCGCGCTTGATGCGGCCAACGCCGATCTTGCCAACATAGCTGGAATAATCGAGCGACGAAATCTGCAACTGCAGCGGACCGTCGGCGTGGTCATCATTGCGCACCGGCACGTACTTGAGGATGGCCTCGAACAGCGGGCGCAGATCCTTGGCGCCTTCCATCTCGGACATGTGGTTAAACGCATATCCGTTCAGGGCCGACGCGTAGATCACCGGGAAATCAAGCTGCTCTTCAGTCGCACCGAGCTTGTCGAACAGATCGAAGGTGGCGTTGATGACGTGATCCGGACGGGCGCCCGGACGGTCGATCTTGTTGACCACAACAATCGGCTTCAAACCCAGAGCCAAGGCCTTGCGCGTGACAAAGCGGGTCTGCGGCATCGGGCCTTCGACCGCGTCGACCAGCAACAGCACGCCGTCAACCATCGACAGCACGCGTTCGACTTCACCGCCGAAGTCAGCGTGTCCCGGAGTGTCGACGATGTTGATGTGCGTGCCTTCGTACTCGACGGCACAGTTCTTGGCCAGGATGGTGATGCCACGTTCTTTTTCCAGGTCGTTGCTGTCCATGACCCGTTCGTCAACGTGCTGGTTGGCACGGAAGGTCTTGGTTTGACCCAGCAGTTTGTCGACCAGAGTGGTTTTACCATGGTCAACGTGGGCAATGATGGCGATATTACGCAGGGCGCGGCTCATGACCGGTCTCGCTTTACAATTCAGAGGGGATGGACGCGGCAAGACGCCGCGTAAACCGCCAGTTCGGGCTGTGCTGGCATGCATTTGCTGCAATGCAATGCACTCGATCCGGCAAAACCGTAAATTATAGCAGCTTGAGACGAAAAGTTATCGTACTGTTTGTTATATTAATGGCTGTGTTGCGTCAGCGGGTATTGCACCTGCCGGTATTGGACCTGCCGGACTTGTGCCGGCATGGATCACCCGACTCGGTGCCAGCACACCATCGTCGCGTCTGTCGGCCAGACCAATCAGGCCGGCTGGCCCATAAACGCGCACCTCTCCGGCCGGCCCTGCGGCCACCCCGAGTTGCAGACGCTGGCCCTGACAAAACCGCGCCGCCAGAGGTTCTTCGAGATCGACCCGCGGCAAGGAACTGAGCAGCGCATCCAGACCGAGCACGTGCGCCAGGCGCGCGTCGGGTGCCAGCGCCTCCAACTGGGGCAGCGTGACGGCATCGCTCAACAGCAGGGCCCCAACGCGCGTGCGCCGCAGGCTGACCAGATGGGCACCGCAACCCAGCGCGGCACCGATGTCTTCGGCCAGCGTGCGGATGTACGTGCCCTTGCTGCAATCGACGCTGAGGTGCATCAGGCCGTCGGCAAAGGAAATCAGATCGAGCCGGTGGATGCTGACCTCACGTGCCTCACGCTCGAGCGTGATGCCGGCGCGGGCGTATTCGTAGAGCGGTTTGCCATCACGCTTTAACGCCGAATACATGGGTGGCACCTGACGGATCGGCCCGCGCAGGCGCGCCAGCACGGGCTCGATATCGGCTTCGCTCACCGACACGGGTCGCACCTCGAGGCTTGCCCCTTCGGCGTCACCGGTGGTCGTGGTGGTCCCCAGTTTGAGCACGGCCTCGTAGGCCTTGTCGGCATTGAGCAGGTCGGTAGAAAATTTGGTGGCTTCACCAAAACATAAGGGCAGCAGGCCGGTGGCCATTGGATCAAGCGTGCCGGTATGGCCCGCCTTGACGGCATTGAACAGGCGCTTGACGCGCGCCAGCGCACCGGTCGAGGTCAAGCCCTGGGGCTTGTCGAGCAGCAGGATGCCGTGGAGATTGATTCTGGCCATGGAAGGTCGGCGTCAGGGAGATCGGTGCATACAGAGGGGACGGCTGGCTGGCCGAACCCGGCTGCTGCGCCCTACTCGTCGGTCGACCGTGTCGCGTTGGCTTCGTCGATCAGGCGCGACAGGTCGATACCGCGCACCACCGATTGATCGTGCACGAAACGCAGGGTCGGCACGGTGTGGATGTGCAGCCGCTTGTAGAGCAGGCTGTGCAACCAGCCGGACTTTTCCTGCAGCGCCTCGCGCGCGCCCTCGGCATCGTCGAGCAGGGTCGTGAAATACACCTTGGCATGGGCGTAATCGGGGGTCACCTCAACACTGGTGATGGTGATCAGGCCGGCACGCTTGTCACGCACCTCGCGCGGAATCAGCTCGGCGAGGTCGTGATGAATCTGCTCGGCGACACGCAAGCCGCGATTCGGAATCGATTTCGAATGACGACTTGCCATCACACCACCCCAGTTGCAGCCCTTTACAGGGTCCGCGCCACTTCCGTTACTTCAAAAATCTCCAGCTGATCGCCTTCCTGGAGGTCGTCGAAGTTCTTGAGCGACAGACCACACTCAAAACCCTGCTTGACTTCCTTGACGTCGTCCTTGAAGCGTTTGAGCGAATCAAGCTCACCCGTCCAGATGACGACATTGGCGCGCAACAGGCGTGCCATGGAATTGCGCTTGACCAGACCATCGGTAACCATACAACCGGCCACGGCACCGACCTTGGGAATGCGGAACACGACGCGGATTTCGACCTGACCGGTGGTCTGTTCGCGTTTCTCCGGCGACAGCATGCCCGACATGGCGGCCTTGATCTCGTCGACCGCATCGTAAATGATGTTGTAATAACGGATGTCGACGCCATTGCCTTCGGCCAGCTTGCGGGCGGCCTGATCGGCGCGAACGTTGAAGCCGATCACCACAGCCTTGGAGGCAATGGCCAGGTTGATGTCCGACTCGGTGATGCCACCAACCGCCGCATGCACTACCTGCACGCGCACTTCGGAGGTCGACAGCTTGTTCATCGAGTGCACCAGCGCTTCCTGCGAACCCTGCACGTCGGCCTTGACGATCATCGGCAGGGACTTGACCTCGCCCTCGCCCATCTGGTCAAACATGTTCTCGAGCTTGGCCGCCTGTTGTCTGGCCAGCTTGACGTCGCGGAACTTGCCCTGACGGAACAGTGCGATTTCGCGCACCTTGCGTTCGTCACCCATGACCACCACTTCTTCGCCGGCAGCCGGCACTTCGGTGAGGCCCTGAATTTCGACCGGAATCGACGGACCGGCTTCCTGCACGGCCTTGCCGTTTTCGTCGAGCATGGCACGCACGCGACCAAAGCTGGAGCCCGCCAGCACGACATCACCCCGCTTGAGCGTGCCCGACTGCACCAGAATGGTGGCCACCGGACCGCGCCCCTTGTCGAGGCGGGCTTCAATCACCAGACCACGCGCCGGCGCATCCTTGGCAGCGGCCAGTTCCATCACTTCGGCCTGCAGCAGAACACTTTCGAGCAGGGCATCAATGCCCTCACCGGTCTTGGCCGACACCGGGATGAAGGGGGTGTCGCCACCGTATTCTTCCGGCACGACCGATTCGGCGATCAGTTCCTGACGCACGCGGTCGAGATTGGCGCCCGGCTTGTCGATCTTGTTGATGGCCACAACAATCGGCACCTGACCGGCCTTGGCGTGGGCAATGGCTTCACGCGTTTGCAGCATGACGCCGTCGTCCGCAGCCACCACCAGAATCACGATGTCGGTCGCCTTGGCGCCACGCGCACGCATGGCGGTGAACGCCTCGTGGCCCGGGGTGTCAAGGAAGGTCACCACGCCACGGGGTGTTTGAACGTGATACGCACCAATGTGCTGGGTGATGCCGCCCGCTTCGCCCGCGGCCACTTTGGCACGACGGATGTAGTCCAGCAGCGAGGTCTTGCCATGGTCGACGTGACCCATGACGGTGACCACTGGCGGACGCGGCAATATTTCGGCGTCGTGGGCGGGTGCATCAACGAGCATGGCTTCGGGGTCGTCGAGCTTGGCGGCAATCGCCGTGTGGCCCATTTCCTCGACCATGATCATGGCGGTTTCCTGATCGAGCACCTGGTTGATGGTGACCATCTGGCCCAGTTTCATCAGATGCTTGATGACCTCGGAAGCCTTGACCGACATCTTGTGGGCAAGATCAGCCACCGAAATGGTTTCGGGGATGTGCACATCACGGACGATCGGTTCGCTGGAGGCCTGGAAAGAACCGGCCGAGGTGTCTTCATGATGACCACCACCACGCCGGTGACCGCCACCCTTCGGACCACGCCAGCCGGCGTTGCCAAAGGTGTCGCCACGGGTCTTGATGGCGCGCTTCTTGGCGGCTTCTTCCTGCCAGGTGGACGACAATGCCGTGCTCTTGACCGACTTCTTGGCACCAGTCTTGTCGTCTTTCTTTTCTTCCTTCTTGGCTTCCACCGGGGCACCCGGCTTGGCAACCGGCTTGTGCAGCGTGCCCTCCAGTGTGGGCGGCGGCGGCGGCACCGGCGCGGGCGCCTTGATGAGGCGCTTGGGCGCATTCATGAATTTGTTGAGCGCGGCGACTTCTTCCTCGGCCTTGCGGCGATTGCGCTGGCGCTGGGCTTCGGCTTCAAGCGTGGCGGCTTCGGCTGCCACGCGAACCTGTGCGGCGGCTTCACCGGCAGCCTTGATGGCTGGATCCTCGACGGGCGCGGCCTGGGCCTCAAGCGTCACTTCAGCCACAACTTCAGACTTGGCTTCAGGCTGGACCTCGGCCTTGGCTTCAACCGTGTCGGACTGGCTCTGCGCCGCGGCCAGCACGGCAGCTTCGGCACGCGCCTGCTCTTCGGCGGTGGCCTGTTCCCGCGCAAGCTGTTCGAGGCGTTCCTGAGCGGCCTGCGCTTGCTGCTCGCGCTTCAACTCTTCCACGGCGCGCTGCACTGCGGCTTCGGCCTCGGCTTCAAGGCGTGCTTCGTCGGCGCGTGCGCTGGCTTCGAGCTCAGCGGCGTCGGTCTCGGCCGACACCGGCGCGGCTTCCGATGATTCATCACGCTTGACGAACACACGTTTTTTGCGCACCTCAACCTGAATGGTGCGCGCCTTCCCAGACGAGTCGGCCTGCTTGATCTCCGAAGTCTGCCTGCGGGTCAGCGTGATCTTCTTCTTTTCACCCTCGGCGCTGCCGTGCGAACGGCGCAGCGACTCGAGCAGGCGTGCCTTGTCGGCCTCGCTGAGGTCGTCATCCGGCGAGCGTTTTTCGACGCCGGCCGAGCGCAGCTGTTCAAGCAGCAAGGCTGCCGGAACTTTGAGTTCTGCTGCGAATTGAGCAACGTTGTTGCTTGCCATTGATTCCTCGATTCCTTTGGCCCCCTGGGCCGATATCCGCAGCGGTGCATTGCACCGCGCTTCATGCTGCATTGAATG